>JAUNVT010000054.1 GCA_030540655.1 Rhodobacterales bacterium
GTGAGTGTGGTCTCTCTGCCTTCGGCAACCCTTTTGACACATGTCCGGTGAGCGATCCCCTATCGGACAATCGTTTCCCTGATCCTTGAAGAATTACATACCCTGCCGGACAATACTGACTGACCGTCGGCGGGTGGTGCTGCCTGATTTGCCGATTCAGCGCCGCGGTTGCCGGGTTCCCTCTCGGGCAGGGTCTCGGGCGGGTCTGGTACGGAGTCTTTCCCCTCGACCGTTCCGGATGGTTCATTGCCGGGATCGCGCTTCTACTTGTGCTGTCAGCTTCTGTCGTGACCACCTTTTCAGGTCTCGTCATGGATCCGGTACAGGCGTATCTCGGCATCCACAGGCGGCGCCTCATGAGGCTGCTCGGACGGCTGGACCAAGCCGAGGCGTCGCCCCCTGGGCTTTCACGGGAACACCTTCTGGCGCGTCTCGCCGATGTGACGGACGCCGCGACGGCGTTTCTCCGCATGTTGCGGCCCTGAGTTCGTGGGGCGCAAGCTCTAAAGCATCCTGTCTACAGTATCCGTCCGGTCTGACTGCCCTGCCTGCGTGATAGAGTGGGTGATAGTGTCCATTATCGATAGTGGACATCTTGAGGTTGGTCATGGGTGGGACGAAGGGTCAGAAGAAGCGGCGCTGGTCTGACGACGAGAAGCGCTCGATTTGCGAGCAAACGTTGACGCCGGGGATTTCAGTTGCGCAGGTTGCGCGGCGGTATTCGATGAACGCGAACCTGATCTTTACGTGGCTACGGGATGCGCGGTTTGCGCCTGATCAGAACACCACCGTAGCGACCGAGGACACTTCGGATTTTCTGCCTATCGAGATTGAGAGCACAGCGTGGTCCTCCGAGAGGCCAGCCACGCCCATTTCCCCACGCCCACCGGAAACCGGTACCGTTATCTCGGCGCACCGCGTGGACATCACCTTGTCTGATGGGCGGCGCATTCTCGTGGAGGGCCCAACAGCGCTGTCATCGGTTCTGGGTTTGGTTCAGGGGCTGACGGCATGATTCCGGTACCGAGCAACACGCGGGTTTGGCTGGCCGCTGGCGTGACGGATATGCGGCGCGGGTTCAACACGCTGGCAGCGCAAACGGAGCGGGTGCTGGCCGAGGATCCTTATTCGGGGCATCTGTTTGTCTTCCGTGGCCGCGGGGGTGATCTGTTGAAGATCATCTGGTGGGATACGCAGGGCGCCTGTCTTTTTATGAAGCGCCTTGAGAAGGGAAGGTTTGTCTGGCCCGCCGCCAAAGACGGCAAAATTTGTGTGACAGCCGCTCAGTTAGCGATGCTTCTCGAGGGAATCGACTGGCGAATGCCGCAAAGGACATGGCGGCCCCTACAGGCGGGATAGCCCAACAAAACATGGGTTTTTGAGTGTTTTAGTGTTCCGTTCGGTAGGCTGATCGGATATAAATTCTGTATGCTCAAGACCTTCAAATCCCTGCCTGAAGACCCCATCGAACTGCGGGCCGTCAGCGAGTTGATGGCTGCCGAGATCAAGTCTCAGGCTTATCAAATCGAGAAGCTGAAGAAGGAACTGGCGGCCCATCGCAAGGCTCGCTTTGGGGCCAAATCCGAGAGTCTGGATCAACTTGCGTTCGATCTGCAGGAAGACGCCGAAATCGAAGCCGCTGCCAAGGCACAAAAGACAGCGCCCGAAGGCGACGCGGAGGAAGCCGCTCCAACCAAGCGCACCCACAATCGCGCCCCGCTACCCGACCATCTCGAACGCCAAGAAGAGGTGCTCTCGCCCGGTGATGCCTGCGGCGATTGCGGCGGTGCGCTCAAGTCGCTCGGCGAGGACGTTACCGAAGAGCTGGAATATGTCCCCGGCCATTTTGTCGTGAAGCGGATTGTGCGCCCACGCATGGCCTGCACCTGCTGCGAGGCTTTCGCTCAAGCCGAGTTGCCCTCGCGCCCGATTGCGCGCGGACGTGCCGGCCCGGGTCTTCTGGCACATGTGTTGGTCGGCAAATATTGCGATCATCTTCCGCTTTATCGCCAGTCCGAGATCTATGCCCGGGACAAGGTCGATCTGCATCGCTCCACGCTCACCGATTGGGTGGGCCGCTCTACGGCGCTGCTGAAACCCTTGGCCAACCATATCGGAAAGTTGGTGCGGGCCGGACCAGCCCTTTTTGCTGACGATACCCCCGTCAAAATGCAGACCAAGGGCAAGACAAAAAAGACCCAAACTGCCCGGCTGTGGAGCTATGTTCGCGACGAACGACCCTGGCGTGGACAGGCGCCGCCCTGCGCATGGTATCAGTTCAGCGTGGATCGCAAAGGGGAACATCCGGTTAGCCATTTGTCTGACTACAAGGGGGTCGTGCATGCGGACGGCTATACCGGCTTTAACGGTCTGTTCGGGGACGACAAAGCCAGCGAGCAAGCTTGCATGGTTCATGTGCGCCGCAAGTTTGTCGAGGTCTTTGATCGCGAGGGCTCTGCCATCGCCGAGGAAGCGATCAAACGGATCGCTGTCCTCTATGCCGTGGAAAAAGAAGCGCGCTATAAGCCCGCTGAAGAGCGCGTTGCCTTGCGGCAGGAAAAGGCAAAACCGGTCTTTAACGAGCTTGAGGCGTGGCTGCAGCTTCAGTTGCCAAAGATCTCCGGCAAGTCGACATTGGCTGAAGCCATCCGCTATGCGCTCGGTCGCATGCCCAAGGCCCGGGGATATCTCGAAAACGGGCAGTTGGAGCTGGACAACAATATCTGCGAGCGCTCAATCAGGCCGGTAACTCTTGGCAGAAAAAATTACCTGTTCATGGGGTCAAAAGGGGGCGGTGAAGCCGCAGCCGTCGCCTACACGCTCATCGAGACTGCCCGCATGAACAACGTCGATCCTGAAGCATGGCTCAGGTGGGTTCTCGCCCGTGTCGCAGATCACAAGATGACCCGCCTCGAGGAACTCATGCCGTGGAGCTGGACGGCCGAATAAGTCAACACCAGTCAGACCGGACGCATACTGTCTACATGCCCTTCGAGAAGATGAACCAGGCGGCATGAAACTTAACCCGGGTGCATCTTAGCCGAGCCGCAAACCTGTCCAAAAAAGCAGGACCACTTCAACGGCGGTAGTGATGACCTTATGCGGTTTGCCAGCCTTGCGAAGACGATCAGCAAAAGGGTTCAGCAACGGGTCGTGATAGGTGGCCAAAAGCGTAGATCTGACTACGCGTTTCGGAGAAAACGTCATTATTGCCTTCCGGGGACGCCGGGCGTGGGACGACGGGCCACTGCACTGACGATGGCGTTATCATGGCTACACCCATAATAACACTCTTCACCACAACTTTGCGTCATCGGCTTCGATCGTTGTGTACATAATGTCCTCCATCAGGGGGATGCGTTTCAAAGCCCGTCCATTCATCAAGCCATAAGCGGATGCAGTAAGAGTTTTCCACTCCTTTAGCCGGTCTCCATCTCGCAACATAACCGCTGTTTGCAGGAACCGTCGGGCCCAAATATCGCGGCGCGTTTCGAGAAATTTCCAGAGCTTGGTTTCAATGCTGCGCGCCGTACGCCCTGTAGCGATGATCTCACGAGTGTCCTCAGTATCCTCGAACCAGCTGTCTGTAAGAGGCTCCATGCGATCCAGTGCAGCATCATCGTTTACCCAGCGCCCTAAAGCTTGCGCTGACGCGTCCTGAATTTTCCGTTCGGGGTCAGCCAGATTAAGCAAAGCTTTGAGGTCGAGCTCCTGAGGGCGCAGGTCGAGCAGATTGCAAGCCTCGATAACATCGAGAAAACCCGGGGCAGGCAGGCAACCGTTTTCCAAGCCATCAGCCAACGCCCCTTCCAGCAACACACGCAGCGTGCCACAGGAAATATCATCGGCGCCGGTCTCCGCACGCAATTTCCCAACCATGTGTTCTGCATCACCGTTGGTTTCAGAGGGAGCGAGGAAGCCGTCCTTTATCCCGTATCCTGTTTTGATCAGGATCATGGCCAGCATGGTCTTTGAGTCCTGCTTCAACACAACCGCAATGCTTTGAGCGCCGACACCGTCCGTTATGCTTGCGATTATCTCTTGAATTTGTGGGCCAGTCGCGTTGCTTTGCCCGGGCGTGGCTTTCCGGCGCGCTTTCTTGATCAGCTCGTCCAGCCCTGTCTGGATTTGGCCTTTGGCAAACCAGCCCCGGATCATGGGAAGAAGTGTCATTGTTTCGGCGTTTAGAGCAGCTCCATCGAGACGTTCGAACAGACCGGCAATAGTTGCCTCTTGGACAAGCTCAGGACCAGACAGAAATATGAACAAAGCACAACGTTCAAAGAAAGGGCCATCCATTGTGGCGATGTGATTGGCCAAGCTTGCCTGGATCTCCTCCGGTACCGCCGCCAACATGGCGTCCATCGTATTGAAGAGGTCATATGCGGACCCGCCCTCCGCCATGACATCTCGTGCAAGGTTTTCCAGATTTTCAGAGAGATCGAAGTCTTCCATATCCGGCGGTGGGGCCACGTTGTCGGGATCAATCATAAATAATTGTGGCACCGGCAAGCCGACCTTCCGATAAAGGCCTGCGAATTCCATCAGGTTCTCTTGCTGAATTGCTCCGGCGGCCAGACCTGCTTGAACCGCCATTTCTATCATTTCCAGGAAATCTTCCGCGTATTCACTGTCATTTTCCAGTCCCATCCGTGCTTCATCCAGAAGCAAGCTCAACAATTGGACTGCACTGCCCGAATTGTCATCGTCTTGCGCGGTGAGCACCACCAAACCGCAGGCGACATCACCGCTGACAAGCAATTGGGATTTCAGCCTCATGAAATAAGACTGGAACTCAGGCTCAAAGCCATGAAGCTCGAATTGTTTCATGCACTCGGCAAGCAATTGAGAGGACATATTTTCTCCGATCACGCGGCCATGGGTTCAAAATCGATCCGCTTGTGTAGCGCAACAATCTGGATGAGAACACGCCTGAATGTCGTGGATCTTGAGCGGGCACTTGAATGATCCAATCCATCCCTACCGGATCATGTCCAAGATTGAAGGCCTTTCAGAGATGCCTCAAGATTACAGAATTGTCGGGCCATTCCGTTGGCCTGCACATCACTGGTCGTTTCTACGCAGCCTCGGATCGACTTTTATTACCTCGTTCAACGTCAGGATAGACTATTTTGAGAATCGCGGGCGAACCGCTTTTCTAATATCCGCTGCGAATTAGATGGCATCAAATGGAAAGCCAGATTCTGCTGTGCCTGCGTAACGTGACAAAGACTTATCCGGCAGCTGAGGCCCCTGTGCTGGCAGGTGTTTCGTTTGACATGGGTGTGGGCGAGATGCTGGCGCTGACCGGAGAGTCAGGATCAGGCAAGAGCACGCTATTGCATTTAGTCGGGGGACTTGACACGGCAAATAGCGGCGTAGTTGCCATTGACGGCACCGATCTTACGCCATTAGACGATGCTGGCCGTGCCGCACTGAGGCGCGGCACTGTCGGCGTTATCTTCCAGCAGTTTAACTTGATCCCGTCGCTAACGGTAGCAGCCAACATAGCGTTTCAGGCGCGTCTTACCGGTCAGTTCGACGCAGAGTTTGCGCAAGCCTTGACCCGGCGTCTGGGACTGGAGGATCACCTGCACAAATATCCGGAACAGTTGTCAGGGGGGCAACAGCAGCGGGTGGCCATCGCACGCACCCTTGCGCCGAGGCCAAAGCTGGTGCTGGCAGATGAACCCACAGGCAACCTTGACGAGGTGAGTGCCGACACCGTGTTTGCCCTCCTGCGTGAATTGGTGATTGAGACTGGAGCCGGGCTCATCCTTGTCACCCATTCCGAACGTTTGGCGGCCCGCCTGAGCCGCCGGTTGCATCTGCGGGGCGGGCAGTTGTCGTGACGGTCGCTATTTTTTCTGCGCTGATAGGGCACTGGCGGCGTAACCCCCTGCAGCTGTTTACGCTTCTGGCAGGGCTGGCCTTGGGGACGGCACTTTGGTCAGGAGTGCAGGCGATCAATGCCGAAGCGCGGGCCAGCTATGATAATGCAGCGATGACGCTCGGGGAGGGCCGCCTCGCCCAGATCACAGCTCGGAACGGTGGACCGGTCTTGCAGCAAAGCTATGTCGCATTGCGACGCGCAGGTTGGAACGTGTCCCCCGTGACAGAGGGCAACCTTGGTCCGGTGCGGATCGTGGGGATAGACCCGCTGACGGCACCAAGAGGCATTGCTCCCGTGTCCGTGACTGCGGGGGGCGGCCTTGGTGCGTTTCTATCAGGTAGGGGGCAAATCTTTGCCCGCGCCGATACGCTTGCGCGCCTACTTCCGACCCGCGCAGAACGCGTGGCTGCTCCCGGCATCGCCCCAAATACGGCCATCACAGATATCGGACTGGCTCAACGCCTGTTAGGCCGCGACGGCATAATTGACCGCCTGCTGATTGCGCCGGAACAGCCTCTGAACCGGCCTCCGTTGGCATATATCGCGCCTGATCTTGTAGAGACAGCACCGCAGGTTGGCAGCGACGTGGCCCGTCTGACTGACAGTTTTCACCTCAACCTGTCGGCCTTTGGCCTTTTATCTTTTGCGGTAGGGCTGTTCATTGTGCATGGCGCGATTGGCCTGGCATTCGAGCAACGGCGGGCAATGGTGCGCACCCTGCGGGCTTTGGGTGCGCCTCTTCGACGGCTGATTGCGCTGATGGTGGTTGAGCTTGCAATTCTAGCTTTGATAGGGGGGATGGTTGGCGTTGCGATTGGCTATGTCGTGGCGGCGGGCCTTTTGCCGGATGTGGCGGCAACCTTGCGTGGCCTTTACGGGGCTAACGTGTCGGGGCAATTGGAGCTGCGGCCGGTCTGGTGGCTGTCTGGGCTGGCGATTGCCATGGGAGGGACTGCGGTGGCTGCCGCGGGCGCGTTGTGGTCATTAGCGCGCATGCCGCTGCTGGCCAGTGCGCAGCCGCAAGCATGGGCGATGGCCCGGCAAGGACGCGGCCTGGCGGTGTTGGCGGCTCTGCTTTTGGTGCTGTTCGCGGGGGTCGCTGTTTGGGGCAAGGGGCTGATGGCCGGGTTTGTCATGATGGGGGCGCTGCTGATCGGGGGAGCGCTGGCCCTGCCGCCGACCCTCACGCTGGTGCTGCGGTTGGGCGAGAGGCGTGCGCGAGGACCGGTAGCGCAGTGGTTCTGGGCCGACACGCGGCAACAGGTGCCAGGCCTGTCGCTGGCATTGATGGCGCTGCTGCTTGCGATGGCGGCGAATGTGGGGGTGTCCACCATGGTTTCATCCTTCCGCCTGACCTTTACCGGGTTTCTGGATCAACGGCTGGCGTCCGAGCTCTATGTCAGTGCAAAAGATGCCACACAGGCCACGGCGGTCGAGGCGCTGGCTGACGGGCGGGTGGATGCAGTTCTGCCGCTCCTGTCGGTCGAGCAGGCTGTGGCGGGCTTTCCGACGGAAATACATGGCACGCGCGATCACGCCACCTATCGCGACAACTGGCAGTTCTTGCGTTCTGTGCCCAACGTTTGGGAGGCTCTGGCGCGGGGCGAAGGGGTACTGGTGAACGAGCAGCTTTATCGCCGCGCGCAGCTTGATCTGGGGGTCACAGTGCCCCTTGCGCCCGGCGTGACGCTTCCGGTTCTGGGCATCTATGGCGACTATGGCAATTCGGTTGGTCAGGTCATCGTGACGGAACTGCTGTTCCTACGCCTGTTCCCCTACGACACTGCCCTGCGTTTTGGGATGCGTGTGCATCCCGCAAAGATTGACGATCTGCGCGCTATATTGCGCGATGAGCTTGGTGTTGCCAATACGGCGATCATTGATCAGGCATCGATAAAGGCAGCGTCTCTGGCAGTGTTCGAGCGGACCTTTGTCGTGACCGCCGCGCTAAACATCCTGACCCTTGCCGTCGCGGGGTTTGCAATCCTGATGAGCTTGCTGACGCTGGCTGTCATGCGCTTGCCGCAGCTTGCGCCGGTTTGGGCGTTAGGGCTGACACGGCGCAGGTTGGCAGCCATGGACTTTGCGCGCGCGGTGGTGTTGGCCGCCTTGACCGGGGCGCTTGCCTTACCGTTGGGGCTGGCGCTTGCCTGGACATTGCTGGCCGTTGTCAACGTTGGAGCATTCGGTTGGCGCCTGCCAATGTATCTTTTTCCGCTTGATTATGTACGCCTCGGTGGGCTGACCTTGTTGGCCGCCGCATTGGCGGCGCTGTGGCCTGCGTGGCGGCTGTCACGCACGCCGCCAGCGCTCCTGCTGGGGGTGTTCAGCCATGAACGGTAAGGGTTTGGCCCTTTTTATTTTTCTTTGGCTGCCAATGCATAGTATGGCGCAGGGGTTTGCAGGGCTTGGCAGTGCCGCTGAGGATTTTGCTGTCCCGCAGCGCAGCACCGTCCTGCAATTTCCAGCCGACCATGGCGCGCATCCACAATACCGTATCGAATGGTGGTATGTTACGGCCAACCTGATGGGCTCCGACGGCATACCCTATGGGCTGCAATGGACGCTGTTTCGCTCCGCCCTTGCCCCACGTGACGGGCAAGGATGGGCGACGCCACAACTGTGGATGGGTCATGCCGCAGTAACCACGCCAAAAGCCCATTTCGTAGCGGAACGGCTGGCGCGCGGCGGGATCGGGCAAGCCGGGGTGACGGCCGACCCGTTTTTTGCATGGATCGATGACTGGAAGATGGAAGGCCCGGATTTCAACCACATGCGGCTGACCGCCACAGCACCTGAATTTGCCTATGACGTGCAGTTGATCGCCAAGGGTCCGTTGGTTCTGCATGGGCAGAACGGCTATTCGGTCAAATCGGCGGCGGGGCAGGCAAGTCACTACTATTCGCAGCCGTTCTTCCAGGTGTCAGGCACTCTGACTCTACCAGAAGGTCAGGTGCCAGTGACGGGTTCGGCATGGCTGGATCGCGAATGGTCTTCGCAACCTTTGGCACAGGATCAACGTGGGTGGGAGTGGTTCTCACTTTCATTCGATAGTGGCGACAAGCTGATGGGTTTTGTGCTGCGCGGGGATACGGATTACACCTCAGGCACATGGATTTCGGCTGATGGCACCGCGACTGCTTTTCCCAACGGAGCCTTTTCGGCATTCCCGCTCACCCGCCACAGCGTGGCAGGACGCGAAGTCCCAACAGAATGGCGTGTGCGCCTGCCCGACAAAGGCATCGACGTGACCGTCAGCGCGTTGAACACCGATGCCTGGATGGCAACGTCGGTGCCTTATTGGGAAGGGCCGATAACAGTCGCAGGCAGTCATGCTGGCGTGGGTTATCTGGAGATGACCGGCTATGATAATTGATCAACAAGACGAGATCTGGGCCGAGCGTCAAATGGATGGAATAAGGAAAGCAAAGGATCGGGGCGTGCAGTTCGGAAAGTGGCCCGCGCTTACAGGCGACCAGATCGCAGAGCTGCGCAAAAAACGCCAACAAGGCATCCTAATCAAGGCTCTCATGGCCCACTACGGCCTCTCAAAGGCCACCATATATCCATATCTTGAAAGGAAAGGCACCTGAAGCAATTTCTGACCACAAAATTCCGCTAAGGGCCGTTGATAAATAAGTGAATCGGGGGTGATTTTTGGACGCGGGGGATTCCCCTGCTGAATCTGCGCTGTTAGATTCATGGGATGATTGACACTACCGCAATAGAGGTTCGCTTCAAGGCGCTTGGTCCGCTGCTGGACGAGCGCGGGCGTCGGCGTTTTGCGGCAGCCGAGGCGTTGGCGGCTGGCCATGGCGGTGTAAAGGCGGTGTCTCGGTGTTGTCCTGACCGGCCTTCTCTTGCCGATCTGGAATACCATCTCGTCCGATAACGAGTGCATCTGGCGGGTTACGCCCGAGGACGGACACTCCCGCATCGGCCGCGCCACCTCGCCCGCTCAGGCGCTGGTGCTGAAAGGGCGGTGCCGCACAGGAAGCGATACTGGCGGCGATGCGGCACCGGACGAGCTGGTCGCATCGGTCATACCGTCTGTCGCTCAACAACGGATGCCACGGTCGATCTCGGCCGCGGGCTGACCATGCGCGCGCGCCGGGTCGCTGGCACCAGGCGGCTGGAACGGAGGGCTGAACGCCCGCAATCGGCTGTTCGACGCTGTGACCGTTCTTCAATCGAGAGATCCAGATCCGCGATTAATGGGTCCAACCCAACAAAGGTACCGAAACCACCACAGGATTTCATGGTCTGTGTCGTGTGATGCCGTGCTTTCTGATCCAGTTTGACAGGTTCGCCGGAGTGGTGCCGTAGCGCTTGGCGATGAAGGCCTGGGTTGATCCGTTGGCGAGGAGAGCCTCGATCTCGGTGCGGAACCGGTCGAGCTTGCTCTTGCCGGGTCCTTTCGGGCGGCCGAGCGGTAGGCCTGAGGCCTTTCGGGCGCGCAGGGCTTCGGTCGTTCGTGCTGAGATGAGGTCGCGTTCGATCTCTGCGGCCATCGAGAAGGCCATTGCGACGATTTTGCTCTGGATAGTGTCGTCGAGCCGCCAGTTGCCCTTGATGGCGTAGACCCGGATGCGCCGCGCAGCGGCGATGGACAGGATTTCCATGCATTCGAGCATGGAGCGCCCAAGCCGGGAGAGTTCGCTGACGATCAGGACATCGCCCTCGCGCAGCTCGTCGAGCACGGCGGCGATCTTGCGTTTCCGCCAGGGCGTCTTGCCGGAGACCTTCTCTTCGACGAAATCGACACGCCCAAGGTCCTCGCGGTTTGCGAGGGCCAGGATATCGGCCCGGTTCTTGTCGAGATCCTGCGCCTCGGTCGAGACCCGCAGATAGCCGACCGTTCTGGGCGTTGAAGAGGTCGATTTTCCGCTCATTCGATAAAATCCCGATATTCCACAAATTACCGTATCGAACGATGTGTTTTATTCAATGTGTTTTGCTTGATCTTTCCGCTACGGGAAAGGCTCGTTTCTTGCGTAATTTTTTCAGTCCGGATTTGCCCCATGCCCCGTATGCGCATTCTCAGCGCCGCTGATCAGGCGCGCCTTGAGCAGCCACCCGTTTTCGACAGCGCCGAGCGCAAGCGGCATTTCGATTTCCCTCGGACGGTGCTGGAGGCCGCGCAGCGCATGCGCAGTCCCACAGGCCGGATCGGCTTCCTGCTGTCCTACGGCTATTTCCGTGCCGCCCGCCGCTTCTTTGCACCCCAGGATTGCCATCCGCGCGATATCGTGTATGTCGCGCGAGGTGTCGGCTTGGCGCCAGAGGATTTCGACGCCACCGCCTACAAGGAAACGACGCGCCTGCGCCACCAACGATTGGTGCTGGGCCTTCAGGGTTTCCACGCCTTCGACGCCAAGGTAGAGGCTCGCCTCATCACCGAGATCGCCACCATGGCGAGGGCGCACCTCAAGCCCCGCATGCTCTTCGGGCGCTGCATCGACTTCCTGATCGAACAGCGGATTCAACTTCCCGGCGTGGGGCGCCTGACCGATCTCATCCGCCGCCAGTTGGCGGATCGCAAACGCGCTCTGATGGATATGGTGGCGCTGCATCTCACCCCGCCTGTTCGCGCCACGCTGGACGATCTCTTCAAGCGTGACGATGGCGGAAACCGATACCGGCTCAGCTTGCTGAGAAAGCTCTCGCAATCGACCCGCCCCACAAGGTCCGCGAAACCGCCGAGGATTTCAGCGCCATTGCGGACCTCTATGACAGCGTCGCACCGGTGCTCGAGGTGCTCGATCTGGGCAGGGAAGGTATCCGGTACTACGCGGGCGGCGTTCTGAGGTCGGAAATATTCCAACTCCATCGGCGCGCCGAGGCTGACCGCCATCTTCACGCGATCTCGTTCATTGCCGATCAGCACCACCGCCTTCATGATGCGCTCATTGACCGGCTTCTCAGCGTTGTTCAGTCCTTCGACACCGCCGCCGCCCGCGATCACAAGGATCAGGTGTTCGAGCGCCGCCAGACCAAGAGCGCCCGTGTGGGCTCGCTTCTGGACACGTTGGAGACGGATGTGTTCGGGGCGCTACAGGATATCCGCTCCTTGGTCGACGACATGCACTTGTCGCCCACTGAAAAGATCGAACGTATCCGCACGGTGCTCGACCAGGATCGCGAAAGCGAAGTCCGGACAGCGTGTGCCAATATCAGGCGTGACGCCGCTGATCGCGATCCGTATTTTCAGGCGCTGGAGCGCCGGTCGCGACGCTTGCAGAACCGTGTCAGCCCGATCCTGCGGGTCGTTCGCTTCGGGAGCGGTGAACGCTGTACCGACCTTGTGGGCGCTATCGCGCATTTCCGCGAGAAAGACGGCGCCGTGACAGCCAACGCGCCGATGGCGTTTCTGGACCAGGACGAACGGGACGCTGTTCTACCGAAAGACGGGGCGTTCCGGGTCTCGCTCTACAAGGTCTTTCTGTTCCGTCATGTCGCCGGGGCGATCAAGGCGGGCAATCTCAATCTCGAGGGGTCCTACAAGTACCGGCCGCTTGACGATTATCTGATCAGTCGGGACCGCTGGGGGGCCGACAAGGGGCAATTCCTCGAGCGCGCAGGGCTGACGGATTTCGTCGATCCAGAGCCTGTCCTCGCAAGGCTCGACGAGGTGCTGCACCGGCAATATCAGCAGACGAACGCCGCGATCCGCGATGGCGCCAACCCGCATCTGGCGATCACCGCGAAGGGCGGCTTCCGGGTGGCGACGCCCGCGCAGGAAGATTTCGATAGCGAACCATTGCAGCGTACACTGTCCCAGCGGCACTGCGTGCCGCTAGCGGAGATCCTCGCGACCGTCAATCGACACTGCGGAATGCTCGACGAGCTCCGCCACTGGCAGCAGGCTCATGCCCGCCAGGCGCCAAACCCGGCGACGCTCTTCGCCGGGATCATGGGCCTGGCTGCGGGATCGGTGTGCAGAAGATGGCCCGGATATCGCCGTCGGTCACCGAGCGCGAACTCGAACACGCGATCAACTGGCGATTTTCACTCGACAATATCGTCGCCGCCAACGACCGGGTCGCGGCCGCGATGGACCGGATGGAGCTGCCTGCCATCTACCGCCGTTCGCAGGAAACCCTGCACACCTCCAGCGACGGGCAGAAATTCGAGGTTCGCCGCGAGTCCCTCAACGCCGGCTATTCGTTCAAGTATTTCGGCAAGGGCCAAGGCGTCAGCGCCTATACCTTCATCGACGAGCGCAACATCCTCTGGCACTCGCTGGTTTTCAGCCCCGCCGAGCGCGAGAGCGCCTATGTGATCGATGGGCTGATGCACAACGACGTCATCCGAAGCGACATCCATTCCACCGACGAGCACGGCTATAACGAGACGATCTTCGGCGTCACACACCTCCTTGGCCTGTCCTACGCGCCGAGGATCAAGAATATCGCCAAGCAGCAGCTCTACCGGTTTCACAGCCGCCGGAAGGACGGTGCCGACTGGGCGATCGCGCCCGCGAAATACGTGAACGAGGTCGCCATCCATGAGAACTGGGACGACCTCCTGCGTCTCGTCGCCACCATCAAGCTCAAGGAAGCCGCCGCATCGGATATCTTTCGGCGGCTCAACTCGTATTCCCGCCAACATCGGCTCTACAAGGCGATGAAAGCTTTCGGCCAGATCGTCAAATCCCTGTTTATCCTGCGCTATCTCGATGACCTCGAGTTGCGGCAGGCCATCGAGAAACAGCTCAACAAGGTCGAACTGGCGAACCGGTTCACCCGCGCCGTCGCCGTCGGAAACCCGCGCGAGTTCGCCCAGGTCGAAAAAGAGGAGCAGGAGATCGCCGAGGCCTGCAACCGCCTCATCAAGAACTGCATCATCTGCTGGAACTATCTCTACCTCGCCAGGCAGATCGAACGGACCGCGACGCCCGAAGAGCGCGACCAACTCCTGCGCACCATCGCCACGCATTCCCCGATCGCGTGGGCCCATATCAACATGCTGGGCGAGTACGATTTTTCAGAAGAAAAGCTTCAGGACGTGACCGGCGTTCTTCCTCCTAAAAACCCGCCCATAATCATCCCACCGAATTGGGAGCCGCCAAATCGACAAAAGCCTCTATAGATCAGCCACCTCCTGAAAACCCTTTGGTGGGTTCGGTACCTTTGTTGGGTTGGACCCACTAATGTCGGGAACAGTTCAGGCGAGGCAATGCGCGCATGTCATCACGTCCCGTTGGCTCTCGTCCGGACCTGCTCTTGGCACGATAAACCCGGAGGAACCTTTACACGGAAACGATAGGGCTCGATACGTTTGTCGTGGCGCCGCCGCGGACATGGCACCCGCAGCCGCAGCGAGGATCGAAGATGGGGCAACGATGGGATTGATCGGCTACGCCAGGGTGTCCACCACCGAGGACAGGCAGATCCTCGACCGCCAGCTCGACGCGCTGAACCAAATCGGATGCGAGCGCATCTTCGATGACCGCGCCTCCGGTGCCAAGGCCGAGCGCCCCGGTCTTGCCGCCTGCCTCGACCATCTGCGCAAGGGCGACGTCCTCGTGGTTCTCGACCTCGACCGGCTCGGCCGCCTGGCCGGCGAACTCATCGCCCTCATCGACCATCTGGCCGAGCGCGAGATCGCCTTCAGGGCGCTCAACTCGCCGATGGACACGACCACCCCTACGGGACGCGCCTTCCTCCAGATCCAGGCGGCCTTCGCCGAGATGGAGCGCAACGTCATCCGCCAGCGGGTCAGGGAAGGACTGAAAGCCGCCCGCGCCCGGGGTCGCAAAGGCGGGCGTCCACGCATCATGACCGCCGAGAAACTGCGCTACGCCCAGCACCTGATGTCGGATCGCCAGCGCACCATCCCCTCAATCTGCCAGGAACTCGGCAACATCCCCGCTTCCACCCTGTACCACTACGTCCACGCCAACGGAGCGCTCAAGGAACCGGGGAGAAAGCTGCTCCAAGCCTGATCAGCCGTGTCGCGTTGCGTACCTTTATGCAGAAACACCCCTCTTTGCAGCCATCGGGTTCTACACTGATTGGCGAGAGATCCTCAGCGGAGCGCTGGCGCCCACCCGATGAAATCGTCACACGCCTGGCCACGATGTCGAGGCGCAACGAAAAAGGGCGCCCGAAGGCGCCCTGTTCCAAATTCAAATCAATCATTCAGGCGAGCTGAAGATTTGCTGCCGACTCGCGACCGTCACGGCCGGACTCGATTTCGAATGTGACTTCCTGATCATCGTTCAACGAAGTCAGGCCTGCGCGCTCAAGGGCGGAAATATGGACGAATACGTCCTTTCCGCCAGTCGCGGGGGAAATAAAGCCGAAGCCTTTAGTAGAATTAAACCATTTCACGGTGCCATTGGCCATCGTGAGATCTCCTTTATTTTTCAACCTGTTCGCGGAAGTGCAACAGCGTGGCGCGGTCGGCCAGTATCGAGTTCGCTGAGGTCCGGTAGGGAAAGCAGGGGATCGACTGAAGTAACGTAGCACCGCCCTTCTGGCAGAGTGCAGATAGTTTGTCCACGGCCAATCGACGCTGACCTCACGTCATTACGCAAACGCGGGTCATCTGGGATCGGCGCAGACCGGCCATTCAGCGGTCAGTCCGATGCTGCAGTGGAGCTGTCGCTTTGCTGCAGTTGGTTCCCCGTACAGCAATCTGGAGGTAACGTCGAAAAGTCATTATCGCTTGCTGCACGCGCAGTGTGGTCGGTAAGTTC
Organism: Rhodobacterales bacterium; assembly: GCA_030540655.1. Lineage (GTDB taxonomy): Bacteria > Pseudomonadota > Alphaproteobacteria > Rhodobacterales > Rhodobacteraceae > Roseovarius. The sequence continues at coordinate 15,597 of JAUNVT010000054.1, forward strand.
CGGCTATTGAGCAGGGCCGTAACGAAAGGCCGCCAAAGAGTCCGTTCCAGATACGCCTGCCAAGGCATCCGGTGTTTCGGCGGCCTTCGCAACGACGCTACTTTACCTTTTTGCCAGCGATTGACAGCGCAGGTTTTACCGCCTGAGAATTTGCCGTGGCTGAAACTTTCGGCTTCTCCTGCTTCGGTTTTTTGGATTCTTTATTGCCGCGTTTGCTGTTATTACCCTTGGCCATGATCTGTCCTTTGTAAAGAGCAGCGATCTCCTGCCGGAATGGCAGGGCATGGCTGCGGTAGTCCATCCGCTCCCCTTAAAAGGCATCCGATGGCTTGGAACCTCGTTGCTCAGGCTCTATTCGCCATTCTGACCGCCGCGCCTTCGTCCGATGCCCGTTGCTGGCCGCGTGATACGGTAGTGACGGGGGAGCCGAACATGGCGTTAGCTGTGACGAAATCTGACGGCGTATCAATCTCCGTCCAGTTCAGCCCGGTGATATCAAGCGCATGAAAACCGATGCCTTTTGCCAACAGCCTCTCGTAAGCTGCCTCGTAATAATCCTGGTGATGCGCCGGGGCTTCCATCATCCTGGCAAGCTCGGTGAACAGAAGCGGCGCGGTCTTGGCGCTGATCTTTTCTATGCCTATGGATTCTCCCACAGCAGTCTTGGGGTCAACGGATTTTCCGATCTCAAGTACCTGCATCTTATCGTCCGTTATGACCTTAACTTCTTCGTCCTCCAGCGCGATGTTACGGTCGATGCACAAGACATTTGGCAGAGCATTATCGATGAGATCGCGGAGAACCTTGACATCAAACACCACATCGGCATCGAATTTTATGAACTGCGCTGCCCCGATGGCTGATGAGGCCAGCATCAGCGAATAGCCCGTATTGGTGTCGCGGTAACGATCGTTGATCACATAGGTGACACGAATACCGCGAAATGCCCTGTCGACGAATTGCTTGATCTCATCGGCCCGGTGGCCCAGAACCAAGACGAATTGCGAGATCCCGCAGCTGAGGCAATTGCGGATCATCCGTTCAAGGATGAGAGAGCCGCCCACCGATAGCAGGGTTTTGGCGCAATCATCCGTCAGAGGGGCCAGACGTGATCCCATACCCGCCGCCAGAATAACGGCTGTAGGTGCGCGCATGTTTTCATATTTCATGGGTTTATGTTTCCTCTCAAATGCGCCGTTTCCGGCGCGCTATTTACGAATTGGAAGGGGCCGATCTGCCGCGATGGTCATCCCCCGGTTCACGGCTCGGTAAATACCCCAGAAGACTTGACTGCCTGCAAAGATCCAGAGCATCGGCGTAAGCTGATCGAACACAAGCGCAGCGGACAGCATGAAGATGAAGACACCTTCATCAGCGGCGAGCGCCTTTGGTTGTTCTTTCAAGAACCAGACGACGTTGGCGCGCAGTCCAAATCCCAGACCCGCCTTGGGGCTGGTCTGGCTCAGCCGGGCCATGTTCGTCGGATAACTCGGATCGCGCGCCGTCTGAATTTGGATGCCGACGTATTTCACGTAGCTGCGCAGCCCATAGAACGCGATGCCGATCAGCGCGAGGAACACGGGAACGACGCTGAGTGACTGCGCATAGGCCGCATACCCCGCCGCCCCGAACCAGAGTGTGACCTGCACCTGATCCGTCAGGCGATCATAGTAGCTGCCCAACAGCGAAGATACCTGCCGGTAGCGCGCCATCTGGCCGTCCATGCAGTCAAGAACATGGCTGACATGGATCAGGACCGCCGCCGCGATAAACCATGCGGTGCCGCCGATCAGAATTCCCATGCTCGCCACCACGGCCACCAGGAACGACGCAGCCGTAATACGGTTCGGCGTAATCCAGGGCCGGTCGACAGCGCCGTAATTGACGAAAATCGCCAGCGGCGCTGTTACAAAGGACGACCACCATTCATCGTCCTTCGTCTTGGTGGCCCAGAGCCGTGCCAGCTTGCCAGTCATGACACGACCTTGGTCAGCGCCAGGCCGGGTATGGGCAACCTCACAAGCGTCGCGCCCTTCGGCCTGACCGTTGCGATGAGGTCCGCTGCTTCGGTCTGCAATGTCAGCAGTACGTCCTTCAGCGCCTCAAGAAAAAACCGTATGTCGTAATCGGACAACTCGCCGATATTGCCGACCTGAAATACCCGCCCCTCAAAGCAGCCCTTTCCCTCATAGATGATAATGGATTTATCGCGCAGACGCTGCCGAATGTCGCGCACCGAAAGGCTGGGCGGCACACGAACCGTGGTGAGGATCGAACACATATCCGTCTCATCGATCAGAAATTCGAGGTTCAGCCTGCGCATGCCGACGCGCAACATGTTTGCCCGGGCCTGGATTCGTGCAAAGCGCTTGGTGACGCCTTCGCGCAGGATATTGGTCAGGGCCTGCTCCAACGCATAGAAAAGCGGTACGGCAGGGGTGTTCGGCGTCTGGCCGCTTGTATTGAGAAACTCGTAGAATGTGGCAAGATTCAGATAAGTGGTCTTGGCCGCGTGAGCCTTGAGCTTCTGGAAGTCTTTCTTGCGCCCGATGACAAAGGACAGACCAGGATAAGACCCGATCGCCTTTGAGCTGGAGCTGGAACAGAAGGCGATATTGCAGCCCTCCATATCCACCACTTCCGCCCCGACCGAACTGACGCCGTCCACGACGAAAACTGCGCCGTGCACCTTGGCCATCGCCCCGATCAGAGCCAGAGGGTTCAACATACCCGAGCAGGTTTCATGATGAACCATCGCAACCACGTCGATCTGGTGGGCCGCCAGATAGGCCTCGATCTGCGGCAGATCGAACGGCGTTCCCCACGGTACTTCGATGAGGTGGGTATTCTTGTTATGGATCTGAGATGTCTTGTGCAGACGCTCGCCGAATTCGCCATTCGACAGGATCAGGATCGCGCCCTTGCCGACTACAGACGACAAGATCGCCTCATTGGCAGCCGTGCCCGATCCGGTGATCACCACCGCCCGGTAGCGGCTGCGGATTTCGATCTGAAAGAGCGACAGGAGTTTCTGTTCAATACTGGCGAGAAGATCATCAAAATCGGGTTCGCGATGGCAGATATCTTCCCGGCAGATCGCATGGCGCAGGGTCTCGGCCACATTTACCGGACCGGGTGTGAAAAGCAGATATTTATCCAAAAGATATCAAGCCTCCTCAACGTCAGGACCATCTGGTCCGGCCGCAGGTACGCCCATGAATTGTCCATGCTTGCGGATCGCACACGGACTTCGAGAGAGCATAAATCGAATTCGAAAACGCAGCCACAGAGCGTGGCTGACAGCACGTCGACCAGAAATTGAGCGACTGCCGAAAGAAACCAAAATCGGCGTTGGCTCAATAGCGGTTGCAGACTGGGCGGCTATCATGCGCCAAGAAACAGCATCCGAGATACTGTGTAGAAAAAACAAGCAAATTCAGAGGTCGAAGGAGGCGATCAGCGAGCAGCGGCACATATGGCGACGACTGACCTTGACCGGTAAAGTTTGGCAGTATTTTCAGCAGAGCTGATATGCCGCTATTGATTTCAGAGAAATTGACGCCCAAGGAGCGGTACGCCCAGATAAAACAATGTAATCGTAAAGCTACCGAAATGCAATAGATGGATGCGTTCACGCTCCGCTCCAATGCTGTCGGTCCGTTCGCTGACCGGCCCGTGACATCGGCATAGTTGTCGCTTGCCTTCTGTCAGCATTCACGCGCCCTTAGCGCACAGCGGCAACTGGTAAGGAGGGCGGACCTTCGCCGCAGGTGCGCAGTGGCCGATCATTGAAAGGAAAGCCGACGTTGGTGGTGTAACTTCAGGTCTGGAAATTCATTTGGCGCTGACGTCATGAGCCTCTG
>JAUNVT010000277.1 GCA_030540655.1 Rhodobacterales bacterium
CGCGGCCTGTTACACCAAGCGTTCGGATACAGCCCGCATACGTCGCATCTGTGCTAACCTCTATATTAAAGCGGGCTCTTCATGAAACAGTTTGCATTACTGTTCGCAACAGAAGCAAACTTCTGCATTATTGAGCCAAGATGCTTTGGGTCTGTTTCAGCCTCAATTTACGATCACAGGAGCCGCGTCAGTTGCCATCGTCAAAGTCTGCCGTCGATTGGTGCGGCCCCCTCTTCATTGTCGGCCCGTCACGAACAGGCTCGGTGATGCTGCGCGAAATCCTGAATGGTTTGCCGGATGTCGGGTTGTTCAACGAGACGCATTATTTCGACGACTTTCGCCGGATAATCACAAAATTTCGCAGTACCGGCGACCTTGGCAAGGTCAAATCAGCTTGTCATGCATACCATGAAGCCTTGGCTGGTGCTGAATATTCCGACCTTCGCCAGCAGGACCTTCTTGGCCGGAATCGCTTTGTGGATACGCACCATCGACAATCTGTCCGGAACGGTCCGCATCTTGCGGACATGACGTCCGCATGCGATTCCATATTTGCAGATTTCTGTCGCGATCACGCTCGTTTGGACGGCTCGAAAATCTGGGGCGAGAAAACCCCCCGTCATGTCTACAGGATAGACGACATCCTTTCGGCATTCCCCAATGCCCGGTTCATCTGCACAGTGCGTGACAGTCGCGCAACCGTCGCCTCCTACCGTAATTGGTCCCGCGTCGAGCGTGAAGAAACCAAGGCGATGTCCGTGAGCGATCGGCAGCGTTGGGACGCCGAACGGCAAAGACGGATTGATTCCTATCATCCAATCATTGCGGCCCTCATGTGGCGGTCCGCAATCAATGCGGCCAGACGGGCCAGTGTTCGATATGGCGACCAAGTCGTGCGTTTCGTTCAGTTCGAGAAACTGGTGGCCGAGCCACACCATACGATATCCGAGTTGGCATCCTGGATTGGAGTTCCGTTCGACAAGCGCTGTCTTTCCATTCCGATGCAGAACAGTTCGTTCTTCGGCGACAACCCTGCCTCAGGGATTGCGACGGCGCCAGTGGACCGGTGGAAAACCGCTCTGAGCGCAGATGAGATCGGGATCATCGAGTTCGTCACGGGCCGACAGCTTGAGTCCTTCGGATACGAGCGTAACGGCAGCCGCACCCCGACCCTCGCTCTGGGCCTAGCGGTGCTCACATTTCCCGGCGCAATACTGCGCGCAACGCGGGCAAACCGGGCGCGCTTCGGTTCCCTTCGGGACTTTGTCTGGAAGCGCGTCAGGGAAATATTCTGAGATGCCGGAAGCCTCTTCCTTCAGAATCCCTCCCACCAGTAGCTTTTCGCCCGCCAAACCGCACGAGCGCTTTCAAGATTTGCCGAACTTCCGGTCTTGGCGGCCCGTATCTCTTGCGCAGCAAGCCGGAGCAACGGGCCAAACCGCGTCAGCGCAACAACTAGTCTGCCCTGGAACGGCACGAAATGCCGTCGCGCCAGGCCTATTCTTGCGGCAAGCATGTTGATCGTACGCTTAGAGGCCTGCGATTCAGAAGCCCCCCCCAGATGGATGGCCGCATCGATTGGGGCGATTACCGGCCGGGCACCCTTTGCAATTGCTCGCAGGCATAAGTCTGCGTCTTCGCCAAAAAAGAAAAATTCAGGGTCGAACCCTCGAAGATCGTGCCAGAACCGGCTTTCGATAAGAAGGAAACAGCCGGTTACGATGTCAACGCTAAACGGCTCATTCCGGCAGGGATCGTTGCACGTTTCGGGGTTGAAGAATGGTATGCTCCGAAAAACTGCGCTGACTCCGAAAGTCCGCAGAACGACACTCCACAACGTCATGCGCCGCCAACAATACGTCGGGTTCAGGTTCAGGTCAGGGTATAAGGTTCGCGCGCCCCAGATCCGGGATTTCGGATGGCGTTCCGCGAAATTGATAAGCTCGTCGATCCCGCGAGTGCGCAATATGACATCGGAATTGACCAAGAGAAGATATTTGCCTCTCGCCAGGAGGGCGCCCAGGTTGTTCGCGCGCGCAAAGCCGTGGTTGCGATCAAGCCGGATGTATCGCACCGACGGAAACTGCGACATCCGATCTTCTGTATCGTCAAGCGACGCGTTGTCGATGACGATTATCTCGTAACTCACTTCGGTGGTCTGCTCAATGCTTGCGACTGCTTGCTCCACCAAAGCCGCTGTATTGTAAGTTGTTATAATAATAGAGACGCTGATTTCCGGCGTGGGATGTTTTTTATGATCGACCTGCATTCTAAGCTTTCCAATCTTCGACAAGCCTGGCGGTGTTGATCGACACCTTGCCGACGGCACCGGCAATCATAAGATGATTTTCCCGAAGCAGGCACCCTTCCGTTCAAGAGTGCGCGCAGGAAAGTACCAAGCTTGGGCCCGATTTGCTTCGTGGCGGTCATATTAGTCGAGCGCCAGTCCCACCATGGATAACCAACACGAAGCGCGTCGATAATGCTACTGGGCAATCCCATTTTTTAAGAGATATGGGCAAAAGTTGGTGACGCTTGATCAG
>JAUNVT010000055.1:0-9327 GCA_030540655.1 Rhodobacterales bacterium
GTCACCCATTTCCGAGCATAGCTCCCCGATTACCACATCGCGATCGACAAGCATTATTACTCCGTGCCCTATCAGTTGCTGAAGAAAGAACTGTGGGCGCGCATCACTGCCCGCACGGTCGAAGTCTTCCATGTTGGGCAGCGTGTCGCCTCCCATGTGCGCACCTCCAGCAACGGGCAGCATTCCACGCAGCCACTGCCCGACAGGCGATTGCACAGCAATCTGCCGAGAGGGGCGATCACATGCTCGCGCATCACAGGTTCCGCGAAGATTGGACGCCGCACCGCATCCAGGCGCGGGCCGCCCGTGTCGGGCCCAACGTCGCAATCTTCGCCGAGGTCGTAATGCGTGAACGCAAGCACCCTGAACAGGGCTATCGGACCTGTCTTGGCGTGATCCGTCTGGCCGACAAGTTCGGACGGGACCGCCTTGATGCCGCCTGCAGAAGGGCGCTCGAAATCAACGCGCGCTCTTACTCGTCGGTCCAATCCATTCTGAAGAACGGGCTGGATCGCAAGCCCCGCACCCGCACCACGGAGGAGCCTGCAATCACCCACCCCAACATCCGTCGCACCACAGGTGCGCCGCTTTTTCCTGGCCCGCCTTTGGCGGGACGCGCCGATTGCTTCCATTGAGAAAAGGACAGATCATGCTGAACCATCCGACCCGCGATCACCTGAAGGCCCTGCGCCTCGACGGTATGGCCGAAGCCTTTGGCGAATTGCAGGCGCAGGACAGCGCCGCCAACCTGACCCATGCCGAATGGCTGGGCCTGCTCATCGACCGCGAGATCGCCAGCCGGGAGACCAAGCGCTTTGAAGCCCGCATGCGGGCGGCCAGGTTGCGCCATGGGGGCGCCTGCGCGGAAGACGTCGATTAGCGCGCGCGGCGCGGCCTCGACAAGGCGCTGTTCCAGAGCCTTCTCACCGGCAAATGGATTACCGACAAGCGCAATCTAATCATCACCGGCCACTGTGGTGTTGGCAAAACCTGGCTCGGCTGCGCCTTGGCACAAGCGGCCTGTCGCGACGGTGTCACAGTGGTCTACAAGCGCATGCCGCGCCTCTTCGAAGACCTGGAGCTGGCTCATGGTGATGGGCGCTTTCCCCGCCTGTTCCGCAGCATCACGAAAGCACAACTGCTGATCCTTGATGACTGGGGACCAGATCGGCTGACGGCTCCGCAGCGCCGCGATCTGATGGAGATTGTGGAAGAGCGTTATGGCCGCGGCGCGACCATGATCACCAGCCAGTTGCCCATCAAGGCATGGCATGACGTCATCAGTGAGCCGACCTTCGCTGATGCCATCCTCGATCGCATCGTCCACAATGCCTACCGCCTCGAACTCGAGGGGCAGTCCATGCGTAAAACCGTCGCCAAAATGGATGACGAAACGCCTCAGACCTGATACCCGAAACACGCTGCCTCACGGCAACGCGTCACAGGTGGGCGGATACCCCGGAACAGGTGGGCGCATGTTGTCGGAATGGGTGGGCGGATACTCCGGAATACGCAGCCACTGCCGCGTTGATCTGTTCAAACAACAACAGGTCATCGCCGAATTTCATATAGCGGATCAGGTCGATGTTGCGGTTCATCTGTTTGATGGCGTGTTCATCGAACTTGCTGAAGTCCCCCGCGATGCAGATCAGGCGGGGCGAGGACCATTCGACCGATTGCGCGGCTTCAGCCTCGAAGGTTTTCAGCACCAGCATTTCAAAATCACCGCGATGAGTAACCAGCCAATCAAGGCAAAACAGTCCCTGATTGATCACGTTCATATTAGTCGCACGTTTATATTCGATAATCACGGGATAGCCGTTTTCATCCAAGCCCAGCGTATCCATCCGCCCGCCGTGGTCCGCACCCGTTGAGAATTCAGAAGCGAGGAAGCGCACCCCCAAGGAAGGTTTCCAAATTCTGCTCGATCAAGGTTTGCAGCGATTTTTCCAGCGCAAGGCCCGTGCCCTGCACCTAGTTTGCGATTATGCCATTAAGGCGGAACAGTTTCAGGTCACTCATACGATGGTCCTACGGATCGGCCACTGAAAACATGGAGGAATATTGCCATGTGTGGACGGTTCCTATTTAGCAAGATTTTTTTGAAGCCATGATCGTCGCGGGTCGCGGTCATATGTCCGGCCTGTTTGTGCGGCACCGATGACCGCTGGCCCTGATGAAGTCCGCGTGCCAGGTCCTTATCAAGTTGCCGGACTGCGTCTGTCCTGGCAATACCATCTCACTTTCGGCCAAGATCCCAGCACCGGTGAATGCAACAAGAGAAGGTTTCATCATCTCATTTGCCCATTCCAGGGCGCTCCACCGTAGATTTCAGGATCAGCTGTCTGCCAGTCTCGCGTAAGGCCGTCTTGTTCTGTAAGGGACCGCGCCGTCAGTCTGACGGCTGGCTTTCTGCCACCGCGTTTCACGCTGATATTGGTCAGCCGCTTGGGGTGCTCGTCGAACGACATGAAGTCCAAGTCGCCAGAGCAGAACGCTTCGACCAAACGCGCAATGACTCGTGGATGCATCTGGATCTTAGGCATCATGCGAGCATTTCCATCAATCCGGACCGATACGGTCACGGTCTTGGCATTGCCTTCGGTGGCGCGCAGGGAGTGGTATTCGGGGAGTGACTGCATTGCCTGTCCTTTCAAAATAGCGTGGCTTCGCATCCAAAATGAGATGCTGCATCAACACAAGCATCAAGCTGCGTCAGATTCGGACGTAACCATCAGGTCCTAGTCGCATTCTTGTTCGAGCTATGCCCAATATCTATACGTCCAGATCTGACGTGCAGGCATGTCATCCCTGTCAAAACAGATGGAGATGTAAATGAGCCACGAGCAATACCTTGCCCTAGATTTGATCGCCCGACTTGCCAGTCGATTCGGCCCAACAAGCCGAATTGCCAAGGAACTGCCCGGCTGGCTGGAGTATCTGACCGAAGTTGAATGCCCTGAGCGCCCCCGCACCCGGCCTGGCGCTATTTGGTGGGAGAAGATTCGGGAACTCGTCCGTAGCCTGGTGCCATGCGCTGGTGGCGGCGAGGGCGAGATCGTGCAAGGCAATGCCGCTCTTCTTGGTGATCATTTCGGATTGTCTCCGGTCGAGACATCCATGCTGACCTTCGTTGCTCTATACAAGATCTTCGACACGTTTGAGCATGTCGTCGATGGCGCCTTGGAGACGAAGGAGGTCACAGTACCGCTTCTTTTATCATGGTTCTGCCTGGCGCCTGAGGCTGAGATCCGGGCTGCGATGCGCGCTTCAAGTCGGCTGGTAAGCTCGGGTTTGGTGCAGCGCAACAGCGGCGGGCGCTATCATCATATGCCGTTTGACCTGTCTGATCGCCTCACCTTCGCGCTTCTGGCCGAGGTGGGAAACATTCCCAATCTGATCGCGTTGATGTTTCCTTGTGCGGGTGCTCCCGAGGCTGAATGGCAGGATTTCGAAGGGCTGGGACGAGATGCAGACCTGATGCATGACCTGGTATCCAAAGCTCTCGCCAACAGCACGCCGGGCGTGAATATCCTGCTCTATGGTCCGCCGGGCACCGGAAAAACCGAGTTTGCAAAGGTTCTGGCACGTAAAGTTGGGGCTGTATTACGTGCGGTGGGAGAAACCGGCGATGAAGGCGGAGAGCCGGCGCGCCATGAACGGCTGGTCGAGCTGAGCATAGCCTCCCGCATGCTCGGACAAAGATCGGACACCGTGCTTCTCTTTGACGAAATGGAGGACCTGTTCGGGGTGAGGGGGTCTTTTCTCAGCCGGGAGATGTCGAAAGTCCATTTCAACCGGATATTGGAAAGCAATCCCGGTGATCTGGACCACAAACTCGGTCGATGCCTGCGATCCTGCCTTCCTGCGCCGGATGAGCTATTCGGCTCTGATGCGATCGCCGTCGGGAAGGGTTCGATCGCGGATATGGCAACGCCTGGCGGTGCGACATTCTACAGGCATTCCGGATGCAGTCTTGACCGTTCTGGCCGAAAGGCATGATCAGGCTCCGGCGCTGGTGTCGGACGCGATGCGGGTGGCGCAGCTTTGCGCAGGCGGCGAGACGGTGGTGTCGCAGGTGCTCGATGCGGCCGCCCGGCTCGCGAAGGGCGGCGCGGACAGCGCGCCACGCCATCACTCGGAAGTGCCGTGGCAACCCGATCTCGCACAGAGCGATACCGATCTGGGTCGGATCGAGGCACGGCTCCGAGCCCCAGATGCGCCCCGGCGAATCAGCTTTTGTCTGGACGGCCCGGCAGGCACCGGAAAAAGCGCTTGGGCACGGCATCTGGCCCGCGTGATCGGCATGCCGGTGATCGAGAAGCGTGCCTCGGATCTCATCTCGAAATGGATCGGCGAAAGCGAACAGAACATCGCCCGTGCTTTTGCCGAGGCGCGCGCAGACGGTGCTATGCTGATCTTTGATGAGGCCGACAGCCTGCTGGCTGACCGGCGTAGTGCCGACCGCATCTGGGAAGTATCTCAGGTCAATGAAATGCTGACCTGGATGGAAAGCCACCCGCTGCCCTTTGTCTGCACCACGAACTTCGTAGAGAAGCTCGACCCTGCCACACAGCGCCGGTTCACCTTTCGCATTCGTTTCGACTTTCTGTCAACCGATCAACTCCCGCTGGCTTGGGCCTCTCACTTCTCACATTTGCCGCCAACCGGACTGTCGGCGCTCGATCGGCTAACATCAGGAGATTTCGCCAACGTAGCTCGCAGGATGCAGACGCTCGGAAACGCAGATCCGCACGAAATCCTGCGCGAGCTGGCACGCGAGGCTGCTGCAAAGGTAGGAGCGGCACGTCCGATCGGCTTTGGCCGTTGACGGCCCGGTGGGTCGCCGCGAAGGTGACAGCTCTTTGTCCGGAGGATTCATGCGATACGCCCGTCAGGAAGATCTACAAAAACTGGCACTCAAGCTGCAGGGGTCGGCCGAGGGCATTTCCCTTGCCGATATCGAAAGAGAGTTCGACGTATCTCGACGCACAGCAGAGCGCATGCGAGACGCTGTGCGCAACGCATACCCCCAGATTGAGGAGCTCGCTGGCGAAAGCGGGCGCAAATACTGGCGCTTCCCGCCTGGGTCATTGGGCCGGATGGTGGAGCCGACGCTGGATGAGTTGACCGCTGGGCACCGGGCCGCCGCGATTGCTCGACGCGAGGGGGATGAGGTCACGGCTGACGTGCTTGAGCGCCTGTTGGTCAAGGTGCAGGCCATGTTCCGTGAGGATCGCCGCCGAACTATAGCCGCCGACCTCGAGGCACAATTGATGGCGGTTGGTGTCGCTTTCCGGCCCGGACCGCGCGAGAAGATTGCTCCTGACATTCTTGTCGCTCTGCGGGAGGCGATCCTCGCAGGGGTGATGATCTCTTCTGATCACCGTGCTCGCGGCACCACAAAGCTTTCGCGCAATACCCGTCTGGGCCCGATTGCGATGCTGTTCGGACAAGGGCGCCAATATTTGCTCGCCTGGAGCGAATATCAGAACGACCTGCGCCTTTTTGCTCTTGCTGGGTTCGAGCGGGTTTCATTGGAAGGCGAGGTTTACCCTCGTCCCGAGGGGTTCGATCTGCAGGATTGGCTGTCGGAGAGCTTTGGCATCTGGCGCGAGCAACCCCAGGACGTCGAATGGCGGTTCCTCCCAGAAGTGGCGGATGAGGCGGCGGGATATTTGTTTCATCCGAAACAGCAGATGGAGCATCTGGAAGATGGCTCTCTGATGGTGCGTTTCCGTGCAGGCGGACGCCAGGAGATGGAATGGTATCTCGCGAGATGGGGAGACAAGGTCGAGGCGCGTTACTTGACCACCTCGTGAAACTTCGCCTCCGATCCGACCGAAAATGACGTGTGCGGACCGTAGTGTTGGGTGGGATCGACAGAAAGGGCACACCGTTTGTCTCAAGACAGTACAACCCACCCCCTTGGCATCGACAGTCTGCCGCTCGGCAATGGTCTGCTTGGCCTCACCCGTTGCCCCGGCAAAAAGGACGGCAGCGTCTTTGGCGGGGCTTGAAACCGCGATCTGGACGTCAATTCTGATATAATCAAGGATTGTGGGCGAATGCCGTTCTGAGTCTGATTGAAGACCATGAGTTTGACTTGCTTTCGGTGTCAGGGCTTAGCGAGGCCGCAAAGGCCCGAGGCATGGGCTGGTATCACTTCCCGATCCGCGATGTGGATGTGCCGACGCCAGAGGCCATGCAGAAGTTGCGGCATTTATCGCCGCTTCTGCACCAAACTTTAGAGAATGGCGGCCGTGTGCTGGCTCATTGCCGGGGCGGCCTTGGCCGTGCCGGAACCGGTGCAGCCCTTCTGCTCGTCGAGCGGGGGCATTCAGCGCGCGAAGCTATGAAGATTGTGCGGGCCGCGCGGCCGGGGGGCGATAGAGACCCCCGGTGCAGGAACGTTTGGTGGCAGCCCATCGCCGACATGACGGATTGCGACCTATCCAGATCCATGTCAGTCTCCTCGGTGGCGCCATTGGCGATAGCCTCGGCGCTGAGATCGGGTCCCTCTCTCGCGGAAATCCGCCGTCACTACCCTGGCGGCAGCAAAGACCTGTTTCCGCATGTGGGACCGCGCGGCGCCATTACCGACGACACTCAAATGATGTTGTTTACGACCGAGGGCATCATCCGCGCGCTCATCCGCGGTGAGTTGAAAGGCATCTGCCACCCGCCATCTGTGATTCATCATGCGCTTTTGCGCTGGTACAAACCCAAGTCGACAAACCGAAAATTCATACAGATGATGTGCCCTGATCGAAGATCCACGACTTCGGGTTTGCCGCGCGCCGGGCAATACCGGCCTTTCCTCGCTGGAGGCGAGCGCGCATCTTGGTGACTTGGCGCGAAACAACAGCAAGGGATGTGGCACCATCATGCGCTTTGCCCCGATTGCGTTGATGTTTCCACGCTATCAGGTGCGCAGGATGGCGATTGAGACATCAGCGCTGACGCATGGCCACGTGACAGGTCAGCTGGCGGCCGCTGTATGGGGAGAAATGCTTGCTGGTGTAGTCGCCAGTGCGGCTCTTGAAGAGAGTGCAACCCGCACAGCAGAGATTTATGCGCGACTGGAGGGGGGCGAGGAAACTGTGCGGGCCATTCAAGCCGCACTTGCCGCGCCTCGTGACGCTACAGCTGAAACTGTCGAGTCCCTTGGCGGTGGCCGGACAGCAGAAGAGGCCCTGTCGATAGCCCTATACGCTTGCCTGACCGGCAATTGCTTTGAAAAGGCCCTTGCGATTGCGGTCACGCATGGTGGCGATAGTGATTCAACGGGTTCGATCGCGGGCAACATGCTGGGTTTGCTCGATCCCGCGACCGTGCTTCGACACAGATGGCTGCAATCGTTGAAGGTTCGGATCTGATCACTCGGCTCGTTGGTGATTTCAGACGCGTCTCTTCCGACATTGATGTGGCAGAAGAACTCTCCCAGTACTGCCCGGGCACATAGAAACAGTGACTGCTGCAATTACTGAATCATAAACCACAAAGACAATCTAAATCATTTATTAAGATTGGCTGATCAATAAACTAGACTATTCGCTCTATTTACAGGCAAACCATGTTTTATCCCTTTCTGGTTACAGATCCTCGATCTGGCCTGCACTACCGCCTGACCGATACCGGCCTCGCAGAGCTTTCGCTTGCGCCCGTATCGACGGAATGGGCGCCGGGGCGGGCGATCATCGATGGGCCCGATCCAGTCTGGAGAGAAAGTGTTGCCAACGCTCCGGTAGAGACGATCTCGGCAGTCAGCGTGGCGTTGGAGGATCTGGTGCTGGCCACGGGCGATCTGCGCGTGCCTGCGGTGGGTACTTTGCCGGACGGCCGCGCCCGGCGACATCTGGATGCACTGATTGGCCTGTGGCGTCGGCTGGGAGATGCGTTGCCTGAAGGATTAACTCAGGTGCGACATGTCCTGGAGCTTCCGTACGGTAAGTTCCTTGATCCGCTGCCCGTGGTCGAGGGGTCGCTCGATCCCCTTGCACCTGCCGCTATGCGCGCTCTCTATACACGCCTGGAACAAGAGTTTGGCACAGTCCCGGCACCCGCCAGAGGTCTTGCCGCTCCGGTTGGAAGCAGACTTCAGGCCTTGCAGAGCGGCATTGCTGCGCCAGACATCACAGTGGGAAAAGCTGACGATAGCCTTGCCTTCTTTGGCCTGCGTGATCCGGCGGCCTGCGCGGATTTCGCGGCGGCGCGGGCCCGTGCAATGATTGAGGCCGGGGTCCCCGCTCGCGAGATCGCGGTCATGGTCGGCAATAATCCAAGCCAGATCGCCCGCGCCTTTGCCGAGCAGGGCGTGCCGCTGTCCGGCCTTCCCGGCAGTTTGCCAGAGCGCGACATCATTGGCGAGACAGCCCTTCATCTGGCACTCGCCAAGCGCACACCGACCCCGGCAATGGTGCTTGCAAGTCTTGCGTTATCACCTCTGATGCCCTGGTCCTCGCAATCCGGCCGTGATCTGGCCGAAAGCCTGATCGGCGGCGATTTCCGGGGCGAGATACTGTCCCCTACCCCTGCGCATAAGGAATTGTGGAAAGACATCCGGTCTTCGGCGGGCAGCCTGGCGCAATTGCGTTTCCTGATAGACCGTATCTGTGAAAGGATCAAACAAGGTCAGGACGTGCGCGCGCGCCTGCCCATCTCGCCGGGTGACGGTAGCCCGGATTGGGAGGCAATCCTGCGGGGCATTCAGATTGCACCGCCTGTCAGTGCTGATCCGGATCGCAATCTGGAAGGCGTCAGCCTGTGGTCCGCGCAGGACAGTCCGTGGCGCCCCTGCCGACATCTGATCGTGACGGATTTCACCGACGGCCTTTACCCGACGCGTGCGCGCGGCAATCCGATGTTTCTCGAAAGCGAGATCGCCGCAATCCGCGGATCTGTTGGATTGCAGTTGCGAGGCCGGGCCGAAGGGCTGGCTCATGGGCTCTCGTTATTTGATCAACAGCTTCAGGCGGTATCTGAGACGGTGACATTCCTGACCCCTTGGCGGGATTTGTCCGGGGCGCGCCTGCAACCCTCGGCAGGTCTTTCGCTGGTTGCGCGCGCCATCGAGGGTGTCGAAGATGCTGCCGATCTGATCCTGGACCTGTCGCTCTTGCCACCCGCAGATTGGCCCATCACGCATCATCACCTGCCACCGTTGCCGGAACCGCCCGATTTGCCAGAGGCCCTGGCTTTCCCGGGAGTCGACTTGTTGGCCCTGCGCCAAAAAGATGACGGAACGATGAAACCTCAATCACCCTCGCGACTGGAGACGCTTTTGGTCAGCCCGCTCGCCTGGCTTCTGGGCGAAGTTGCAGCCAG
>JAUNVT010000055.1:9427-19435 GCA_030540655.1 Rhodobacterales bacterium
GCGGCCCTCCGCTGGCGTGAGTATCTGTTGGCGCTCGGCGCGAAAATCATTGGCAACGAGATCTGGCTGGCTGGCGAGGCGCATGGCATCAACCTTCACGGAAAGGCAGATGCGATCCTTGAATTGCCGGACGGAGCGCTGCTGGTCGTTGATCACAAGAAGAGTGGCACATCAGCCCGGCGCAAGCGGATGGAGGCGGGATGGGATCTGCAGGCGGGGCTCTATCGCGACATGATCGCGCGTCCTATTCGGCGCGAGGGGGACGGGATGGATCCACTGATTGGTCGAGACGTTGGAATCGCCTATCACCTGATGAATGACGGTGGTTTTCTAACCTCAGGTCTGCCCTTAACCGAGGGTTCGCCCGCCCGCGATATGGGCGATGCCATCAACGGGGCTGCGGTTGCCAAGCTCGCTGACCGGTTGGCCGAGCTTGGCGCCGGACGGATCGTGCTCAACACCTCGCTCGACGAGGGTTTTTTCAAGAAAGAGGCGGGGTTCACGCCCTATGCACTGACCGATGGCACGGCGCTTGTCACCGCATTCATCCGCCAGGTTGAGGAGGAATGACCATGGGAGAACCTGGTTCAGATCAGGGACTGGTCATCGTTCCTGCCGGCGCAGGCGCAGGGAAAACCCATCGCATCAAGACGCAGCTGTCCGATTGGGTCAAACGCAAGGTCGTGCGCCCCGAGCGCATCCTGGCCGTGACCTTCACCGAAGCCGCAGCAGGCGAATTGCGTGAACGCATCCGGGCCGGACTTCTGGCGGACGGGCTGGTGGCTGAGGCCATGGCGGTCGAGCGTGCCTATGTCTCGACCATCCATGGGCTGGGCCTGCGGCTTCTGACGGAACATGCGCTGGCGGCGGGAGCGTCACTGCAACCGCGCCATCTTGGCGATGCCGAGCGTGATCTGCTGATCCGACAGGCGCTGGCGCATGCCAAGGCGCTCGACCCGATCAAGGCCGAGCCCGAGCGGTTTGGCTATCAGGCTAATTGGCAGAAGGGGGAGACGGTCGAGGATTCCCTGCGCGGCCGGGTGCTGTCGATGATCGACCTCTTGCGCGGGCTGGGTGACAAGGGTCGCGATCCCGATCTTATCGCTCCGGCGTTGACGCGGCTCGATACCGTCTATGGCGAGGTGCTCGCCGATCCCGGCGCTGCCCGTGAGGCGCTGGTGGTTGCGGTTAGGGCCATGCTCGCGAGTTTTCCCGAGGGCGGCATGGCCACCGTGACGGCCAAAGGTCCGCGCGAAACATTGGAAAAGAACCTCGCGCTCTTCCGTCGCGTTGAACGGGAATCCGCGCTGCTGGATCGGGACTGGGGCCTCTGGCACTCCCTGCGCGGCCTCTTCATCTCAAACAGCCGCACGAAGACACCGGATGGCTATGATGCGCTTGCCGAGGCAATCATGCAGGCCGCCGATGCGCTGCCCACCCATCCCGGGCCTTTAGCGGATGCAAAACTGCATCTTCGTTGTCTGATTGCTTGCGCACAGGAAGTGATGGAGGCCTATGAGACGCGCAAGAAGGCGCTTGGCTTGATCGATTTTGCCGACATGATTGCAGGGGCGGAACGTCTGTTGCGCACTGATCCGGCGGTGCGACAAGCCGTGCTCGACGAAATCGACTGCGTCATCATCGACGAATTTCAGGATACGAACCCGGTGCAGTTTGCGCTGCTCTGGCAACTCGGCGCGAAGGCACCGCGCACCCTGCTTGTGGGTGATGTGAAGCAGTCGATCATGGGCTTTCAGGGCGCCGATGCGCGCCTGTCACAGGCCCTTGCAACGGCCAACGCAGAGGCAACGCAACCCCTTGACCGCAATTGGCGCTCGACGCCGGCAGTAATGGAATTTGTTAATGCCATGGGATCGGGGTTGTTCGGCGCGGACTACAACCCGCTGGCCCCGACCCGCGATCCGGTGGCTGGTCCGGCATTGGAGATACTGAATGTCGCGAAAGGGCGCGGGGTCAAGAAATTCTCGAAACCTCAGGAACACATCGCCGAGCGCATCGCCGGCATCCTGAAGACAGGCGAATTGATTACCGATCGGCACACGAAAGCGCCCAGACGCGCGCGCCCATCGGACATAGCGCTTCTGGTCTGCCGCCACGCCACTGCCGCGCGCTATGCCGAGGAGTTGCGTGCACGCGATGTGCCTGTCCGCATCGCTGAAGATGGCTGGACGGCAAGCCCTGTGGTGCAGGCAGCCCGCGCGGCGTTGAGCTATGCCGCCAATCCCGCCGATATTCATTCTGGGCTTTTGCTGCGCACGCTCGGCCCGGATCCACTTAACCTGCAAACTGCAATAGCAGCGCAGATCGACGGGCTGCTGGCGGATGATCCGGTTCTCATGCGCTTGGCGGCCCTGTCTGATCGGCTCGCGCGCCTGCCGGTGTCGACCGCACTGGACGTGGTTCTCGACGCCGCCAGTCTGCGCATTTGGGCCGACCGTCATCCTGACGCTGCGGCGGCTCGCGCAGACCTTCTGCGGCTCGAAGCCGAGGCAAGCGAGTTCGAAACCGCGCACCGCGATCTCAAAGCCGCCTCCGGTTTCCATGGTGAAACAGCCAAGGTCTTTCTCGGCTGGCTCGATGCGCGGGCGGCTGATCGCGATTTTGATCGTCGTCCCGATCCATCAGGTAACAGCGCGGAAGCCGTGGAGATCGTCACATGGCACGCCTCCAAGGGACGCGAGTGGCCAATCACCGTGGTCGCTGAATTCGACCATGGTATCGAGGAATGGCCCGGCAGCACCGCGACCCGGTTCGACGCGCTGGACAAGATTGACGACATGGCAGCGGTGCTGGCCTCTGCCGCCCTTATCCACACGCCCGGATTTGCCGCGCCTGAGGCTAGCCGACGCTTCATCGAGGATCGCCGCGAGGCCTTCGAGGCCAATGCGAAGAACCTGCTCTATGTGGCCTTGACCCGCGCCCGCGATCGCTTGGTGCTGGAATGGCCGGGATTTCTAAAGGAGCGTGAGGACGAAGCGCCGGAAGCGACGTGTCTGTTCCACGTCTTTACAGATGCGTGCGCCCCGCAGATTGGAAACAGCATGCTGCGAATTGGCGGAGTGGATTGCCCAACGATGATCACGCAATTGCCGGAACAGGCGAGTTTCACTGAATATTGGGCGGAGGTGGGGAGAGATGCGCCTCGGTTTGGCAGCGCCGTGCCGTTGCCCGCGATGGCTTTGACGCCATGGCGGTTGCAACCATCGCAATCCATAACGGCCCAGCCAGCACCAGACAGCAAGAATATCACTTTGGGCACACCATGGCCCCGCACAGTCAACGACGCAGCCCGGGGCACAGCGCTGCACCTTGCCCTGCGTACTTACCTGACCCGATCCGATCTGATCACAGCCTTGCCGATGGCAACCGGACTGGACGAGGCGACCCTGATACTCGTGTCAGAGCGGGCTGCTGCTCTGAAGAACTGGCTGGCAACCAAAGGCTATACCGACCTGCGCCCCGAAATCCCGGTTCTGAGCTTCACCGCCGAGGGCGCCGAGATGCTCGGCACCATTGACCTACTGGCAATCGGCCCCGCTGGATGCCTGCTCATCGATCACAAATCCGGTGGCGCGGGCGAGGGCTTCGGCCCCTACTGGCCGCAGCTCTCCAGCTACGCCGCACTGGTGGCAAGACTGTTTCCGCAGCATCCACTGCAAGGGGTGGCCTTGTTCTGGGTGGATCATGGGCGATTAGAACTGGCCGAGCCACAGTATCTCGGGGAGGCATTCAACGTCGCCCAATCACTTTCAACAAGCGAGTAGCCGATGTCCTACCTTTCCTGGATTGATTTTGACCCTGAAGAACGGCGTAGATCTCAGACCCTCATCGATCTGTTCATGCAGCCAGAGGCACGTGATGAGCTTGGCCTAGGTACGATCCGGGACGGGCTGGCTGATCTCCTCTTCCCGGGCACCAGCACTATTCAAACACGGATACGTTACATGCTGTTCGTTCCCTGGATCTATCGGGAAGCACAGCAGCGAAAGGCAAGTCAAGCAGAGCGGACGCTTATCGCCCGGGAACTTGAGTTCAAACTGAGCGAAGCGCTGTGGCGCGGCGAAGAGAGCGAAGGTGTGATTGGCCGTCTTGCTGGAAGGAGGCTGAAGAGGCTCGCGTCGAGCGTGTATTGGGCTGGCATGCATACGCTTGGCATCCGCACGCTAGCAGGCAATCAGGCATCTTTTTTGTCCTATGGACCGGAGAGTTTAAAGGATCATGATCTCAGATTATGGGCGCCAAGCCTTCCTAACAGGCCAGAAAACCTGTTCGAGCAAACAAACTTTACGCTGCTGCCTGAAGAAGCTGATTTTCTGCGGGATCGTATTGCTAGCGGTGCCAAGGCCAGTCTGCTAAACGAACTTGCCTCTAAGCAGAAGGAGTTCAGCGAGGATTGGGCATGGCAGGTCTGCGAGGACACCGTGTCCGATCGCAATCGATCCATTCTTCGTCATGCCAAACGCTTCTCGGGGGTGATGCACGGTGCAAACATCCTCTACAATTTGTTTCTTGCATTGAGGGCAGCGGATCGCCCTAACGCCAAAACCCATGGCGAAGCATCCGCATTGATCGAAGATTACCGCCAATTGCTTGAGGATTGGCGCGGGGATCTTCAGCACCTCGCGCTGCAAAGCTGGGACTTGGACGACCTTTTCCAGTTCGTTGGATCCACCGGTCACAACCTTACTCAGTCCTCTCGGGAGTTCGTCAGAGACTGGCTCGTCATTGCGCTGCAAAGCTCTAAGTCGTTGGAGACAGACCACGAAGCCATCGATCTGCTCAGAAAGCGCGAACTGTCGCTGAAGCGGATGAAGGCCCGGCTACTCCACGATGCACCCCTCGAACGCTGGTCAGGCGCTTCAGGTCTCGCACGGCTGGATTTCCGTTGGGGAATTGCGCGGCGTTATCTCGGGGAGCTTGTCGATGTCGGCTGATTCGCCTTTCGACCCTGAGAACCGTGAGCTTTATACCGCACTTGTTCGTGCCCCAGAGGGGTACAGGTTCGGACATGCCGTTGCTACGACGTACTCACTCGATTTTGAGACGGCGCTTGCCATTCCGATCAGCATCGTGTTCCGCGATGCTGAGAACAGAGACGAAATGCTGCGAAGCCCTCTCGCGCTGCTGCAGAGTGTCGAGCGGATGGCCGACCGCATCGCCGTCTATTGCGATCGGGGCCGCATCAAGGAGGCTAATCCGAATGCTGCGAGGCTGATGGCACTTTACGAGAAGACGATTGTAGAAGTGGCGGCGCCGGGTGGAGGTGCCTTCCATCCGAAGCTGTGGTGTATTCGTTTCGAGCCAGAAAAGAAAACCGATCCCGTTCGAATGAGAGTGGCAATCCTGTCAAGGAATCTTACAAATGATCGTTGCTGGGATCTCGCTTTGGCTCTCGATGGTGCGGTACACGATGAGGAGAATGAGAATAACCAGGCACTAACGAAGTTGCTACGTGCCCTGCCAAGGCTAACCAATCCAGCCACCCGGCCTGCGCCGCCCAAGTTCCTGCCGACGCTGATCTCGGATTTGGAACGAACCTGGTGGGAGGGTCTGCCTGCTGGCGCAACAAAGGTCAGCTTTGCCGTCAATGGTCTTGATAGCGACGGCTGGGTGCTCCCCCGAGGCGAGAAGCTTGCAGTTCTTTCACCTTTTGTCTCCGCTCCCGCGCTGAAAAGGCTGTCCAACGGATACGGCTCTCGAGATAACCTCCGGCTCATCTCGCGAGCAGAGGAACTCGACAGCATAGATTCCGAGACACGCGAGCTTTTCACGATCTCGACTCTCGATGAGCGTGCAACCGAGTATGAGGCTGAAGGAGTGGATGGGCCAAGTTCGGCCGGTCTCGAGGGACTTCATGCGAAAGCCTACCTCATCGAACGAGGATCCCGCCTCCAGATCCACCTCGGTTCGGCAAATGCTACCACGGCTGCAACGATTCCGACCAAGGGCGGGAAGACGCAAAATGTAGAGGTGATGGCAACATTGGACGGTCCGAAGACGCGCATGGGTACGATCGACAACGTCCTGTTCTCCGTGGCGTTCCAGCGTCTGCTCGCCACCTACACGCCGAGCGAACCACCGACGCAGAACGCGGCCATGGCGGCGGAAAAGGCGCTGGAGAAGATACGGTCAGACATCTCGGCGCTGCCACTTGATCTCCACTGTTCCGAAGAGGACGACCTGATCCATCTTGAACTGCAGATTGCCACCAGAGAAAAGCACGTTCTGCTGCCGGATGGCGTCAGGTGCTTTGTGCGGGCGATCACAGTCCCTAATGAACGCGGAAATGATGTAGGCAGGTTGCTGTGTGGCTCCGATACAGAGCTTGCATTGGGTGCTGTTCCTCTTGGCGACGTTACGCGCTGGCTCGGAATTCGGCTGTTCGATGAAGCGACGAAGGTGGAACTGACGTTCACACTAGGTGCGCGCTTGGTTGGCGTTCCAGAAGGCCGTGACGCAGCTGTTCTTCGTGCCCACATCGCGAACGTCGGCAACTTCTTCCGCTATCTCAGTCTGCTGCTCGGCACGCTTGGTGAAGGAAGCTTTCTGGAAAGCGACACCGGCGGCGGCGAAGGTCAATGGCTTCGCCGCATGGGCGAGGGAAACACCTCGCTTCTCGAGCCGATGGTGCGGGCGCTCAGTCTAGAAAGCGGCGAGCTAGAAGAGATCGGCCGGCTAATCGAACGGCTTGAAGACCCGGAGGGTGACGAAACCATTGTTCCTAAGGAGTTTCTAGCACTATGGAAGAACTTCGAGCCGCTTGTGACAAGCAAGAGGCGGCGCCGATGACTTACAGCGCTGTCGAGCACCTTGCGTTGCTGAAGCCGTTTCAGCAAACAACTGTCGACTACGTCTTTCGAAGGCTGTTTACTGATCAATCACCGACGGATCAGTTCTTAGTCGCTGACGAGGTCGGGCTCGGGAAAACTATGGTTGCCCGTGGCGTGATTGCGAAGACCATCGAACACCTGGTGGGCAAGGTCGACCGCATCGACATCGTTTACATCTGCTCCAATCAGGCGATTGCTGAACAGAACATCAAGTCGCTCAATGTGGTGGACTCTGCAACCAAGCCGCTCAATACCCGCCTTACGCTGTTGCCGCTCGAGATTGAGAAGGAAGGCGGGATTGCTTCGCGACCCATCAATCTGATCAGCCTCACCCCGGGAACGGCGCTAGACCTTAAGTCATCCCTTGGGACTGCGCCGGAACGGGCACTGATCTTTGAAATGCTCCGTGAGCGTATAGGTCTGCGCCACTGCGGCATCCAACGAGTGTTCCGTGGCGGCGTTTCGGAGGAGAACTGGCCGGGCTGGACGGCATGGATCCGAAACGAACGAATTTCGCGAGATATCACTGATAAGTTTAACCGGGTGGTCGATGATACATTTATCGAAAAGATCCGTGAGGCGGCAGATCTCGCCAGAAGGCACAAGCATCCCCACTACCCCGACGACCAGCGCCCCGCAGCGATGATCGGTGAATTGCGCCGAATGCTGGCGAAGATCTGTGTGGACGCATTGACACCGGACCTCATCATTCTCGACGAATTCCAACGCTTCGCTGAACTCCTGCACGATCATGATGTCGAGGTAGCGCCTGCAAAGGCAGCCGCCGCGGAATTGGCGCGGGCCCTGTTTTCATACAATGGGGAGGATGGATCGAAGGCGAGGCTCCTGCTTCTGTCCGCCACGCCTTATCGCATGCTAACGCTGAGCAGCGATGCGCCGGAAGAGGGCGAACATTACGACGACTTTTTACGGACAATGCGCTTTCTGTTCGGCGATGCTGAAGGCCCGGCCCGCGTAGAGGAATTGAAGAGCGAGCTCATCAAGTTCAGGAGATCGCTCCAGTCAATGCCAGATGCCCTAGCGGCAGCAATAGCGCAACGAGACAGACTACATGGTATCCTGAGCCGGGTCATTGCCCGCACTGAACGCGTTGATTCTACCGAAGATCGTAATTCGCTCGTCCAAGAAGTCATGCCTGAGGTAGCGATCGCCACTGATGATCTGCGAGAGGCGAAGGCAGTAGCGAAAGTCGCAGAACTCGTAGGTGCTCCCAGCATCATCGAGTACTGGAAATCGGCTCCTTACCTGCTGAACTTCATGAGGGGGTACAAGCTGCGCGACCGGCTTCAGGCATTGAAACCCAAGCCGGCCGCAGAGCTGCGCAAGGCCATTCGGGAGGCCTCAACGCACTTCATCAGCAAAAAACAAGTCGAGGAATACTCGGCGATTCCATTTCGCAATGGGAGGATGCGCGCCCTTGCGGATCTGGCGTTCAATGACGGCCTTGATCGATCGCTCTGGATCCCGCCATCGCGTCCCTCATTCGGCACGCCAAGGTCGGCCACAAAAGCATTGGTCTTCTCAGATTGGTCGATGGTGCCGGATGCCATCGCGGCTTTGCTTTCGCACGAGGCGAGCCGCCGAATGGGTATGTCGCCGGATCTTGTCAGCCGGACCAGCAGGCCGATTGGCGTCGATGAGCTTATGCCGATGCTCTACCCGTCGCCATCGTTGGCAGAGCTTGTTGATCCTCTGGCTTTGGAGCGGCGGTTCGGCCGCGCTGAAAGCTACGAAAAATTGCACGCTCAAGCCTGCATGGTTCTGCGTGAACAGCTTGCGGTGGACGCCATCGCAGAATTTGCTCAAACAAGTGACCGGATCCTCGCACTTGCCTGGGACCGGACGCTCGAGCGCGAAGTGGAATGGTCGAATGTCGGCGTCGTTGACCATGAGGGGCACGACGAACATGGAGCAATGTCTCGGACCATCGCCACACTTCGCGATGCGCTCCAAACTGACGAGCATCAGGGCGATGTCGACCCTGACACAGTGATCGAAAAGCTCGCCAGCCTTGCGCTTGGCTCGCCTGCGATATGTGCGCTGCGTGCACTTTCGCGACTTTGCCCGAAGATCGCCACAGACGACCCCGTATTGATCAGTGCATCAATCGGGATCGCGCTCGGTTTTCGCAGCCTATATAATCAACCCGAAACCCGCGCACTGCTCGCTGAAACCTCGCCTCTCAATTATTGGCGCGATATCATAAAGCACGCCGCGCAAAACGACCTTCCGGCGGTTCTAGACGAATATTTTCAGCTCGTTCTGGAAACCGAGCGCGCCGAAAAATTTACCCCAGAGAATCGCGCGAAGAGCATTGCATCAAGCGTAATTGCTGTGGTCGCCTTGCGCCCTGCACAGATCACGTTGGACCACTGGTCGACAAAAGCGGGTCGTCTGTATGATGAGACATTCGAAGTGCGCGCCCGTTTCGCCATGCGTTTTGCAACAAAAGCCGAGGAAGAAAAGGGTATACGCCGAGCATCCGTGGTTCAGGCGGCCTTCAAGTCGCCGTTTCGGCCGTTTGTTCTCGCCTCCACGTCGATTGGACAGGAAGGATTGGATTTTCATCCCTATTGCTCTCGGATTGTGCACTGGAACCTCCCGCGGAACCCTGTTGATATCGAGCAGCGTGAAGGACGGGTCCATCGTTACAAAAACCATGCTGTTCGGCGCAATGTCGTCGCTGCTTTTGCGGCCACTCCTCTCGCTACGCAGAGCAGGCAATCACCATGGGTCTCCATGTTTGAGGCAGCGCAAGATGATGAGGTGTCAAAGGGCCGCGCGGGAGACCTCATTCCGTTCTGGGTCTACCCAGGTAATCACAAGATTGAGAGAATCGTCCTCATCCCGCCCTTCAGCCGCGAGAAGAAGCGCTACGAGGATCTCATCAGATCTCTGGCCACTTATCGGCTGGCCTTTGGTCAACCGCGCCAAGATGAATTGATCAGCCTCTTCGCGGGCATGGACGACAGCTTTATCCAAGAACTATCGGAGCTTCAGATATCGCTCAGGCCAGGTTGACGCGCCGACAGGTGCATCGGCACCTTAGAGTCCGTCCGAGATCATATCCTTTCCTGGCAAGGTGTTGTCACGTTAACTTCCGCGCCTTGCAAGAACCGCCGGTTTCTGCTGGTTC
>JAUNVT010000056.1 GCA_030540655.1 Rhodobacterales bacterium
ACGACGGGCCGCATGAATGAGTTGAGAGACCGGAACGTAAGCGTGACAAGACCAATCTGGATCGCTCGTCTCAACCAGCCGGGCCCGAACCTCGCCGATATGACCCTGCAAAATTCCGAAAGGCGTCATGGCCCCACTCTCTGCGTAGGTGTGCGCGAACGGATCAGCGTTCGAACTGCTTTGCGTTATGGGTTTACGGTGCTCGGCAGATCATCGATCCCCGTCCGCCTGCGCGCGTTTAAACGTTTTGTTGAGGAGCGATTCGAACATGACGACAATGTCCTTGTGCGGGTCTGGTCGAGAAACGTCAGAACAAAAATCGGAATCCCCCTTAGAAAAACCGAGGCCGGACGCCGATTCCGCGCGCCCATGATGTGGCTTGATAACACCCCTCTGGGACTTTTGCTCTGTAAACCAACACTGAAAAACGGACACCCAAAAAAAGTTAAAGTGAAGAGGGCCACGCTATGCAAAGGACAGATCGTTCGAGTCGAGTTTAATGGTGGATCATCATATGAGGGTTTGGTTAGCACCTGTCACATGCCGAACAGGTACGGTATTGATCCCGAAATCATCAAATCAACGCTTGCCTTGGAAGGTGGGAATTCATCACAAGGAAAATATGCTAACGTTGAATGCGAAATCATACGCAAGAATTTGAGGCATTGTGGTCATTGGCTATGACACCCGTCTGCATTAGAAGATTTTAAGGAAGAATCAGAAATCCCCGTCAATCATTTGACGGGGATTTCAATTGTCAGGCCGATATCTGCAACGCGATGTTACCAGTCCTCGCGCTGAACCACGCGGGTCTTGATCGGCAGCTTCATAGCAGCAAGACGCAAGGCCTCTACCGCGACTTCTTCGCTTACGCCGTCCAGTTCGAACATGATCCGGCCCGGCTTGACCTTGGCCGCCCAATAATCGACCGAACCTTTACCCTTGCCCATACGAACCTCGGTAGGCTTGGAGGATACCGGCACGTCGGGGAAGATCCGGATCCAGACGCGGCCCTGACGCTTCATGTGGCGGGTCATCGCGCGGCGGGCCGCTTCGATCTGCCGCGCTGTGACGCGCTCGGGCTGGGTCGCTTTCAGGCCGAAGGAGCCGAAGTTCAGATCAGATCCGCCCTTGGCTTCACCCTTGATGCGGCCTTTGAACTGCTTGCGGAATTTAGTGCGCTTTGGTTGTAGCATCTGTCATTCCCCCTTAGCGACGGCCACCAGCACCGCGCGGTGCCGGACCATCCTGAAGCTCCTGAGCCTTCCGGTCACGCGCGGACGGATCATGATTCATGATCTCACCCTTGAAGATCCAGGTCTTGATGCCGATGATGCCATAGGCGGTCATCGCCTCGACATGTGCATAATCGATGTCGGCCCGCAGCGTATGCAACGGAACGCGGCCCTCCCGGTACCATTCTGTCCGCGCGATCTCGGCGCCGCCGAGACGGCCCGCGAGGTTCACGCGGATACCCAAGGCACCCATACGCATAGCGTTCTGCACCGCCCGCTTCATCGCACGGCGGAAGCTGACACGGCGCTCCAGCTGCTGAGCGATGCTCTCGCCCACCAGCGCGGCATCCAGTTCCGGCTTGCGCACTTCAACGATGTTCAGGTGCAACTCGCTTGCCGTCATCGCCGCCAGCTTCTTGCGCAGCGTTTCGATATCCGCGCCTTTCTTGCCGATGATGACGCCTGGGCGGGCTGTGTGAACCGTGACGCGGCATTTCTTGTGCGGACGCTCGATCACGACGCGGCTGACGCCGGCCTGCTTGCACTCGTTCTTGATGAACTCGCGCATGGCCAGATCTTCCAGCAACAGATTGCCGTAATCCTTGGTATCCGCATACCAGCGGCTGTCCCAGGTCCGGTTGATCTGCAGGCGCATGCCGATCGGATTGACTTTGTTACCCATCAGGCTTGCTCCTCAACTTGGCGCAGTTTGATCGTGATTTCCGAGAACGGCTTGCGCAATGCGCCAAACCGGCCACGGGCCCGCGGGCGACCGCGCTTCATGACCAGGTTCTTGCCGACATAAGCCTCGGCCACGATCAGCTCATCCACGTCCAGATTGTGGTTGTTTTCAGCGTTGGCTATGGCCGATTGCAGGCACTTGCGCACGTCTTCGGCAATCCGCTTTTGCGAAAAGGTCAGATCGTTCAGCGCCTTGTCCACCTTCTTGCCGCGGATAAGCTGGGCCAGAAGGTTCAGTTTTTGCGGGCTGGTGCGAAGCATGCGCAGTTTTGCCATTGCTTCGTTATCGGCCACGCGGCGGGGGTTCTTTTCCTTGCCCATGACTTACTTCCGCTTCGCTTTTTTGTCGGCTGCGTGACCGGTATAGGTCCGTGTCGGCGAATATTCACCGAACTTCTGACCGATCATGTCTTCGCTGACGTTGACAGGAATATGTTTGCGACCGTTGTATACGCCAAACGTCAGGCCCACGAACTGGGGCAGGATCGTCGAGCGGCGCGACCAGATCTTGATGACTTCGTTGCGACCGCCCTCACGCGATGCTTCGGCTTTCTTCAGCACATAAGCGTCGACAAAGGGGCCTTTCCATACAGAACGTGCCATGTCTTAGCGGCCCTTCTTCTTGGCGTGACGCGAGCGGATGATCAGCTGCTGCGACGCCTTGTTCTTGTTGCGGGTGCGTGCACCCTTGGTCGGTTTGCCCCATGGGGTGACCGGGTGACGACCACCCGAGGTCCGCCCCTCACCACCGCCATGCGGGTGATCGATCGGGTTCATGACAACACCGCGGACCGAAGGACGTACGCCCTTGTGACGCATGCGGCCAGCCTTGCCGTAGTCCTGGTTCGAGTTGTCCGGGTTCGACACCGCGCCAACCGTGGCCCGGCATTCCTGCCGCACAAGCCGAAGCTCGCCCGAGCTGAGTCGGATCTGAGCGTAGCCGCCGTCCCGGCCGACGAACTGCGCATAGGTGCCTGCCGCGCGGGCGATCTGACCGCCCTTGCCGGGCTTCATCTCTATGTTGTGGACAATGGTGCCGATGGGCATGCCCGAGAACGGCATGCTGTTGCCCGGCTTGATGTCGACGCGCGATCCCGAATAGATCTTGTCACCGATCGCCAGGCGCTGAGGCGCCAGGATATAAGTCTGCTCGCCATCGTCATATTTGACCAGAGCGATAAACGCGGTCCGGTTCGGGTCATATTCGATCCGCTCGACGGTGGCCGCCATATCGAATTTGGTACGCTTGAAATCAACGATCCGGTAGAGGCGCTTGGCCCCTCCGCCGCGACGACGCGAGGTGATACGTCCGGTGTTGTTCCGGCCGCCCGATTTCGACAAACCCTCGGTAAGGGATTTGACGGGACGTCCTTTGTACAGCTCCGAACGGTCGATCAGCACCAGCCCGCGCTGGCCCGGCGTCGTTGGCTTATACGACTTGAGTGCCATGCTTTCTGTCTTCCGTTTAGCAAGTGGCGGATGCGTGTTCCGCCTATGTCGGGCGGGACCTGCCCGCCTTTGGTATAGGGCCCCGAAGGTCCCCGGCTAATTCCGCCGTGTCCGACGAAAACGAAACCCCGGACGAATCCGGGGCTGCGGTGATAGGTTCGTTTAGGGGCTTGGTTCAGCAGCGTCAAGTAGGCGATGCTAGGATGTGCTGCTTGTTACACCACCTTCAGCGCGCTCTGAATGCCCGCGGGTGGGAAGCAGTCAGAAATCCGGCTGGAACAACCATATCTATGCTCTATCCACCCTCGCTTTGACTTTACAGATGAAAGCGCAGATCAAGGGGTACGATACCACGACTCAACCTTTCGATGAGCGCCGGTTTGCGCGCCGCACCTTCAAGGCAGGAGGATCTGTCATAAAGCGATTTGCTTCAATACTCGTTCTCGCGGTCATGACCGGGACCACGGGTGCCCAAGCCGACATGTGCGATTACTCTCCCTCAAAACTCGCGGGCAAGATGGCAAACACTGTTGGATCATCCGTCGTCGATGCCGGTAGATCGATCGGCAATGGGGTGAGTGAAACCAGTTATTACAGTCTTATCCATGCCGGATCCAATCTGACAATGCTGGGATCGTCGGCGGCGGGCAGTTCCGCAACCGGCGCCGTAGGCATCGTCAAGGGAGCCGTGGGAGCCCTGGGCACGGCCGGATCAGTTTTGCTGGCCCCGGCCACCATCGTCGTCGGCGCTGTCACCATTATTGGCGTCGGCGCCTTCGAGGGAACCTGCTACTTCAAAGTCGACCGGATCACTGATCCTTACGAGGTGCGCAGCGTTATCGAGGATGTCGCATCGCGTGATGAAGCCGTCTCGATCGTGAAAACTGACAAGGGCGATGCCATGGCGCTGGAGATATCCGGCAAGACCAAAACATATTTGTTGCGCAAATTGTATATTGCGGATGGTCAGTTAAGGCACCGTGATTTCGGGATCAATACCAATCTGGGACCAGTTTTGTTCTTGTCAGATGCACTTCCCGAATAATGTCCGCCAAAACCTCATATAACTTCCGTTGCCGGGCTAATGTCCTCGGACATCCCGCCGATCATGCAGCCAAACGCAAAACCCCGGCCGATTGACGCGCCGGGGTTCTCCATCTTTCTGTCAGTACACCTTCTCAGAGACCGGTGGTCACGTCGATTGTGTTGCCTTCTTCCAGCGTCACATAAGCCTTCTTGATGTCATTGCGACGGCCCATCTGGCCCCGGAAACGCTTGGCCTTGCCTTTGGTGATCGTCGTATTGACGGCCTTTACCTTGACACCAAACAGCGCCTCGACCGCTTCCTTGATCTGCGGCTTGGCGGCTCCGATCGCGACCTCAAAGACAACCGCGCCATTTTCAGACGCCATGGTGGCCTTTTCCGTCACGACCGGCTTGCGGATCACATCGTAATGCTCGGGTTTCGCGCTCATTTGAAACGTGCCTCCAGTGCTTCGACACCCGCTCTGGTAATCACGAGTGTATCACGCTTGAGAATGTCATAGACGTTCGCACCGATTGTCGGCAGGACGTCCAGACCTTCAATGTTGCGGGCAGCCTTGGCGAAGTCTGCATTCACCTCGGCGCCGTCGATGATCAGTGCGCGCTTCCAACCCAGATCCTTGATCTGCTTTGCCAGGACGCCTGTCTTGGTCACCCCCGATATATCTTCGATGATTACCAGTTCGCCTGCGCGCGCCTTGGCGCTCAGGGCGTGCTTCAGGCCCAATGCGCGGACCTTCTTGGGCAGATCATGCGCGTGGCTGCGCGGTGTGGGACCCTTGTAGATACCGCCCTTGCGGAAGATGGGCGCCGACCGGGCGCCGTGGCGTGCGCCACCGGTACCCTTCTGGCGGTAGATCTTCTTGGTCGAATAGCTGACTTCCGACCGCGTCTTGACCTTGTGCGTGCCGGCTTGAGCCTTGTTGCGCTGCCAGCGGACGACACGGTGCAGGATGTCGGCGCGGGGATCGAGGTCGAAGATGTCTTCGCCCAGATCGACCGAGCCGGCGGTGCTGCCGTCCAGTTTGATCATGTCGAGTTTCATGCTTCATCATCCTTCTTCGCATCGTCCAGAGGCTGGCTTTGATCACCCGCCTCGGCGCTGTCAGCTGCGATCTGCGCCTCGGCTTCCTTCTCGGCGGCGGCTTCTTCTGCGGCTTGAGCCTCAGCAGCGGCCTTGGCTGCCGCTGCTTCCTCGGCGGCGGCGGCGGCGGCTGCCTCTTCGGCTGCCTTGGCGGCGGCTTCTGCGTCAGATTTCAGCGCAGCGGGCATGATGGCATTCTCGGGGAACGGCTTTTTCACCGCATCCTTGATTGTCACCCAACCGCCCTTCGAGCCGGGAACAGCGCCCTTGACCATGATCAGGCCCCGATCCGCATCCGTCTTGATCACTTGCAGGTTCTGCGTGGTAATCCGCGCAGCACCCATGTGGCCCGCCATCTTCTTGCCTTTGAAGACCTTGCCAGGATCCTGACATTGACCGGTCGAGCCATGCGAACGGTGGCTGATCGACACACCGTGGGTCATTTCCAGACCGCGGAAATTGTGCCGCTTCATAGCACCTGCGAAACCCTTACCGATCGAGGTGCCGCAGACATCAACGAATTGCCCCTCAAAGTAGTGGTTCGCAGTGATTTCCTCACCTACGGCAATCATGTTCTGCGGGGCCACCCGGAATTCCGCAATCTTGCGTTTGGGTTCCACATTCGCGGCAGCGAAATGGCCACGCATTGCCTTCGAGGTTCGTTTGGCTTTGGACGACCCTGCGCCAAGCTGCACTGCGGAATAGCCGTGTGTATCGGCCGTGCGCTGCGCGACGACCTGAAGTTTGTCCAGTTGAAGAACGGTGACAGGAACCTGCCGCCCGTCGTCCATGAAAAGGCGGGTCATGCCCACCTTCTTTGCGATAACGCCAGAGCGCAACATAATCCGTGCCCCCCTTTAGACAGAAATCTGAACGTCAACGCCGGCCGCGAGGTCGAGCTTCATCAGCGCGTCAACGGTCTGGGGCGTCGGATCAACGATATCCAGCAGGCGCTTGTGCGTGCGGATTTCCCACTGATCGCGGGACTTCTTGTTCACGTGAGGACCACGCAAAACTGTAAACTTTTCAATCTTGTTCGGCAGCGGAATCGGACCACGGACGTGCGCGCCCGTGCGTTTCGCGGTGTTCACGATCTCTTGCGTGCTGGCATCCAGTACGCGGTAATCGAACGCCTTGAGCCGAATGCGAATGTTCTGGCTTTGCATCTTTTTAGCCTTTCGCGGCATTGGAGTTGATAGGAGGGAGACCGGACCACCCGGCCTCCCTCGTCGAACCCATGGGGCGGGCTGTGCGGCCCGCCCGGAGTACTAGGTCGGAGTGATTATTCTGTGATCTTTGCCACGACGCCGGCGCCGACCGTACGGCCACCTTCACGGATGGCAAAGCGCAGGCCTTCTTCCATCGCGATCGGAGCAATCAGTTCCACAGCAAAGCGCAGGTTGTCGCCCGGCATCACCATTTCGGTGCCTTCGGGCAGCATGACTGTGCCAGTCACGTCCGTTGTGCGGAAATAGAACTGCGGGCGGTAGTTGGCAAAGAACGGCGTGTGACGGCCACCCTCTTCCTTGTTCAGGATATATGCCTCGGCCTCGAACTTCGTATGAGGCGTAACCGACTTCGGCTTGCACAGAACCTGCCCACGCTCCACGCCTTCACGATCGACACCGCGCAGCAATGCACCGATATTGTCGCCCGCTTCGCCGCGATCCAGCAGCTTGCGGAACATCTCAACGCCCGTGCAGGTTGTTTTCTTGGTGTCGCGGATGCCGACGATTTCGATTTCGTCACCCACGTTGATCACGCCACGCTCAATACGGCCGGTCACAACTGTACCGCGACCCGAGATCGAGAACACATCCTCGACCGGCATCAGGAACGGCTGATCTACAGCGCGTGCGGGGGTCGGGATATATTCATCCACAGCCGCCATCAGCGCACGAATCGAGTTTTCGCCGATTTCCTCGTCACGGCCCTCAAGTGCCGCCAGTGCGGAGCCACGAATGATCGGGATATCATCGCCGGGATAATCATACTTGCTGAGCAACTCGCGGATTTCCATCTCGACCAGCTCAAGCAACTCCTCGTCGTCCACCTGATCAACCTTGTTCATGTAGACAACCATGTAGGGGATGCCGACCTGACGACCGAGCAGGATGTGCTCGCGGGTCTGGGGCATGGGGCCGTCAGCCGAGTTCACGACCAGGATTGCGCCATCCATCTGGGCTGCACCTGTGATCATGTTCTTGACATAGTCGGCGTGGCCGGGGCAGTCGACATGGGCGTAGTGGCGGTTCTCCGTCTCGTATTCCACATGCGACGTCGAGATGGTGATGCCGCGGGCCTTCTCTTCGGGCGCGCCGTCGATCTGGTCATATGCGCGGAAGTCACCGTAGTATTTCGTGATGGCAGCCGTCAGCGTGGTCTTGCCATGGTCGACGTGACCGATGGTCCCGATATTCACGTGTGGCTTGCTGCGGTCAAACTTTGCCTTTGCCATGATGTGGCTCCTCTTTTTGCAAGACAGGTGGTGGGCGTCATGCCCACCCTACAGGTTGGGTAGGGCGGGGATGCCTCCCCGCCACCCGGATTAAGCGAACTTGGCCTGGATCTCTTCCGAGATGTTGCTCGGCACCGGATCATAATGCGAGAACTGCATTGTGAACTGTGCCCGGCCCGACGACATGGACCGCAACGTGTTGATGTAACCAAACATGTTGGCCAGCGGGACCTTGCAGTCGATGGCAATAGCGTTCCCGCGATTTTCCTGCCCCGAAATCTGGCCGCGGCGCGACGTCAGATCGCCGATGATGCCGCCGGTATATTCGTCGGGAGTGATCACCTCGACCTTCATGATCGGCTCAAGCAGTTTCGCGCCAGCCTTGCGCAGTCCTTCCCGCATACCCATCCGTGCGGCAATCTCGAACGCCATGACGCTGGAGTCCACGTCGTGGAATTTACCATCGACCAAAGCGACCTTGAAATCGATCACCGGGAAACCGGCCAGTGGGCCGCTATCCATGACCGAACGGATACCCTTTTCAACGCCAGGAATATATTCCTTGGGCACCGCGCCGCCAACGATACGGCTCTCGAAAGAGAAGCCTTCGCCCGGCTCCGTGGGCGAAATGACCAGCTTGACCTCGGCATACTGGCCCGAACCGCCAGACTGCTTCTTGTGGGTATAGGTGTGCTCGACCTCGTGGCCAATGGTCTCGCGGTAAGCCACCTGCGGCGCGCCGATATTCGCATCAACCTTGAATTCGCGACGCAAACGATCCACCAGGATATCAAGGTGAAGCTCGCCCATGCCCTTCATGATAGTCTGACCCGACTCCTGATCCGTCTCGACACGGAAAGACGGATCCTCGGCGGCAAGGCGGGCAAGACCCATGGACATTTTTTCCTGATCGCCCTTGGTTTTGGGCTCCACAGCGATCTCGATCACCGGATCGGGGAATGTCATGGTCTCGAGAACGACCGGCTCTTTGGGATCGCACAGAGTGTCGCCCGTGGTCGTATCCTTGAGACCGGCAAGCGCAATGATGTCGCCAGCCCACGCCTCTTCGATTTCCTCGCGCTGAATCGAGTGCATCATCATCATACGGCCGATGCGCTCTTTCTTGCCCTTGGTGGTGTTCTGAACAGTATCGCCCTTCTTGATCTTGCCCGAATAGATGCGGGTAAAGGTCAGCGAGCCGACGAACGGATCGTTCATGATCTTGAACGCAAGACCCGAGAACGGCATGTCGTCATCCGCACGGCGCGCGATATTGCGGGTTTCGGTTTCGTCATCGGGGGAGAATCCCATGTAGTCGACGACGTCCTTCGGGCTGGGCAGGTAATCGACCACCGCATTCAGCAAAGGCTGCACGCCCTTGTTCTTGAATGCAGAACCGCAGAGGATGGGAACGAAGGACAGCGACAGCGTACCCTTGCGGATCAGCTTGCGCAGCGTTTCCTCATCGGGTTCCACGCCTTCCAGATACTGCTCCATCGCGGTGTCGTCCATTTCGACGGCGCATTCGATCAGGTTGGCGCGCCACTCGTCGGCGAGATCCTTCAGGCTGTCGCGAATCGGGCCGCGTGTCCAGTTTGCGCCCAGATCCTCGCCCTTCCAGACCCACTCCTCCATAGTGACCAGATCGATCAGACCCTCCAACTCGGTTTCCGAGCCGATGGGAATCTGGATCGGCGCCGGCGTGGCGCCCGTGCGATCCTTGATCATCTTCACGCAATTGAAGAAATCGGCGCCGATCTTGTCCATCTTGTTGACGAACACGACGCGCGGAACCTTGTAACGGTCGGCCTGACGCCAGACAGTCTCCGTCTGGGGCTCGACACCCGCATTGGCGTCAAGAACGGCAACAGCGCCGTCCAGAACCGCCAGCGACCGCTCGACCTCGATGGTGAAATCGACGTGGCCGGGTGTGTCGATGATGTTCATCCGGTATTTGGTTGCTGACGTCCCTTCTGCGGTCGGATCATTCTGGCGCTGCCAGAAAGTGGTGGTCGCAGCCGAGGTGATCGTGATGCCACGCTCCTGCTCCTGCTCCATCCAGTCCATGGTCGAGGCACCCTCATGGGTTTCACCCATGTTGTGATTCTTGCCTGTATAAAACAGGATCCGTTCGCTGCAGGTCGTCTTGCCTGCATCGATATGGGCCATGATGCCGAAGTTACGGTAGCGTTCTAGAGCGTAGTCGCGTGCCATGTGGCTGCTTCCTCAGTATGTCAGTTTACCAACGGTAATGGCTGAAGGCTTTGTTGGCTTCGGCCATCTTGTGTGTATCTTCGCGCTTTTTCACGGCGCTGCCGCGACTGTTCACGGCGTCCAGAAGCTCGCCTGCAAGGCGCTCTTCCATCGTGTGTTCGTTGCGCGAACGGCTGGCATTGATCAGCCAGCGGATCGCCAGCGCCTCGCGGCGCTCGGGGCGCACTTCGACGGGAACCTGATAGGTTGCACCGCCAACGCGGCGCGAACGCACCTCGACGGACGGCTTGATCAGGTCGAGCGCCTCGTGGAAGATCTCGATCGGGGCGCGCTTCACCTTGTCTTCAACACGGGTCATCGCGCTATAGACGATACGTTCGGCGGCAGACTTCTTGCCATCGACCATCAGGTTGTTCATGAATTTTGTCAGTACCCGGTCGCCATATTTGGCATCGGGCAGAACTTCGCGCTTTTCGGCGGCGTGACGACGGGACATCTGTTAATCCTCTTACTTCGGGCGCTTTGCGCCATATTTCGAACGGCGCTGCTTGCGGTCCTTGACCCCCTGAGTATCCAGAACACCGCGCAGTATGTGATACCGCACACCGGGAAGGTCCTTGACGCGGCCCCCGCGGATCAGAACAACCGAGTGCTCTTGCAGGTTGTGGCTTTCGCCGGGAATATAGCTGATGACCTCAAAGCCGTTGGTCAGGCGCACCTTGGCGACCTTCCGCATGGCCGAGTTCGGCTTTTTCGGTGTAGTTGTGTAGACGCGTGTGCAAACGCCGCGCTTTTGCGGGCAACCCTGCAAATGCTGCGACTTTTGCGCTCTTACTTTTGGCTGCCGCGGCTTGCGGATCAACTGTTGGATCGTTGGCATTCCGGTTCTTTCCCCGTCTCTCAACACATGTGTGTGCATGGGTCTTACCCATGCGGTTAATCCATGCCCGTTACGCGTCCGCAACAGGCAACAACCGCGATCGCAACACTTGATGATGCGGACGCGGCGAGTTTCCAGAGGATCGGGACGGCGGGCGTCCGGATCTTGACCACTTCAGTTCTGATATCGGCAGACGGGGCGACCCCCAAGCCGGATGAAGGGCGTATATGGGGAGTCGCAATGCTTGTCAACAGGGGCACGGAAGCACTTTGAAAGCTGACATTCGCACGCTCTTCAGCGCGCCCGAAGCACCGGTACCGGCCTCCGCCTGCGGCCCAGGCGCGCCTCCCGGTAGAGCGTGAAAAGCCCGCTGGCCACCACGACACCCGCGCCCGTCAGCACGATGGGCGCAGGCCAGTCGCCGAATGCCAGCCAGCCAAGGAGCAGCGCCCAGAGAATGGCCGTATAGCGAAACGGCGCCGTAAAACCGATATCGCCGACGCGCACCACCATGATCGAGGTCAGATAGCCGGCGACGATCATCGTGGCCGCGCCGCCGATCGTCATCCAGTCGCTGCGCCCCAGCGGCACCCACTCCCCGCCCAGCGCGCCCATTCCGAAAACCGACATGACGGCGATTGATGTCGCGAACGTGACCAGCATCGAAGGGGTTTCGCGGCTGAGGCTGCGCGTGGCCAGATCGCGCAGCGTCAGGCACCCCACGGCCGCAAGTCCGTAAAGTGCGTAGATATTGAACCCCTCGCTCCCCGGCCGCACGATGAGCATGACCCCGGCGAACCCTACCAGAATTGCGCTCAACCGTGGCAGGCCGATCTTTTCGCGGAAAACCAGTGCTGCCGCCAGCGTGATGGCCAGCGGCAATGCCTGGAGAAGCGAGGTCACATTCGCCAAGGGTATATGAAACAGTGCCGTCAGGTAAAAATACGTGCCTGCCACCTCGCCCAGCACGCGAAGCGCAATCGCGCCGGTATCACGCCGCGACACCCTTCTGGAAAACGCGCCCATGCGCCATGCCATGACCGCGACGGCCACGCTGGTCAGACAGCCGCGCAGGAAGATCACCTGAAACAGCGGCACATGCCCCGCGAGCGACTTCATCAGCGTGTCGTTCAGCGTATAGGCCGCCATGGAGACCATCATCAGCAGCGCGCCAATCGTATTTTCGGACAGTTTCATGGCGGCATTTGCGCAGGCAGTTTCCGCTTGGGCAAGGGGAAAGACACAGGACCCCTTGCCCCTGCCGTGCCTGCGGTATCGCGATATCAGGTGGCTCATCGCGTAGAAATTATAATTTACTTATGACAGGAGCCGTTGCAGGCTGAGCCGCAGATCAGAAAGAGGGGGATGCGCGATGCGCAATATCGTCGATCTGAATTGCGACATGGGCGAGGGTTTCGGCCACTGGTCCTATGGTGATGCTCCCGACGAAGCATTGATGGAAGTCATCAGCTCGGCCAATGTCGCCGCCGGGTTTCACGCCGGCGATCCCAATTCAATGAACCGCGTCGTTGCGTTGGCGCGCGCCCACGCGGTCGGGCTGGGGGTGCATCCGGCCTACAATGACCTTCAGGGTTTTGGGCGGCGCCGGATCGACGCCACCGCCGATGAACTGGTGAACGACATCCTCTACCAGATCGGTGCCTTACGGGAATTCGGTCGGCGTCACGGGGTTGCGCTTCAGCACGTCAAACCGCATGGCGCGCTTTATATGGAGGCCGCCGGCAACGAGGAGTTGTCGCGCCATCTGGTCGAGACATTGCGACAGACCAGCCCGGATCTGATCCTGTTCTGCATGGGCGGCTCAAAAACCCATGAGGTTGCCACGCGCCTGTCACACCCTGTCGTGCGCGAGTTTTATTCCGATCGCGATTATGGCGACGACGGAATGATCGTCTTCACCCGCAAACCCGCAGCGATGGACCCCGCCGCCATCGCCCGCAAATGCCTGCGCGCCTGCCTAGAGGGGGTTGTCGAGACGGCCAGCGGAAAAAGTGTCGAGGTCGTCTTTGAATCTATCTGCGTTCATTCCGATACGCCGGGCGCGGTGGATATCCTGCGCGCCATCCGGGCCGGACTGAGCGAAGCCGGCATTTCCATCGCCCCCGCCAAGGATGTTCTGGCGCAGCGCATCTGAAATCATCCATCAGGAGATAGCATCATGGCCGATATCCAATCCCCCGTTCCCGGCACATTTTATCATCGCCCCTCGCCTGACCACCCCCCTTTCAAGGCCGCCGGCGACAATGTCGCCGTGGGCGACGTCATCGGGCTGGTCGAGGTCATGAAATCGTTCATCGACGTGGAGGCCGAAGCGGCAGGCACATTCGAAAGCTACGCGGTAGAGAACGAGGCGGCCGTGTCGGCCGGTGACGTTCTGGCCACGCTTAAAAAATGAACATCCAGCGTCTTTTCATTGCTAACAGGGGCGAGATTGCAGTGCGTATCATCCGCGCGGCGCAATCGCTTGGCATCCATACAATTCAGGCCTATTCCGAGGCGGATGCCGCCATGCTGGCTGTCCGGATGGCCGACGAGGCGGTTTGCATCGGTCCGCCCAAAGCCTCTGACTCCTACCTCAATCCGGAGGCCGTCGTGCAGGCTGCCAAGGATTCGGGTGCAGATGCGGTGCATCCGGGCTATGGATTTCTGGCTGAGACGCCCGATTTTGTCCGCACTGTCGAAGCGGCGGGCATGATCTTTGTCGGCCCTTCCGCCGACACGATCGCGCGGATGGGCGACAAGGTATCGGCCCGGCAGGCCGCCGAAGCCGCAGGCGTGCCGGTGGTGCCGGGATCGGATGGACGCATTTCTGACATGGACGAGGCTGCTGCGCTGGCTTTGCGTATCGGCTATCCGGTAATGATCAAGGCCAGCGCGGGCGGCGGCGGGCGCGGCATCCGCATCGCACAAACCCCCGAAGATCTGGCCAGAGAGGCGCCGCAAGCCCGGCAGGAGGCGCAGGCGGTTTTCGGCGATGGTGGCATCTATATCGAGAAGGTCATTTCCCGGCCCCGCCATATCGAGGTGCAGATCATGGGCGACGGGACACGCGCCGTCCACTGTTTTGAACGCGAATGTTCGCTGCAACGCCGCCGCCAGAAGGTGTGGGAGGAGGCACCCGCCTTCGATCTGCCCGAACCGACGCGCGAGGCAATGTGCGACGCGGCGGTCAATATGGCCCGCGCCGTTAATTATCGCGGCGCAGGCACCATAGAGTATCTGTATGATGCGGTGGCGGATGAATTCTTCTTTATCGAGATGAACACGCGCATCCAGGTGGAGCATCCGGTAACCGAGATGATTACCGGACTGGACCTCGTGGCGCTGATGCTGCGCATCGCAGGCGGCGAGGATCTGCCACTCGTTCAGTCCGATATACAACTGCGCGGCCATGCCATCGAAGTGCGGCTGAATGCCGAGGATCCGCTGAAAAAATTCATGCCCTTCCCGGGGATTGTCGCTGCGCTGAACCTGCCTGACTCAGGTGGCATACGCGTCGATCATTTCCTCTATGAGGGATACCAGATCCCGCCCTTTTACGATTCCCTCATTGCCAAGCTGATCGTGCACGCCCCCACCCGCGCGCAAGCCATCGACAAGATGACCCTTGCGCTCGACACGATCGAAATCGGTGGGCTGAAGACCACCCTTCCGCTGCACAAGGCGCTGGCCCGGTCGGCGGATCTGCGCGCGGGCAATATCCATACGCAATGGCTGGAGCCGTGGCTGGAGGCGGGCAACCTCAATGTTTCAGCAGGAGGCGCATCGTGAAGACACGCTATTCATACGGCGGCGACGAGCACATCTTTGTCGAGATGGACGAGGAAATGTCGCTGGACGCCTTCTTCAAATCCCTCGCCATGAGCAACGCAGCACGGGATGCGGATATTGATGGCGTGCGCGAGATCTGCCCGGCCAATGCCTCGTTCCAGGTGCGCTACGATCCCGATGTGATCGCACCCGAGGACATGATGGCCAGACTGAAGGAGTTGGAGGCCACGGGCGAGAGTGCCGAAAAGCGTCTGGACACCCGCATCATCGAGGTACCCGTCTTTTATCAGGACCCGTGGACGCATGAATGCGTCATGCGATTTCGCGAGCGCCATCAGGACCCTTCGGGCACCGATCTGGACTATGCCGCGCGTATCAACGGATATGACAGCGTCGGTGCCTTCATCGAAGCACATCATTCCGCGCCCTGGTTTGTATCGATGGTGGGCTTCGTGTCCGGCCTGCCTTTCCTGTATCAGCTTGCACCGCGCGAAAAACAGCTTCAGGTGCCCAAATACCTGAAGCCCCGCACCGATACGCCGAAGCAGACGGTGGGGTATGGCGGCTGTTTCAGCTGCATCTACTCGGTTCGCGGGGCGGGCGGATACCAGATGTTCGGCATTACCCCGCTGACCATTTTCGATGCCGATCAAAAGGTCAGCTATCTGCGCGACTTCATGGTGTTCTTCAGACCCGGCGATATCGTGAAATGGAAGCCGATCGACCGCGCTGAACATGACCGCATCCTGAAGGCAGTGGAGGATGGCAGCTACGTCCCCCGGATCGCCGATGTCAGTTTCGACCTTGAGGAATTCAACGCCGATATGGATGCGACCAACGCCAAGCTGATGGAGGCTCTCAATGACGTTTGAAGTCATCAAGCCCGGCCTGCTGACCACCATTCAGGATCTCGGGCGTCCGGGTTATTTCCACCTTGGGATTCCCGAAGGCGGCGCGATGGACCGCGCGGCACTGCGTATCGCCAACATGCTTGTCGGAAACCCCGAAGATGCCGCCGGGCTGGAAGCGGTCTTCATGGGCCCCGAACTGACCTTCAACGAGGATAGGCTCGTCGCCGTGGCGGGCGCGGAAATGCCCGTCTATCTTGATGGAGAAGAGCGCGCAGGCTGGTCCTCCTTTGCTGTCGGGGCCGGGCAGACGCTCAAATTCGGCTATCTGAAATCGGGCGCGCGCATCTATATCGCCGTAGCGGGCGGGATCGACACGCCCTTGGCACTGGGCAGCCGCGCCACCTACCCCATCGGCGCGCTTGGCGGCTTCAAGGGCCGCGCGCTTGCCGCGGGCGATACTATCCCCGTGGGCAGGCCCAGCAGAGATGCCGCCGAGCGGAAGCTGGACCCTGCCATGATCGCTCCGCAGTCCAGACCGGCCGGGCTGCGTGTTCTGCCGGGGCTTTACTGGCATCGTTTGACGGAAGCTTCGCAGAAGCGGTTTTTCGAGGATGAGTGGAAGGTCGCTCCCGAGGCTGACCGCATGGGGTATCGCTTTCGCGGTGGCCGCCCGATGGAGTTCTTGCAACGCGAGCAACCCTTCGGCGCCGGATCGGACCCTTCAAATATCGTCGACGGCTGTTACTCCTACGGTTCGATCCAGATTCCGGGCGGCACCGAACCCATCGTGCTGCACCGCGATGCGGTATCGGGCGGCGGTTATTTCACCATTGGCGCAGTCATATCGGCCGATATGGACAAGATCGGCCAGTTGCAGCCCAACACTCCGGTCCGCTTTCTCCAGGTAGAAATGGCCACCGCACTTGACGCCCGGCACGAACGCCGCAAGAGGCTGGATGAAATTCGCGCGTCCCTCACCCGAGGCGCGCGTACGGGCCGGTAATGGAATACCGCAGCCGAAACGGATGGCAGAACGGGAATCGGTTGACAGAGTTTCCTTACGCCGCGGTCGCGCTGGATGCGCAAAAACTGGCTTCAACGGCGCTCGGCAAGCGCACCGCGACGTCCCGTACTGGAAACACGCAAGTCAATAATCCGGCACCTCGACCGAGATGATGCAGGGCCCATAACTCGCAACATATCATGGAATGCCGCTTCATACTCAAGTTCTGGCCGTTTTAATTTTTGCGGTGGCACCGGGCGCACCTCCACCTGACCCGGCGCTGCCCATGGAACTGCCCGCAGGCCCCGCGCGTATTAATGTCAGAGACTGCGTGCGGGGCTGGATTCCGGCGCGCAGCGCTATTCAATCGAAAGGACATCATATGACCGAGAAATTCACAGATTATCTCAGTGATAACGCTCGCGAAGCATCGATCAGCCACCTGAACACATCGCTCGCAACCGGCATTCAGTTGCAATTGGCACTCAAGCAGGCCCATT
Source organism: Rhodobacterales bacterium (assembly GCA_030540655.1). GTDB lineage: Bacteria > Pseudomonadota > Alphaproteobacteria > Rhodobacterales > Rhodobacteraceae > Roseovarius. Next base: position 17,252 of record JAUNVT010000056.1, read on the forward strand.
GGAACATCAAGGGGCCAAGCTTCATCGGTATTCATGAACTTCTGGACGAGGTTCGCGCACGAATGGACGGGCATGTTGATACCATCGCGGAACGCATAGTGATCCTGGGCGGAACTGCGGATGGCACGGTGGAAGGCGTGAAGAAAAATGGCAAGCTGGAGGCGTATCCTGCTGATGCAGTCCATCAGGACACCCATGTAGATGAGTTGAAAAAGCGGATGGTGGAGTTTGTCTCGCTTGCCCATGAAGGTATCAAGGAAGCTGGAGACGCAGGCGACGAAGAAACCGCCGACCTCTACACCGCTGTCAGCCGCGGCGTCAGCAAGGATGCATGGTTCATCGGTGCGCATCATACTTCCGCGAAGAAGTGACCTTTCTCCATGTGATTTGTTCGAGAACATCAGGGGCGGCCATAAGGCGGCCCCTTTTCATATGCGCGATCAGTTTGATCCAAGTCTTGACGGGTTTGATGCCCAGAGCCCCTGGAATAAATTACGATTAGTCGCCCAATTTGATTTGGCACAAGCTGCGGCACGTATGAGCGTGCTAGACGAAGGCATGGAACATATTAACACCCTCCGCGCCTTGGGTCTGTTTGATGCCCGCGTGCCCCGCTACACGTCCTATCCGACGGCGCCCGTTTTCTCGGCTGCCGTGGGTGGCGATTTTCAGGCCAATGCACTGGCGGCTCTGGACCCGGCGCAGCCGGTCTCCGTCTATCTGCACATTCCGTTCTGTGAACGGCTGTGCTGGTTTTGCGCGTGTCGCACGCAGGGAACTCAAACGCTCAGCCCGGTCGAAAGCTATATCGGCACGCTTGAGGCGGAACTCCGCATGGTTGCGGAGACGGTTCCCGCAGGTCTTCGCATGGGCCGGTTGCACTGGGGCGGCGGCACGCCCACGATCTTGCCCCCGCATCTCATTCACCGGCTTGCCCTCGCGGTCAAATCTGCGATCCTGCCTTGTGACGATTGGGAATTCTCGGTCGAAATAGATCCTACAATGGTAGACCGCGCCAAGATTGACGCCTTGGCGGCGCAAGGGATGAACCGCGCCAGCATAGGGATCCAGGACTTCGATCCTCAGGTGCAGGCTGCCATCGGTCGCGCGCAGCCCTATGATGTCACACGCGCTTGCGTGGATGATCTGCGCGCCGCCGGAGTCACGTCGCTGAACTGCGATCTTGTCTATGGGTTGCCTCATCAGACCGAGGCGCGCATCGCCGATACCGTTGCGAAAGTTCTGGCGCTTGGCCCGGAACGGATTGCGCTGTTTGGATATGCGCATGTTCCATGGGTGGCAAAGCGGCAGAAACTCATCGATGAAGCCGCCCTCCCCGATGATATGGGACGATATCGCCTGTCAGAGCTGGCCACCACGCAGTTCAGCAAATCGGGATTTGAGCCCATCGGGATCGACCATTTTGCGCGTCCGGGCGACGAACTGGCTCTGGCGAAGGATGAAGGTCGTTTGCGCCGGAATTTTCAAGGCTACACGGCGGACAGCTGCGCCACGCTGATCGGGCTTGGCGCCTCCTCCATTTCGCGCTTGCCGACAGGATATGTTCAGAACGCCGCGGCGACCGCCGCCTATATCCAACGGATCGAGGCAGGGCAACTGGCGGGCTCTCGCGGTCATGTGATGAGCCCCAGCGATTTGCTGCGCGCGGATGCCATCGAAATGTTGATGTGCAATTTTGTCATTGATCTTGACGTGTTGCAGGCGCGGCATGGAGAGTTGGTGGCCAGCCTCGACCGCGACCTTCATCAGATAGCCGACCGGTTCGGCAACTTGGTCTCTCTTGATTCAGACGCACTGACGCTGCTTCCGCAAGGGCGTGCTCTGACGCGGATCATGGCCAGCGTCTTGGACGCGCATATGCCTGAAGGCGTAAGATTCAGCCGCGCCTCCTGAATACGCAGTTTGGGGCATTCTTGAGAACCAGACCCATCTCGCGCTGGAATCTTTTTGAACGTCATGCAACCGCGACTGCAAATTCTGGACACACCGTATTATTCAAACCTCGCTGCCTTGATTACCTGTGATCAAGGCAGAACAAGTCATCAATACCTCTTCTGACATGCTCCAAGACACCTTGATTTTTGACCATTTTCGTAACCGCGCAGCGGTGCCTGTGGCGTGAAGCGGGAGG
>JAUNVT010000278.1 GCA_030540655.1 Rhodobacterales bacterium
AGACGTTCGCCGCTTCGGGAATCCCCTGTCAGCCAGTCTTCAAGCCGGTTGGTGTTATATTCGCACACCCGGGGCCCCGCGTAAGATGTCCGGGGGCCTTTCTTGCCTCTACTCGGCGGGCATTGCCAGTTCCCGATCCCCTAGAGGATGGGAGAGCTTGTTCAGCATCTCGGTCGGGCAGACCCGGATGAAATGCAGTCGTTCCATAATGCAATTGCATCTTTTCGCCGTCATTCAGAAAACGCGCGGCATCGCGCAGAATTTCGGCGTCCAATGTGTCGGGCACCACATTGCGCGGCCGCGCCCGGTCCAGCGGCGCGCCCGCGCTCGCCACACTGATCAGCATGGGGTTGAGGTCAAGATCATCCAGATGCGCGTTGCCCCGGCTGACCTGTGTCAGCAGATCGGCCCGGCCGATCACATCGCTGAGGGACCGCGCGCCGATGTTGGCCAGCACCTCGCGCACCTCCTGCGCGTAAAAGGTGATCAGGTTCACGACCTTGTCCGCATTGCCGGTGAATCTGGCGCGCAATGCCGCGTCCTGTGTGCAGACGCCCACGGGGCAGGTGTTGGACTGGCACTGACGCACCATGATGCAGCCCATCGCGATCAGCGCGGCGGTCCCTATGCCGTATTCCTCGGCCCCCATCATCGCCGCCATGACGATGTCGCGTCCGGTGCGCAGCCCGCCATCGGTGCGCAGCGTCACGCGATTGCGCAGATTGTTCATCGACAGGACCTGATGCGCCTCGGTCAGGCCCATTTCCCACGGCAGGCCGGCATATTTGATCGAGGTGGCCGGGCTGGCGCCGGTGCCGCCGTTATGGCCGGAAATCAGGATCACATCGGCCTTGGCCTTGGCCACGCCCGCGGCAATCGTACCGACACCCGACTGCGCGACCAGCTTTACCGTCACCTTGGCATCCGGATTGATCTGCTTGAGGTCATAGATAAGCTGCGCCAGATCTTCGATACTGTAGATATCATGATGCGGCGGCGGCGAAATCAGCGTGACGCCGGGGGTCGACAGGCGCAGCCGCGCGATCAGTTCGGTCACCTTCATGCCGGGCAGTTGCCCGCCCTCGCCCGGCTTGGCGCCTTGCGCGATCTTGATCTCCAACTCCTCGCACTGATTGAGATACTCGGCAGTGACGCCGAACCGGCCCGAGGCGACCTGCTTGATCTTGGCACTGGGATTGTCGCCATTGGGTCCGGGCGTGAAATGGGCCGGATCCTCGCCGCCCTCGCCGCTGTCCGACCGCGCGCCGATACGGTTCATCGCCACGTTCAGCGTCTTGTGCGCCTCCGGGCTGAGCGCGCCCAGCGACATGCCCGGCGTCAGGAACCGCTTGCGGATCGCAGTGACGGATTCCACCTCATCGAGCGGGACAGCCTTGCCCAGCGGTTTGATCGCCATCAGATCCCGCAGGTGGATCGGTGGCGCAGATTGCATCGCTGCGGAATAACGGGTCCACAGCTGATAGCTGCCGGTGTTGCAGGCGGTTTGCAGCAGGTGCATGTTCTGCGCGCCCCAGGCATGTGCCTCACCGGTCTTGCGAGATTTGTAGAAGCCGCCGATGGGCAGGACGTTGTCCGGCCCGTCATAGGCCCGCGCGTGGACCTGCTCCAGCCTGGTCTGGATGCCGGTGACGCCGATGCCGCTGATGCGGCTGACAAGGCCGGGAAAATATTCCGCGCACATCGCGCGGCTCAGCCCGATCGCCTCGAAATTCATCCCGCCGCGATAGGAGGAGATGACCGAGATCCCCATCTTGGACATGATCTTCAGCAGGCCCGCGTCGATCGCCTTGCGATAGCGGGCCACAACCTCGGTCAGGGTGCCATCCAGAAGGCCCCGGCCCAGCCGGTTCGCCAGCGAATCCTGCGCCAGGTAAGCGTTCACCACCGTCGCCCCCGCGCCGATCAGAACGGCGAAATAATGCGGGTCGATGCATTCCGCCGACCGCACGCAGAGCGAGCAGAAGCTGCGCAGCCCCTTGCGCGTCAGATGGCTGTGCACGGCCGAGGTCGCCAGTATCATCGGCATTGCGACGCGCCCCTCGCCCACGCCCCTGTCGCTCAGCACGATATGGCCCGCGCCGCTGCGCACGGCATCCTCGGCCTCCATCCGGATACGCGTCAGCGCCTCCTGCAGCGCGCCGGGACCGGCGGCAAAGGTGCAGTCCAGATGCGCCACGTCCGAGGTGAACTGCGTCATCAGCACATCCCATTCGCTGTTGGCGATAAAAGGACTGTCCACCACGATGATCTGCGTTTGCGATCCCGATTCGTCCAGGACGTTGTTCAGGTTGCCGAACCGCGTCTTCAGGCTCATCACCCGAAATTCGCGCAGAGAATCAATCGGCGGATTGGTCACCTGGCTGAAGCTCTGGCGGAAAAAATGGCTCAAGGGACGGTAATGCGCGGACAGGACCGCACTGGGCGTATCGTCGCCCATGGAGGTGATCGCCTCCTTGCCGTCCTCGCCCATCGGCGCCAGAATCTGCTCCAGCTCCTCAATGCTATAGC
>JAUNVT010000057.1 GCA_030540655.1 Rhodobacterales bacterium
AGCGTGGATTCCCTCCTCTGCCAGCTTCTTTTCCGCAGGATTTTCGTCCGTTCAGCATGTCTGCATTGGCACGATTAAAGCCGGGCATCTTTGCCGTTATGACAACAGTGAAAAAAGGCAGCCGAAACATAATAAAGACGCCGGTGCGCCGCCTCCTTGAAGTTATGGAACGCGGGGCATCGCCCTCCTCACCCGGCCGATGCCGCCGGCACAGGTTGAGCCTTCTTGGCGGCTTTGGCACTGTTAACAGCTTTTTGCGCCAGATCGCGTGAAATCGAAAATGCGCCCTTGATCTTGTCCGCCTCCTTGGTCCAATCGCGGCGCACAATGATCTTGTTATCCTTGATCTTGGCCAGACCGCGCTGATCCTTGATGAATTCAACCAGCCCTTCGGGCGACGCAAACTTGTCGTTATGAAACTGGATGGTCGCGCCCTTGGGGCCTGCGTCAAGTTTGGCGATGCCGGCCTTGCGGCACATGCCCTTTATCCGAATCACCAGCAGCAGGGTGTTTACCTCCTTGGGCAGCGGGCCGAAACGGTCGATCAGTTCGGCCGCGAATCCCTCCAGCTCCACCTTAGTATCCAGATTACTGAGCCGTCGGTAGAGGCCCAGCCGCACATCCAGATCAGGCACGTAATCTTCGGGAATCAGAACCGCCACGCCAAGGTTGATCTGTGGCGCCCACTGGCCGCCATCGTCGGCGATTGCATCCATCTCGCCCGATTTGATCTTGGCCACCGCCTCCTCCAGCATGGACTGGTAAAGCTCGTAGCCCACATCGCGCATCTGGCCCGATTGCTCCTCGCCCAAGAGATTTCCTGCGCCGCGAATATCCAGATCCTGGCTGGCCAATGTGAACCCGGCGCCAAGCGTATCCAGACTGCCCAGCACCCGCAGGCGCTTTTCGGCGGCGGCGGTCAATTTCAGCCGCGGTTTGGTGGTGAGATAGGCATAGGCGCGCGTCTTTGAACGCCCGACCCGGCCACGGATCTGGTAGAGCTGGCTGAGCCCGAACATATCCGCCCGGTGGATGACCATCGTATTGGCGGTCGGAATATCCAGACCGGATTCCACGATGGTCGTCGCGAGCAATACGTCATATTTGCCGTCGTAAAACGCGTTCATGCGGGTATCCAGCTCGCCCGCCGCCATCTGTCCGTGGGCAATGACATAGCTGACCTCGGGCACCTCGTTATCCAGAAATGCCTCGATTTCCGAAAGGTCGGAAATGCGCGGTACCACGAAAAAGCTTTGCCCGCCCCGGTAATGCTCGCGCAGGAGCGCCTCGCGCAGGGTAACGGTGTCAAACTCGCTCACATAGGTGCGGATTGACAGGCGGTCCACCGGGGGCGTTGCAATGATACTCAGATCGCGCACGCCTGAAAGGCTGAGTTGCAAGGTGCGCGGGATCGGTGTGGCGGTCAGGGTCAGGACGTGGATATCGCTGCGCAGCGCCTTAAGGCGTTCCTTGTGGACGACCCCGAAGCGCTGCTCCTCATCGATGATGAGCAGGCCGAGGTTCTTGAACCGCACGGATTTGGCAAGCAGCGCATGGGTGCCGACCACGATATCGACCTGCCCCTTTGCCAGGCCGTCACGCGTGGCGGCGGCATCCTTGGCCGAAACAAATCGCGACAGGGGGCGCACATTGATGGGAAAGCCGCGAAACCGCTCGGCAAAGCTTTTGTAATGTTGACGCGCAAGCAGAGTCGTGGGGGCAATTACTGCCACCTGCATCCCCGACATGGCCGCCGCAAAGGCCGCGCGCATCGCAACCTCGGTCTTGCCAAATCCAACATCGCCGCAAATCAGTCGGTCCATCGGCGTGCCGGCCTGAAGATCGGCCATCACATCCTCGATCGCGCGTAGCTGATCGTCGGTTTCCTCATAGGGAAAGCGGGCCGAGAATTCCTCCCACGCGTGATGCTCGGGCTCCAGCACCGGGGCACTGCGCAGCGCGCGTTCGGCGGCGATACGGATCAGGCGGTCGGCCATTTCGCGGATACGCTCTTTCAGCCTGGCCTTCTTGGCCTGCCACGCGCCGCCGCCCAGCTTGTCCAGCAGTCCGTCTTCGTGGCCATAGCGGCTGAGCAGTTCGATATTCTCGACCGGAAGATACAGCTTGGCCGCCTCGGCATATTCCAGCACGAGACATTCATGCGCCGCCCCCAGCGCCGTGACCACCTCCAGCCCCAGATATCGGCCGATGCCGTGATCCACATGCACGACCAGATCCCCGGGGCTGATGCTGCTGGCCTCGCTCAGGAAATTCTCGGCGCGGCGGCGGCGTTTGGGGGCGCGGATCAGGCGGTCACCCAGGATGTCCTGCTCGGCAATCACCGTCAGGTGCGCGCCCTGATGGGGGCCTTCAAACCCCGCCTCCAGCCCCCAGACGGCCAGATGCAGGCCTGTCTTGCCCAGCCGCTGTGCAGATGTCACCGTTACGGGGCCGATCAGACCCTCATCCTCCAGCAGCCCCTCCATCCGCTCCCGCGCGCCTTCGGAGTAGCTGGCAAGCAGCACCGGGCCTTGAGCCATTTTCGCCTGAATATGATCCTTCAAGGCGCTGAAAAGGCTGATGTTTTCCTGCTGCCGCTCGGGTGCGAAGCTACGGCCGATCCGCCCGCCCGCATCCGTAACTCCCGCCCCTGTTGCCTGCGGGAGCGCCGATAACCGCAGCGCCCGGTGCGGCGCGATCGCGGCATCCCACGCGGCATCATCCAGATATAAAAGCCCGGGAGGCACAGGCTTGTAAACACTGTCGCTGCGCCCCTTGGCGGTCATTGCGTGCTGGCGGGCGCCGTATTGATCCTCGATACTGTCCCAGCGGGCGACGCGGGATGGCGTCAACCCGTCATCCATCAGAACGGGGGCGCCGGGAATATAATCGAACAGCGTCTCCAGCCGGTCGTGGAAGAACGGCAGCCAATGCTCGGCCCCTTGTGCCTTGCGCCCGGCGCTGATCGCCTCGTATAGCGGATCGTCGGACCCGGCGGAGCCGAATTCGATCCGGTAATTCTGCCGGAAACGCGTGATCGCCGCCTCGTCCAGAATGACTTCAGATACGGGCGCAAGCTCGATCATGTCCAGCTTGGCAATGGTGCGCTGGGTAACGGGATCGAACCGGCGCGCGCCGTCCAGAACATCGCCAAAGAGATCAAGCCGCACCGGACCGCCGCCATCCGCGTCACCCGGAGGGAAGATATCGATGATGCCGCCGCGAATCGCGTAATCACCGGGCTCGGTCACCGTGGGGCTGTTGGTGAACCCCATGCGGACAAGGAACGCACGCAGGGCATCTTCATCAATCCGCCGGCCGACCTGCGCCGTAAAGGCGGCGCCGCGCAGCACGTCGCGCGCCGGGATGCGCTGCATCGCCGCGCCAAGCGTCGTCAGCAGGACGTACTGTGCGGGCATGCCATGCACCAGACCGGCCAGCGTCGCCATACGCGCGGCCGATATATCCGCGTTGGGCGATATGCGATCATAGGGCAGACAGTCCCACGCGGGAAACTGGACCACCGGCATGTCGGGCGCAAAGAACCGAAGCGCGGCCGCCATTGCCGCCATACGCTTGTCATCGCGGGCGATATGCAGCGCGGGGCCGTTGGCGCGGGCCACCTCGTCCAGCACAAGGCGCGCATCGAACCCTTCGGGGGCGCCGGAGATGGTGATCTTGGTAAATTTCTGGCTCATGTCATCTTCTTTCGCGGCGGCGCAGCGGGGTTGATGGGGCGAATGTCATCCCCAGAGAACAGAGACGCTCATGTTGTGATACATGCCCCAAACGGCAGTGATGAAAATCGACACCATGCCGATGATCTGAACATAAAGGCGGTGACGGACGAGCAGGCTGATCAGCGGAGCACCTATCAGGTTTGAACCCGCGATCTGGCGCGCAGTCCGTAGCGACAGCAGCCACACAAGCGCCATGGGCATGCCCAGAAGGAAAAAAGCCTGCGCGAGTTCGCGCCCGTAAACCCAGCCCAGCAGCAGCGCGGCGGTCAGCAGAAAACTCAGGATCACAGTCAGCACCGTCCCGCTTTCCCGCGCGATATGAAGGATGCGCCGCACACTGATGTGCACCATGTCATTCATGTCCTGCATGGCGGGGGCGGCCGGATCATGCTTGCCCGCGCGCAGCACCATGTCCCAAGGCACCCCCAGAACATACTGACTTGCCATGGACCACAGCCCGGCCAGCGCGATCCAGAACCACAGGTTGCTGAAACTGCGCATGTCGATCAGCTCGAAAATGGTCGAGTACCAGTCCACGATGGCTCCCGCCTGTCTGCCGCATCTGTCGGTGCGCCAGCATCTGGCATTCCGAAAACGCGTCTTGTTCCGCCTCGATGCGCCGCATGTAGCCCCCTGTCCGGTGTTGGAAAGGTTCCTTGCTGGCTTGGCTGCGCCTCTCTTAACGTCCGGTTGCGGCAATTCCTACCCTTGAGATGCGACATTATCCGTGGCACCAACGCCGCAATGTCGCCCAAGAAAGACGCCTCATGCATCCTGTCCTGCCCCCCTTTCCCACCAGCCGCCCGCGCCGCCTGCGCCGCACAGCCGGCCTGCGCGCCCTTGTCGCTGAACATTCGCTGACGGTAAGCGACCTGATCTGGCCGATCTTCGTGCGTGATGGCGAGGATGTGGAGGAGCCCGTCACCTCCATGCCAGGCGTCCATCGCCTGAGCGTTGACCGGGCCGTGGAGGCCGCGCGCGAGGCGGCCGATCTGGGCATTCCAGCCATCTGCCTTTTTCCCTATACCGGGCCTGAGCGGCGCACGGCCGACTGCGCCGAGGCATGGAGCGCGGACAATCTCAGCAACCGTGCGACCCGTGCGATCAAATCTGCGGTTCCGGGTATGCTGGTAATGGCGGATGTGGCGCTGGATCCCTATTCCGATACCGGCCACGATGGGTTTTTGCGGGGCGGCACCATTGTCAATGACGATACGGTCGAGGCGCTGGTGAAACAGGCCCTCGCGCAGGCCGAAGCGGGCATCGATATCATCGGCCCCTCCGATATGATGGACGGGCGCATCGGCGCGATCCGATCAGCGCTGGAGCGTGCGGGCCATCAGGACGTTGTGCTTATGAGCTATGCTGCGAAATATGCGAGCGCGTTCTACGGCCCGTTCCGTGATGCGGTGGGGGCGTCCGGCGCGCTCAAGGGAGACAAACGCACCTATCAGATGGATCCGGCCAATTCGGACGAGGCGATGCGTATGATCGCCCGTGATCTGGCGGAAGGTGCGGATGCAGTCATGGTCAAGCCCGGCCTGCCCTATCTGGATATCTGCCGCCGCGCCAAGGACACGTTCGGTGCGCCGACCTATGCCTATCAGGTCAGCGGCGAATATGCGATGATCATGGCAGCCGCGCAAAACGGCTGGATCGACGGCGAAAGAGCGATGGCCGAAAGCCTGATGGCCTTCAAACGCGCAGGATGTGACGGGATCCTGACCTATTTCGCCCCCGCAATGGCACGTCTGCTCCGATAAGACCTTTGGTAAAACTTGACCGACAGGAACGTGTTCGATGACAAAGCACGCTCCATGCATTATATTCAGCCATTGATCGGTCGACTGAACGACCGGCATATTTCGTGCAACGGACAGATTTCAGGCAACGGACAGGCAGATATCACATGAACATCATCTCCAGACGCAAATTTACCCTCGGCGCGATCGGTCTGGGCGGCGTGGCGGTCGCTGGGTGCGGCAACGGCATCGGCAGTCGCGGCGCGCTGGAAATTGACGCGCGCGTGGATACGACGCTTCGGTATCTTTACGAGCAATATCCGGGCACGCGCAGCCTTTATGAAAAATCGGCCGGGATGCTGGTGATGCCGTTGATGACAGAGGCGGGGATGGGCATCGGCGGCGGTTACGGGCGCGGTGCCTTGCGGATCAATAATCAGACGGTCGATTATTACTCCGCCGCCAAGGGAAGCATTGGCATACAGATCGGCGCCCAGCAATTCGCACATGTGCTGTTCTTCATGACCGAAGGCGCGCTGAGCGATTTCCGCCGCTCACCGGGATGGGCTGCAGGGGCGGATATGGGATATGTGTTCAAGGACACCGGCGATAACCTGCGCGCCGAGACGACGACAGCCTCCTCCCCGGTCATCGCGGTCGTATTCGGACAGGCCGGATTGATGGCGGGGGCATCCTTGGAGGGGATGAAATACACGCGCATCATTCCCTGATCCGCCCCCATTCTGCCGTCAATGCAAGGTGAATTCCCCCGTCACATTGCGCCATTCGCCGGGCGCGATCAATTTTCTGTGGGCAAAGCGCACTGAATGCAGGGGGCCGTCCAACTCGCGCTGCCAGAACTCCACGAACTTGAACAGATTGGGATGATCCGGCGCGATATCGTAATCTTGCCAGATATAGCTGTTCAGCACATGGACGTAATCAGGCATTCGATAGAAAAACTCGGCAGTGGTCAGCCCATATCCCTTCAACATCATCTCAGTCTCGCTCATCGGCATTTGCGCGGCTCCTTCTCACCCGTGAATCCATGATGCCGCAAAGAAATTACTTTTCAATGAAAACAGTTTGTTAGCAAGCGTCGGGCTTGGCTGCCAAAACCCCCGTCCTTGTGCCATTGCACCCCATATCGTGGCGGTGATATAGCTGTGCCACACCAGATATGGAATGACGCGACAAGGCAGGCCCCATTTTGACCGATACGCCGCAACCCCCGGAAGACATGGACGAAATGACGCCCGAAAGGCCCGTTTATGACGGCCCCACCATCTCCATCTCGGAGGAGATGAAAACATCCTACCTGGACTATGCGATGTCCGTCATCGTCAGCCGCGCGATACCCGATCTGCGCGACGGGCTGAAGCCGGTGCATCGCCGTATCCTCTATGCGATGTTCGAGGGCGGGAATACCCACGACAAACCCTATCGCAAATCAGCCCGCGCCGTGGGTGATGTGATGGGCAAATATCACCCACATGGCGATTCGGCGATTTATGACGCGCTGGTGCGGATGGCGCAGGATTTCTCGATGTCGCTGCCGCTTCTCGACGGGCAGGGCAATTTCGGCTCCATGGACGGGGATAACCCCGCGGCCATGCGCTATACCGAAGTGCGGATGGACAAGCCTGCTGCCTATCTTTTGGCCGATATTGACAAGGAAACCGTCGATTTTCAGGATAATTATGACGGCAAGGATCGCGAGCCGACGGTTCTGCCTGCCCGGTTTCCCAACATGCTGGTCAACGGCGCAGGCGGCATTGCTGTCGGCATGGCAACAAATATCCCGCCCCATAACTTGGGCGAAGTCATTGACGCCACGCTGGCGCTGATCGAAACCCCGGATCTGACCTCCGAAGACCTGATCGAATATATCCCCGGCCCTGATTTTCCCACCGGCGGCCTGATGCTGGGCCGGTCGGGCGCGCGCAAGGCCTATCTCGAGGGGCGTGGCAGCGTCATCGTGCGCGCCAAAACCCGCACCGAGGAAATCCGCAAGGATCGCTGGGCGATCATCATTGACCAGATTCCCTATCAGGTCAACAAATCCACCATGATCGAGCGGATCGCCGAGGCCGCCCGCGACAAGCGGATCGAAGGCATCGCACATGTGCAGGACGAATCCGACCGCGACGGCGTGCGCGTGGTGATCGAGCTGAAGCGCGATGCCACCGCCGAGGTGGTGCTGAACCAGCTTTACCGCTTTACCCCAATGCAGACCTACTTTGGCTGCAACATGCTGGCCCTCAATGGCGGCCGTCCCGAACAGCTGACCCTGCGCCGTTTCCTGACTTGCTTCATCGATTTCCGCGAGGATGTCGTCGCCCGCCGCACCGCGTTCGAGCTGCGCAAGGCGCGCGAGCGCAGCCATATCCTCTGCGGCCTTGCCGTTGCGGTCAGCAACGTGGACGAGGTTGTTGCAACCATCCGCGCCTCGCGCGATGCCTCCGACGCACGCGCGCGCCTGATGGAGCGCCGTTGGCCCGCGCAGGACATTCTCGAATATATCGCCCTGATCGACGATCCGACCCACACTGCCAATGAAGACGGCACCTACAACCTCAGCGAGGTTCAGGCACGCGCCATTCTGGAACTGCGCCTGCAACGCCTGACCCAGCTTGGCGTGAAGGAAGTCACGGACGAGCTGCGCGAACTGGCCGGCAAGATCAAGGAATGCCTTGCCATCTTGGCAAGCCGCGAGCGCATCATGGAGATCATCGCGAACGAGTTGGCCGAGGTGAAGGCGCTTTTTGCCGTGCCGCGCCGCACCGAGATTGTCGACTGGTCCGGTGACATGGATGACGAGGATCTGATCGAGCGCGAGGATATGGTCGTCACGGTCACCTCGGGCGGCTACATCAAACGCACTGCGCTGGCCGATTTCCGCAGCCAGAAACGTGGCGGCAAGGGTCTGTCCGGTATGGCAACCAAGGACGAGGATGTCGTCACGACGCTTTTCGTCGCCAATACGCACACACAGCTTCTGTTCTTCACCACCGACGGCATGGTCTACAAGCTGAAGACATGGCGCCTGCCGCTTGGGGGACGCACCTCCAAGGGCAAGGCAATCGTCAACATCCTGCCCATTCCGACCGGGGTCAGCATCGCGGCGATCATGCCAGTGGATCGGGACGAGGCCGAATGGGACGATTTGCAGGTTGTCTTCGCCACATCGGCCGGCACGGTGCGGCGTAACAAGCTTTCAGATTTCACAAATGTACGCGCGAACGGCAAGATCGCGATGCGGTTTGAGGAAGAAAACGCAGGCATCACGCTGATCAACGCGCGCATCGCCTCCAATGATGACGATGTGATGCTGGTCACCTCCTCGGGGCGCGCGATCCGGTTTCCGGCGACTGATGTGCGGGTCTTCAACAGCCGCGCATCCTTGGGCGTTCGCGGTATCCGCCTCAGCGGCGATGACAATGTCGTGTCCATGTCGATCATTCCACATTACGATGCGTCATCCGATGACCGCGCAGCCTATCTCAAGATGCGCCGTAACCAGGCAGGGCTGACGGAGGAGGAACTGGACGCAGCGGAGGATGAGGGTGACGCCGATGCCGCCATCTCGCAGGAGCTTTTTGCCGAAATGTCGGAGGCTGAAACGCTGATCCTGACCATAACCGCCCAAGGCACTGGCAAACTGAGCTCCAGCCACGATTACCCCGTGCGCGGGCGCGGTGGCATGGGCGTGGCGGCGATGGATCGTGCGATGCGCGGCGGCCCGCTTGTCGCCAGCTTTCCGGTGACGCTGGAGGATCAGATCATGCTGGCTACCTCCAAAGGGCAATCGATCCGCGTGCCGGTACAGGGGATCTCCTTCCGGTCGCGCAGCGCAGGCGGGGTCAGGGTGTTCAACACCGGCCAGAACGAAACTGTTGTCAGTGTTGCGTGGATTGCAGAACAGCCCGAGGAAGACATGCTGAACGGGGTTTCCGATGCGACCATGGCCAGCATTGATGCATCGGACGGAATAGCTTCGGAGGAAGAATGACCGCCGAACCGCCGCGCATATGGCCCAAGCTGGTTGCGCTGATCTCCAGCCTTGCCGTCGTCGCAATCGCCGTCTTCGCGCTGTGGAATTACCTTGGCGGCTCGGATGGGGACGATCCTCCTACACGCATTTCTGTCATTGATCCGGTTGCCGATGCGGTTGCCGCGGCGGCTGCCCACTCGGACCGCTGCATTCGTGTCCTGTCGGACGGAGCGCATGCCGACACAGCCAGAGATACGGATATTGCGGCAACCGCAACCTGTGGCAGTGTCGCACGGGATCTGGCCGCAGCGGGGTATGCGGCACTTGATGCCGCAACGGGTCCTAAAGACTCCGCTCGCCGGGCCGAGTTTCTGGATTCCGCCGGAGCATTGCTGAGCGTTTACGAGATGCAGGGCGACGATTTCGATATGGCACATGACATGCTTGAATCTGCCCATGAAAACGAGGCGGAGCCAGAGTCTCTGTCTACCGAAATTGACGAAATTCTGGCTAGGGCTGCGACGGATATCACCGTCGCCCAGGAACAGTTGGAGCGGACGCAGGCAGCTTATCAGTCAGGCGGCTAGCTGTGTGCGGCAGGGTAAAGCGCGCCGAATTTTGCCTCCAGATATTCCATCAGCGGCGCCTCGCTGGGCGCGAACCCGCAGGCACGTGTGATCAGTTCGCGGGGAGGATAAAGTCCGCCATGGCGCTGCACCGCCTCGCGCAGCCACGCCATTGCAGGGGTCATGTCACCCTGCGCCAAATGTGAATCCAGATCCGGTATGGCCTCGCGCAGCGTCACGTCCAGACAACCGGCATAGACATTGCCAAGGGTGTAGGTCGGAAAATACCCGAACAGACCTGCCGACCAATGAACATCCTGCAAACACCCCAATGACGCGACCGGAACCTCGTAGCCGAAATCCGCCTCGAATCGATCATTCCACGCGGCTTCCAGATCGGCGGGAGCCAGATCGCCCGCAACGAGCGCGCGCTCCAGATCGTAACGCATCAGGATGTGCAGATTATATTGAACCTCATCCGCCTCGGTACGGATGAAACCGCGATGAAGGCTGTTCACCGCAGCGTAAAACGCATCTTCGCCATCGATGCCGAAATCACCAAAGGCATCGCGCATCCGGGCGTAAAGCCAGCCGGTAAAGGCACGGCTGCGACCAAGCTGGTTTTCGACGATCCGGCTTTGACTTTCGTGTACGCCCATAGACACCCCGGCGCCCAGCGGAGTCAGCGCATAGGCAGGATCGATGGATTGCTCGTAGACGGCATGACCGGCTTCATGCAGGGTCGAGTAGATACAGTTGAAAGGATCACCCTCGGCCGTGCGGGTGGTGATACGCACATCGCTGCCTGACCCGCTGGAGAAAGGATGCACCGCCTTGTCCAGACGCCCGCGCGTCATATCATAGCCGCAAACCAGCACCAATTGCCGCGCCAGCCGCATCTGCGCCTCGGAATCGAATCTACCGGTCACATGCGGGGCGGGCGTAGCGCCCAAAGCGGCCTCTCGCAGTGCGATCAAGCCGGGGCGCAACGCGGCGAACATGCTATCGAGGTCGGCTGCCTTGGCGCCCGGCTCATAATCGTCCAGCATGGCGTCATACACATCCCCTCCTGCGGCCAGCGCCTCGCCCTCCTCGCGCTTCAGCGCAAGGATTTCGGCCAGAACCGGCGCAAAACCAGCATAGTCGTCAGCTTCGCGCGCTTCGGCCCATGCGAACTGGCTCAGTGCCGTCTGCCGCGCCAGAGCGGCCGCAAGATTGCCCGGCACGCGTTGCGCACGGACATAGCTGCGGGTGATGTGGCGCAGCTGCGCCTTGCCGTCCTGAGACAGGGGCTGAGCCGATGCCGAGGCAAGCCAGTCGCCGATAGCCGGGTTGGTGCGCCGGATATGCAGCACTTCGTGAAGTGCACCCGCCTCCTCGGACCGCTGGGCGGCGGCACCCCGCGGCATGACGGTTTCCCGATCCCAGGACAGCCGCCCCGCGATCTGCGCCAACGCCTCGGTCTGGCGCTGATACGCCATCAGATCATCGTAGCTGCCCATTCACTTGCCTCTTACCGATTGTGCCACGGGATAGCCGGCATGAAACCGTGCCCGCAGGATCAGCACCCAGACAATCACCGCGAGGAACTGGTGCAGGATCGCGACCTGCCATGGCGCGCCCAGCACGACCGTGGTTATTCCCAAAGCCACCTGCGCAATGACAGCAAGGAAGGCCAGCGCAAAGGCCGTGCGTGTCCCCGTATAGGCGCTGCGCCGCCCACGCAGCACTGCCAGAACGGCAAACGCTAGCACCGCATATCCGCCCATACGGTGAATGAACTGCACCGTGCCTGCGTTCTCAAAGAAGTTGCGCCACCACGGCTCGAACACCATCATCTGATCCGGCCAAAGGTTGCCGCCCATCAGCGGCCACTCGGTATAACTCCGACCGGCGTCAATTCCAGCCACCAGCGCACCGATGAGTATTTGAAGAAGGGTCAGATGAAGCCAACCCGTGCCAAGGCCAAAGAGGCGCCCCTCGCGCGTGCGTTTGGCCTGCAAGAGATCACGTTCGGGACGGGCCAGCAGCATCACATACCACGCTATGAAGCCAAGGATCACAAACGCCAGTCCCAGATGTGTGGCAAGCCGGTAGGACGCCACATCGGTCCGGTCACCGCCGAGGCCGGAATAAACCATCCACCAGCCGACGGCACCCTGCAGCCCGCCCAGAGCACCCAGGACCAGCAGGCGCCCCGTCCAGCCCGCGGGAATTTGCCGCGCAGCCAGAAATCCCAGGAATCCGACAGCCCACACAAGGCCAATGACGCGGCCCAGTTGCCTGTGACCCCATTCCCACCAGTAGATGACTTGAAAATCCTCCAGGCTCATCCAATTGTTATGCGTCTGAAATTCCGGGCTGGCCTTGTATAACGCAAATTCAGACTGCCAATCCGCAGCATTCATCGGCGGCAGGGCCCCGGTCAGCGGGCGCCATTCCGTGATGGACAATCCGCTATCGGTCAGGCGGGTCAGCCCGCCGACCGCGATCATCACCACCACCAGCGCAAAAAGCAGCATGAGCCACAGCCGGATCCCGCGCCGCGCGCCACGCCGGCCCCTGTCGATCATCCCGCCCGTCGGCTGGACCCGAGGCGCGGCAGCGGCGTCCACATCCTGAAAAATGCTGCGTTTTTCGGCCATGCTCGCCCTCCCCGGATCATTCGGAGGGAACAGTAGTGCGCGCGCGCCGCTCCTTCAAGCGCCCCCGCTCCCGCGATCCTTCCAACGGACCATCTGACGCAGAATACCGTGCAGCAGCCGCGTGTCTGCCTGTGTCAGCGGCATGCGCGACCAGAAATTGCGCAGGGTCTGGCGCATGATGGCGGCCTTGTGTTCGGGATAGAAGAAGCCAGCCTGCATCATCGTATCATCGTAATGGGTTGCCAGGGCCTCAAGCTCGACCTGATCGGCCCATTGGGTGTTGTGCATATGCACATGCGCCCCGGGCAACGCGTCCGCCGCGCGGCGCCATTCATATGCAGTGAGCAGCACGCATTGTGCAAGATTGAGACTGGGAAACCGGGGGTTGACGGGAACCGTAATGATTGCATTGGCGCGCACGACGTCGTCATTCTCCAGCCCCGACCGCTCAGGACCAAAAAGTATCGCTGTCTTCTGTCCCTCCGCCACGCGGCGGGCGGCATCGCGCATCGCCTCTTCGGGTGTGAAGATCGGTTTGGTCAGCTCACGCCCCCGCGCGGTCGTCGCATAGACATAGTGGCAATCCCCCACTGCCGCTGGAAGATCGCCCACCAGCATCGCCTCGTCCAGCAGCCATCCGGCCCCGCTTGCCATTGCCACCGCGCTGGCACTGGGCCACCCATCGCGCGGTGCCACGACGCGCATCCGGTCCAGCCCGAAATTCCACATCGCGCGCGCCGCGGCACCGATATTCTCGCCCATCTGCGGGCGCACCAGCACGAAGGCGGGTTGAGGGGCGGCATCTGGCATCGGGGCACCTTTCCAATCTGGGCTCTGCACTGTCAGGTCTTCTGCGAAAGCAAAAAAGCCGCACTGATCCAGCGCGGCTTTTTACAATTCCCGAGAAGGCCGGGCAGATCTTACTTGATCTTGCCTTCCTTGTATTCGACATGCTTGCGCACCACGGGATCGAACTTCTTGATCGCCATCTTTTCGGTCATCGTGCGCGCGTTCTTCTTGGTCACGTAGAAGTGGCCGGTGCCCGCGGTGGAATTCAGGCGGATCTTGATTGTGGTCGGCTTCGCCATTTGTCATCTCCTGCGCCGGGCAGCGGCGCTGCCGGTAAATTCATTTACTTGCCTTTTAACCGCGTCAGCCCCCAAGTCAACCGCCATTAAACCTTATTGGCCGCTGGCACCCGCAGTTTCGGCGCCTCGCCAAGGTTGTCGAAGAAAAATCTGTTGCGCGGAGAGCCTGTAAGCCGGATTCTGTCCAGAGCAGGCACAAGGTCCGCCCTTGGATGACCATTCATCTGAAGACGGTGTTGCCACCGCCCCTTTGGCTGCCAACCCGGACCGCCGGGCCAAGACGTGCCTGCGGGCGGTATCGGAGCAAGCCCGACCTGCCCCGCGCGCGGTCCCTATTTGGCATTGCTCCCGGTGGGGCTTGCCGTGCCGGTGCTGTTGCCAGCCCCGCGGTGGGCTCTTACCCCACCGTTTCACCCTTACTTGCGTGCAAGGCACGAAAGCGGTCTGTTTTCTGTGGCGCTTTCCCTCGGGTTGCCCCGGCCGGGCGTTACCCGGCACCGTTGTCTTGTGGAGTCCGGACTTTCCTCCCCGGCGGATCTGCATCCGCCAAAGCGGTCATCCGACCCTCCGCGCTAGCTCCAGTTAAGCGCCCTGCCCTCCCCGGTCAACGGGAAAGCGTTCTGCAATATCGGCCAGCACAGCCATATCCTGCGCCGCCAGCGGTCCCCGCGCCCCAGGACGCCAGCGCAGCCGAACTGCCGCCAGAATATCGGCATCGGTGAAATCTGCGCCATACCCCACCTGCCGTGCCAAAGGGCGGAATTCCGACGGATCGGCAGAGGGGTGGTGCCGGGGCCAGACGGCCAGCCCCTGCAGCGCAAGTCTTCGCCAATCGAAATGCGGGCCGGGATCATCCTTGCGATCCGGTGCGATATCCGAATGACTGATCACCCGCTCGGGCGGGATATGCCAACGGGCCATGATGTCGCGCGCCAGCGCCTCCAGCGCCCGCATCTGCGGCTGCGGAAAGGGGTGATGCCCGCGATTTGCCAGCTCGATTCCGATTGAACGTGAATTGACCTCGGATATCTTCCCCCAGCAGCCGTGCCCGGCGTGCCAGGCCCGCTCTGCCTCATCGACAAGCTGCCACAGCCTGCCATCCTCGGCGATCACGTAGTGACAGGAGACGCAGGCAACGGGATCACACAGACGCTCGACCGCCTCCTCCGCGGTTGCCATGTTGGTAAAATGCAGCAGGAGTATGTCGGGACGGGCGCCACCGCGACGCGTGCCAAAATTCGGCGAAGGCCGCCAGATTGCCTCTGGTGGCGCGTCGGGATAGGCCGTCATGCTCAGCCGCCGGCGGCCTTGCGGAAGGGGCGCGGATCCCAGCTACAGGCAAATCCATCGCCGTCCGGGTCGAGCCCCATCCGATCGCGCGCGGGGCCGCCCTTGGCCAGAAAATCCAGTTGCGCCATGTCGGGACCCGGATAGATCGCGCAGTTGCGTTCAAATTTCGCCTGCTTATTCAGCCCGATGCGCTTGTATTTCGCAACGCCCGGCACATGGTTCGTCGCCAAAGCATAGGCTACGATATTCGGCCCCTCATCGCCATGGCGGCTGGGCAGCGATTCAACCGATGCAACTTCATATTGCTGTTGCTGCGCGGCGACGCGCGCGGCGTCATCTTCGATGCTGCGGCTGGAACTGACCACGTCAAAATTATTCTCCACCGAAATTCCAGAGCTATTGGTCATCGGGGCCGCAGGGGGTACTGCAGGCTGGATCATGGACGTGGCGGGTACGGAAGAAGGTTCGCCGACACCCAAAGCCGCGCGCGTCTGTGCTGCGATATCATCGGCGTCGCTGCCCCCTCCGGCCATGCCGCCGCCAAGAGGCTGAGCGCTGACCGCTGACGGCGAAGGCAGGCCCGATCCGGTCAACTGCGCCTCGCGCGCAGCCGCGCGCGCCTCATAAGCGTCATAGCTGCCAAATCCGGCGCCCGTGCCACTGTTCGGCGCGCTGTCAGGAATGGACGGTCCGCACGCGGACAGCGCCAACAAGGCGGCACCTGCCATCAGAAATCGCTTTTTCACATCAGCCTCGCTCGAATACGACTCTGGCCCTTACCACCATTTTTCGGGCTTGGCTACAAATCCTGCCGCCTGTTCCAGCGCAAAGGCACAATTCAAAAGCGCACCTTCTTCCCACGGCCGCCCGATCAGTTGCAGACCCAAGGGCAGGCCCTGACCATTCTGACCGGCCGGCACAGTCACACCCGGCAGACCGGCCAGATTGACCGTCACGGTAAACACGTCGTTCAGATACATCTGCACCGGATCGGCGTCGGCCATCTCACCCAGCCCGAAGGCGGCACTGGGCGTGGCCGGAGTCAGGATCGCATCGACACCCGCCGCAAATGCCTGCTCGAAATCGCGCTTTATCAGGGTGCGGACCTTTCGCGCGCGGTTGTAATAGGCGTCGTAGAAACCGGCGGACAGCACATAGGTGCCCACCATGACGCGCCGCTGAACCTCGGAGCCGAAGCCTTCGGCGCGGGTCTTTTCATACATCTCGGTGATGCCGTCACCGGGGGCCAGCTTTGCGCGGTGGCCGTAGCGCACCCCGTCATAACGCGCGAGGTTGCTGGAGGCTTCGGCAGGGGCAATTACATAATAGGTGGGAAGCGCATATTCGGTATGCGGCAGGGAAATATCGCGGATCTCGGCACCTGCATCCTTCAGCATTGCGGTGCCATCCGTCCAAAGCTTCTCGATCTCCTGAGGCATGCCGTCCATGCGATATTCGCGCGGGATGCCGATCACCTTGCCGCGGATGTCGCCGGTCAGCGCGGCCTCGAAATCCGGCACCGCAATATCGGCGCTGGTGCTGTCCTTTGGGTCATGGCCGCACATCGCGCCCAGCATGATTGCCGAATCGCGCACAGATTTCGTCATCGGTCCAGCCTGATCAAGGCTCGAGGCAAAGGCGACGATCCCCCAGCGCGAGCAGCGCCCATAGGTCGGCTTGATTCCCGTGATGCCGGTGAAGGCAGCCGGTTGGCGGATCGACCCGCCGGTATCGGTGCCTGTCGCCCCCAGACAAAGATCGGCCGCCACCGCGGCCGCCGATCCGCCGGACGATCCACCGGGCGTCAGCGCGGTATCCTCGCCCCTGCGGCGCCACGGGTTCACCGCATTGCCGTAAATGCTGGTTTCATTTGAGGAGCCCATGGCAAATTCGTCCATGTTCAATTTGCCCAGCATCACGGCTCCCGCGTCGAACAGTCTGGACGTGACTGTCGATTCATATTCCGGCCGGAACCCCTCCAGAATACGACTGGCCGCCTGACTGGGCACACCCCTGGTGCAGAACAGATCCTTGATGCCCAACGGAATACCGCACAGATCGGGTGCATCGCCTGCCTTAAGGCGCGCATCGGCAGCAGAGGCCATGTCACGCGCCATATCGGACGTATCGTGCACAAAGGCATTCAGCGCACCCGCGCCGCCGATGGCGGTCAGGCAGGCCTCGGTCAATTCGGAACTGGTGATATCGCCACGGCGGAGGCTGTCGCGGGCATCAGCGATGGTCAGCTTGTTCAGATCGGACATCATTCCACTACCTTCGGCACCGCAAAGAACCCCTCGCGCGCATCGGGTGCGTTCGAGAGTACTGCGGCCTGCTGACCACCATCAGTCACATCGTCGGGGCGGCGCGGCAGCCGCATCGGCGTGACGGACACCATCGGCTCGATCCCCTCTACATCCACCTGGCTCAGCTGTTCGATAAAGCCGAGAATCGTGTTGAATTCAGCAGCCAGCGCGGGCAGCGCCTGCTCCTCGACGCGGATACGGGCCAGCTTGGCCACGCGGCTTGCGTCTGATATATCAATGGACATGGGCGATCCTTTGGATGTTCATCGTCGAGGCTGCGTTTAACGCCCGCCCGGTGCAGGCGCAAGTCGCGGAGCCTCTTGTATCAGGTCATTGTTGCCCTGCCGATTTGCGATAAGCCTCCACCACTGCCCGCCTTATATCCTCGGGCTGCGCATCAACCGCCCTGGCCAGACCGCGCAGCTCCCGGCGCAGACCATAGACCTGATCCAGCAGCGACAGAACCACCGGGACGGCATCAGCGGACAGGGACATTTCCTTTCGCAGATCGCATACAAGCCGGATTCGTGCCACATCCAGATCGTCATAGACGGGCCCCTTGTCGCCGGTCGCCGGTTTGATCCAACCCAAACGCACCCATGATCTGAGTTCGCGCAACTCGATCCGCGCAACCACTGCCACGACATCGCGTTCATTCAACATCACAAGGCCCTCCAGAGTTTTGCCCGCGGATCATCTGCTTCCAGATCGCGCCAACGTTGCGCAATCGCCTCCATTTCGGCGCTCACTTTCGGCGGCAATACAATTTTCAGACGCACATATTGATCGCCGGCCTTCCCCTTGCCCTGCCGCACGCCCCTGCCCTTCAAACGAAGCCGTTGCCCCGTCGAAGCCCCTTTCGGAACATTCACCGCGACTTTGCCTGACACGGTTGGAACCTCGATTTTCGCCCCCAGAACCGCCTCGTCAAAGGCTATAGGCACCTCGATTTCAATATCATCGCCATCGCGCGTAAAAACAGGATGCGGACGCACGGTAATTTCCACATAGGCATCGCCCGCAGAGCCGCCCCCCATGCCGGGTTGACCCTTTCCGCGCAGACGCAGCGTCTGGCCATCACGCAGGCCGGCAGGAATTGTCAGATCGATCGCGCTGCCATCCGGCAATGGCACAGCCCGTTTCGCGCCTTGGACTGCGTCAATGAAATCAACCTCAAGGTGATAGCGCATATCCGCTCCGCGTGCCTCGAAACCACGCGCACCACGCGCTTGGCTTCGTGCGCCGAAAAGATCCGAGAAAACATCCGACAGATCCTCGAAATCGCCGTAGCCGGCCGTGGATTCATAACGGCCACGCGGATCGGCACCAGTGTGCTGGCGGTAGAACTGACGTTCAGGCTTGTCTTGGCCGCTGGCGTCGATTTCGCCAGCGTCAAAACGTTTGCGTTTCTCTTCATTGCCGATAATTTCATAGGCGGCAGTAACGGCCTGAAACTCGGCCTCCTTGGTCTTGTCGCCGGGATGCAGGTCGGGATGCAGTGTCTTGGCAAGCTTGCGATAAGCCTTTTTGATGTCGGCCTGCGGTGCAGTCTTAGGCACGCCGAGCACTTTGTAGGGGTCGTCATTCATTCGTCACCACCTTTGTCTCGCCCGATATGTCGCGGCACTGATCGCCGTGCTGCGCTCCAGCCGCTCAATCGAAGTGCCCCTTTGTTCCGCAGATCGCAGCACAGCGTCAAGATGGTCGGCCGATTACTCGCAATTTCTTCAAGGCAATGCAAGAAAGGAAACTATATCGACCACCGCCGCAGAGCATCCCGCAGAGTCCGTCCGAGATCATATCCTTTCCTGGCAAAGCCTTCTGAGCATCGACCGAATTGATGCCCATCGTAGA
>JAUNVT010000279.1 GCA_030540655.1 Rhodobacterales bacterium
ACGACGGGCCGCATGAATGAGTTGAGAGACCGGAACGTAAGCGTGACAAGACCAGATCAGCAAGCTTTACGAGAAAACCAGCGTCATCATAACCACCAGCCTGGAGTTCGGGGAATGGGTCGCTGTCTTCGGCGATGCCAGGATGACAACCGCGCTCTTGGATCGCGTCACGCACCGCGCCTGCGCCTTGCTTCCATCATCGAGACCGGCAACAGGTCATACCGCTTCGTGCAAAGCAAGAGCCGCAGAGAAAAATAACCGCACTGCAAGCAAAGCCCCCAGACGGACTCGCTATATGAGGACGGTCCATCTAGGGGCTTTGCCATCCAAACGGTGGGTCAAAATCAAATGCTGAAGCCGGGTCAACTTGGACCGCTCATTGACACTCTGCGCCCTGTCTTGCTGTTCCTTCCTTGTCCTTTTTGTGCCGACCGTTCCGCAGGGACGATCCAAGTCAAAGCTGTCCATAGGGGGCGAGTCGGACGCGTTTCCCATATAGTGAAGGCAGACGAGTCGCCTGTGGTGAGGTTTGGCGCCGCACCAGTCCGCCCTTTACCTGCAGGGAGGGCAAGGGTGCGTGGCTCGGTGAGGCCCGCTTGCGGGCCGCGTAGGACGGGATGTGCCGAAGATAAAATCTTAAAAAAGAGGATTCTAAATGGTCAAGACATCTTGGCGCATCGAACTGGATCAGTCGCCGTTGGTGTGATGTTGCTGTTGGTGTAAGTTAATTTATTCGGGTCCTTGATCCCAAAGACAATTCTATCATCTGTTTGGTCAGGGGCGCTGCTCCTGGCGAAGAATGGTGCAGGAGTCGTTCAGCGGGAGCCATATATGACGATGGAAATCATGGCGCATTTGAGCGATGATGCCATCCTCAGGTTGCCAGACGTGCTACGCTGATGAAGCAGGCCCAAGCCGGATGTCACGGTGACCCTCACGGCCAGTTACCCACTCAATGGGACATGATCGCGGGACATGTGCCAATTTAATAAAACATTCGGAAATTGCCTCCACGAGCAAAGATAACGTAGGGTAAAGATCACGCTCCATGGTATGATGGCACCGCGGAACGCCTCCTTTCGGGACGTCCGGATCGGGGGTGATATCATGAGTGCTAGAGAAGGCCGTGGCGGAATGTCAGTGTGTACTGCGGCACTGCTCGCTCTGCTGGGTGCTGGAGACGCGTATGCAGCGACATTGCGGTTTGATGGTGTGGTACTGGACGGCCTCGCCAACCCACGCGGACTCGCCGTGGGACCCGGCGGCTGGCTTTACGTCTCCGAAGCAGGTCGCGGTGGAGACGGTCCCTCAATTGTTGACGGCGCGGGAGAAACCGTGTCGTTTGGCAGGACGGGGGCAGTCATTCGATATCGCGCCGGTGTGAGAGAGAGCGTCCTCTCGGGCCTTCCGTCGCTGGCACCGGCAGGGGGGTTCGGTGCCACCGGCCCGCATGATGTTGCAATCTCCGGCGACGGCAGATTGCATGCTGTTCTGGGGTTCGGCGCTAACCCCGCACGTCGCGAGGATCTTGCGTCTGAGCCGGGCGCGGACCTGCTCGGCAGGATCGTGTCTGTTGAAGGGGGAGCCGTTACGCCGATCGCTGATCTGACCGAGTTCGAAGGAACGCACGGTCCAGACGACGAGCCGAACAGCAACCCCTTCAGCCTTGTTGAAGTGGGTGACGGGTTCGTCGTCACAGATTCTGGCGGTAACGACGTCCTCGACGTCAGCGCAACCGGCGCCATAAGTCTCCGGACATACCTGCCGCCGCAGCTGAATCCCCTGCCGTTCGGCCCGCCGGTCTACCAGGCTGTACCAACAGGCGCGGCCGTTGGCGCGAGCGGCGACATCTTGGTCGGCCAGTTGACCGGGTTTCCGTTCCCCGTGGGCAGCGCGAGCGTGTTCGGCATTGATACGGCAGGGTCGGCAGTCGTGATCGCCGGAGGCTTTACCAATCTGATCGACGTCGCGTATGGCGGCGGAATGGGCTACGCTCTTGAGCTGGACAGCGACAGCCTGCTCGGGCCGCTCACTTCGGGTTCCTTGTTCTCGTTCGATGCGACCGGAACAAAGACGCTTCTCTATGGAGGGCTTGTCAACCCGACCGGTCTCGCGCTCGGCGAGGGGGGGCGTATTTTTCTGTCGGAAAACGGGCTATCTCCGACCGATGGACGTGTCATCGCGCTTGCCCCCGTTCCGTTGCCAGCCTCATTGCCGTTGCTGGCGGGCTGCCTCGCTGCGCTCGGTGCATTTTACTACCGCCGTGTCAGACGGGAATGACGAAAAGATCAGGCAGATGCCTAGACTGTCCTTATGCACCGATCGTGGAGCGGCAAGAAGGTTTTTTCCACCTGTGTCATGACGATCAGGCGGCAAGCGTGCATGGCCTTCGGAGTTGAAGGTTTGGATTGTTGCGGAGACGTTCATCGAGGGTGAGACGGTGAAGGCGGTGGCCGAGCGCTATCAGTAGAGAGTGTCCGATCTTCTGTGTAACTGTGCTTTGGTCCATGCTTCCTGAGAGGA
>JAUNVT010000058.1 GCA_030540655.1 Rhodobacterales bacterium
TCGCCTTCGTCAAGAGCCTTTCTTTAGCGTTCTACCCTGCGTGGAGAGCTCTGAGGTTCTCTCCGTGGGCGCCGCCCGAGGCCGCATCTTTGCGTTCAGGGTCAGGTTGATCGCAGTGGTATGCGCGGTCGCTGCCGCAGGCCGGGAAACGATCCCACCCGCGCCGCGCGTGCCGGCTGGGCGCATCCGGTCGCGCTGAAACTCAGCGTCAGATCTGTCGGGGTTCTGCGCCACATGGCGTGCAGGATCACCGCCAGCTTGCGAGCGGGCGCGCCTTTGACTTTGCGTGGCCCGAGTCTCCCGGCGATCGCTCTGGCCCGACCTAGCAGCCCCCTTAGGCCGCCTCGATTTCGGTAAAAGATAGAGCTCGCCGCTGCGAACAGACGCTTCCTGGTGAAGCCGTCTCCCCGGCTTGACACCCGTCGGTTCCGGCAGATCTCCCCGGACCCGTAGCGTCCTCGCGTCACTCCAGAATATGCACATGTACTTGAGGAGCGGTCGAAGCGAGAGGCATCATCGAAGGCTGCGACAATCGCCAATGCCATGATCGGCCCGACGCCTGCAGCCTGACACCTGTCCGGATCCGGCTGTCGCTCGAGGCAAGGCGGCCGAGGATGTCGTGCCTGGCCTGCATCAGGATTCCGAAGAGTGGCACGGGGGTTCCGAGCAACCGCCAGCCTCCGGCCCGGTGCCTGGACCCGCCGGCTCGCCTGCCAGACATGATGCCTGATGTCTTAAGCAGCCCCTGATCCGAATCTCCGGCCTGACGCGCAAAACGCTGGGAGCCTCCCGCGCTGTCAGCATCATCTGTTTGACGCAGGTATCGTGGCTCCTGATCTGCGCCGAGCCGCGGGCCTCTTGCCGGTCAGTCCTGTGCGGCATCATTTTCAAACCGTGCGTGTGGCGGGCCGCGATGCGATGAGCGGCACCGGCCGCTCGGCAAAGCGTTCCAGAACCCGGTCGTGCCAAACGCAGTTACAAGTCTCAGGGGTGCGACCATATTCCTGCCCTGTGTAATTTGCCATAAGATGCCTCATACGCTACATGATTGGCGGAAAGTATCGAGGTTAACCATGCTGGGATCATTCGACGCGGTGCTTCTGGCCCGCCTTCAGTTCGCATTTACAATCTCGTTCCACTTCCTGTTTCCGGCGTTTACAATCGGGCTGGCCAGCTATCTTGCCGTGTTGAACGCATTGTGGCTCTGGACGAAAGAGGACCGCTATCTGGAGCTGTTTCGGTATTGGGTCAAGATATTCGCGCTCGCCTTTGCGATGGGTGTCGTGTCGGGCATTGTTATGTCCTACCAGTTCGGCACCAACTGGTCGGTTTTCTCCGACAAGGCCGGATCGGTGATTGGCGCGCCAATGGCGTACGAAGTCCTGTCGGCGTTTTTCCTTGAGGCCGGATTTCTGGGTATCATGCTCTTCGGCCGCGATCGTGTGGGGCCGGGCCTGCATATGGCAGCCTGTACGGCAGTCGCCTTTGGCACGTTCTTTTCGGCGTTCTGGATCATCAGCGTCAACAGCTGGATGCAGACGCCCACCGGGTTCGAGATCGACGTCGCAACTGGACAGTTCCTGCCACTGGATTTCTGGAAGATCGTTTTCAATCCTTCCTTTCCTTACCGGCTGGCCCATACCGTCACCGCGGCCTATCTGACCACTGCATTTATTGTGGGGGGCGTGGGAGCGTGGCACCTGCTGCGCCAGCGCCGCACCGTGTACGAGGCCAATGCCGCTACGCGCACGATGTTCTCGATGGCGATGTGGATGGCGGCCATCGTCGCGCCCGTCCAGATTTTTCTGGGTGATATGCACGGAATCAACACGCTGGAGCATCAGCCTGTCAAGGTGATGGCGATGGAAGGCCATTATCAGAGCCATGAGGGCGGCGCGCCATTGTATCTCTTCGGTATCCCCAATGACAAGACGCAGACGCTGGATTATGCGCTGGGCATTCCCAAACTGTCGTCGCTCATCCTGAAGCACGATCTGAACGCATCGCTGGCGGGGCTGGATACTGTGCCGGACGCGGACCAGCCGCCTGTGGGAATCGTGTTCTGGGCGTTCCGCATCATGGTGGCGCTGGGGTTTGGGATGCTGGGCATTGGACTGTGGTCGCTGGTGGCGCGCTGGCGAGGGCGGCTCTATTATGCGTGGTGGTTGCACCGGGCGGCGCTGGTGATGGCCCCGTCAGGTTTGATCGCGGTTCTGGCGGGATGGGTCACGACCGAGGTGGGGCGCCAGCCTTTTACCGTCTATGGCCTCCTGCGCACCGTGGACAGTGTGGCACCCTTGGACGCGCCTGCCGTGGGGACGACGCTGGTAGCGTTCGTCGTCATTTACTTCACGCTGTTCGGCATCGGTACCTGGTACATGCTGCACCTGATGGCTCGCGCCCCCGGCGCGGGAGAGCCGCGTCTGAAGGATGTCAGCAGCGGACCCATTCGATCGGCCGGAAGAACGGCGGCGCAGGATGATGCGCCCCAGCGGTCTGGAACGATCAGGACGGAGGTATAGACGATGCCATTGGTTGAGGGGCTATCATTCGATCTGACGGTGATCTGGGCGTTTCTGATCGCTGCCGCCGTGCTGATCTATGTCATCCTTGACGGGTTCGATCTGGGTCTTGGAATGCTGTTCGCACTGGAGCGGGGACGCGGCGACCGCGACGTGATGATGAACTCGGTCGCGCCTGTCTGGGACGGGAACGAGACGTGGCTGGTGCTGGGCGGCGGCGGGTTGCTGGCGGCATTTCCCTTGGCCTATGCGCTGATCTTGCCCGCGCTTTACATGCCGATCATGGCAATGCTTCTGGCGCTCATCTTTCGCGGTGTGGCGTTCGAATTCCGCTGGAGGGCAGGGCGCAACCTGTCCCGTGCCGGATGGGATGCGGCCTTCATCGGCGGCTCGGGCATTGCAGCGCTGTGCCAGGGGATCGCGCTGGGCGCCCTGCTCCAGGGCATCCGGATCGACAAGGTCGCACGCAGCTATTCGGGCGGCTGGTGGGATTGGCTGACACCCTTTTCGGTGACGGTCGGGATTGCCGTCATGACGGGCTACATGCTGCTGGGCGCCACATGGCTGGTGATGAAAACCGGCGGCGAGTTGCAGGAGAGGATGCGCAGCCGCGCCTGGCCACTGGGGCTGGCGACAGTGGGGTTCATCGGCGTGATCAGCCTCTGGACGCCGTTCCTGCAAGAGGGGTTCTACGCGCGCTGGTTCAGTGGCTGGCACATCATCCTCGCCGTTGGCGTGGGGCTGGCGGTTCTGGCCATTGCCGCGCTGATGCTCCGGGCGCTGACGGTCCACCGCCATGAGTACTGGCCGTTCTTGCTGGCATTGGCGCTGTTCGCGCTGTGCTTCGTTGGCCTTGGGGTATCGATGTTCCCTTATATCATCCCGACCAGAATCACCATCTGGGAGGCTGCCGCGCCTGCGCTGAGCCAGAAATTCATGCTGATCGGCGCGGCGGTCCTGCTACCGATAATCCTGACCTACACCGGCTATGCGTATTGGGTATTTCGCGGCAAGGTGGATCCGGAAAGCGGATATCATTGATGAACGACAAGCTGTGGAAGCGGCTTGGCTGGTTCGTTGGTATCTGGCTGATGTCCGTCGCCGCGCTGGGCGTGGTCGCCTATATCATACGGGCCTTCCTGGTTTGAGCGAATCTGAGCGATCAGAGTGCGAAGCTGCAGAAGGGGATGTAGCGAACCGGATCGCCAATGTTGATGGTGGCGGCCTCATCGGGCAGTTCCACCAGCCCCTCCGCCCAGCTGAGCCCCGAAATCCGGCCCGAGCCTTCGGAAGCGAACGCCTCGGCTTTTCCATTGCGCACCCGCGCGCGCAAATATTCGCGCCGCCCCGCCTTCTTTGATTTATTGAAGGCGGCGGGCAGGTCATAGCCCTGCGCTTCCTGCCAGCCCGCCCCTGCCAGCAGGCTCAGCGCGGGCCGCGCGAAGATCAGCGTGCAGACCAGCGCAGCCACCGGATTGCCCGGCAGCCCGAATACCGGCGCGCCATCCCAAAGCCCGAGCGCCAGCGGGCGCCCCGGCTTCAACGCAATGCGCCATTGCTGCATCGCGCCCGCTTCGCGCAAGAGCGCCGAGACGTGATCCTCGTCGCCCGCAGATGCGCCGCCCGAGGTCAGAATGACATCGGCGCGGGCAGCCGCATTATCCAGCGCAGCGCGCAGGGCTGCACGGTCATCGGGGATGCGACCGATATCTATCGCTTCCAGCCCCCAACTGCGCAACTGCGCCAGCAGCATGGGCCGGTTGGCGTCGAATATCTGCCCGAGACCGGCCGCGCCGCCTGCCTCGACCAACTCATCGCCCGTTGACAGGACGGCGACGCGCAGCCGCTGAAATACGTCCACCTCGCCCAGCCCGGTGGCGGCCAGAAGCGCCAGATCGGCGGGGGTCAGAACCCGGGCCCGGGGCAGGATCTCGCTGCCTTCGGTCACATCCTCGCCCGCCTTGCGGGTATTGGCCCCCCGCTTGATACCGGCGCGAAAGGCGATCTGTCCGGCGGCTTCGCGTGTATCCTCCTCCAGAATGACGGTATCGACACCATCGGGGATGGCGGCGCCGGTCAGGATGCGGATCGCGTGACCTTTCGGGACGGACCCCTCAAACGGCACCCCGGCTGCAGCGCGCCCGTCAACCAATGGCAGGACCGGATCACCCGCAGGCAGGCTGTCATGGGCAAAGCCGTAGCCATCCACGGCCGAATTCGGCGTCGGTGGGTTTGCGCGTCTGGCAATGGCAGGCCCTGCCAGAATGCGGCCTGCGGCGTCCGGGACCGCGCATTGCTCTGCACGAACGACGGGGTGCAGCCCGGCGCGCAGCGCGGCCAGAGCATCGTCTACCGGTGTCCAGTGGACACCTGCCGGCATGGCGAAGCAATCGTCGCGCAGTGGCGGCGGGGCAGGGGGCGCACCCTCATCGGCAAGGGCCTGCAGAAGCTCCGCATGATCTGCGCCAAGAATCCAGCCTTCCTGCCAAGCGGCTTCCGGCAGGCCGGACATCAACTGACCAAGCTGCTCCGCGCTCAGCCGTGACAGCGCGCGCGCCAGCAACGTCACCTGTATGGAATCACGTATGGGCGATCCATCCGCCATCGCCCGCTTGACCGCAGGCTCGATCAGTCCCGGCCAGATTTCAGCCAGCACCACGGCTTTGTCCTCCCACGGCTCAAAGGGCCAGACGGAAACGCCGTCCTGCCTGCGCAGCCGCGCCAACATGGGCAGGCCCACAAGCATCTGGCTGCCGGCGGTCGGCGGGAAACAGAGTTGAAAACAGCTGCTGGCCGCCTTGGCAACCCGGTCGCAAGCGCGCATTTCCGCGAAATCTTCAAAGCCTATTCCCTCTTTTCGGTAAGGAATGCCGGGCCAGCGATCCACATCGGGCTTGCCCCAGAACGGACCCGGCCCGCTGAACTGCGCGTTCATCGCTTCGGCCACGTCAAACCGGTTGTTCTGGCCTGTGGCGCTATCGGTGATGCGCGCCTCCAGCCACTGCCACAGGTCCAGCGCGTCATCGCTGCCGGTGATCTGGCGCGCGACCCCTTTGGGACAGGCGAAGGGAAAGTCGAACGCCGCCAGAATACGCCTGCCAGCCGCTCGTTCATCCGCGATGATCTGCGTTATCCGCGCCTCTGCCTCAGCCCGCGTGCGGCAATAAATTGGCTCCTGAACCTGACCTGCGCGCGCAAGACAGAGCCAGATTGCATCCTTGGAGGGGCGCGCGGGGGCCGGCGTGCCCGAGGCGGACCAATCGACGACTAGGATACTGTCAAAACGGCTCACAATCCCAGATCCTTCAGAATGAAATCGGCAATGGCCGATGTATTGTCGAGTTCGATAACAGGGCGGTCCACAGGGCCCAGATCGGCCGCGCAATCCGCGGCAATCGCGCGAATCGTGGGATCTCCCGGCGCAATCAGAGGGTTGCCCGCGCTGGTGCGCCAGGCCTCGATCTTGGGGTGACGGTCGCGTTTGTAGCCTTCGATCAGGACCAGATCGACGGGCGAGAGCCGCTCCAGAAGATCGGCCAGCGGAGGCTCGGGTGCGCCGCGCAATTCCTGCATCAAGGCGATGCGGGCGCCCGAGACGAGCAGCACCTCGCCCGCCCCGGCCATGCGATGGCGGTAGCTGTCGCGCCCGGGCTGGTCCACGTCAAAGCTGTGATGGGCATGCTTGACGGTGGACACGGTCAGGCCGCGGCCCGTCATCTCGGTGATGAGCCGCTCCATCAACCCCGTCTTGCCAGCATTCTTCCAGCCGGTCACGCCATAGAGCATCATGCCTGCGCCTCCTGCATTTCTTGCGCGCGGGCCAGATCTTCGGGTGTGTTGACGTTGAAGAACGGATCGGGAGGCGACGGAAACATCGCGGTGGCCGCACCATGCGCGTCCGTCCATTGCACCACCTTGCGCAGCCCGCCTTCCAGAGCGGCGCGCAGATCATCGCGCAGCGCAACGGGCCAGAGGCCAAAGGTCGGGTGCCGCCCGTCGGAGGTTGCGGCCAGCGCCAGCGGCGCCTGCTTCCCCTCGGCGGCGAGCAGGAGCTGCGCGGCCAGATCGCAGGGAAAGAACGGCGTGTCGGCGGCTACGGATACGACAGTCTCCGCGCCTTCCCCGGCGGCCCAGTCCAGCCCCGCCAGAACGCCCGCCAGTGGCCCGACAAATCCTGCAACCGGGTCCGCCAGAACCGGCAGACCAAACCGGGCAAAACGCGCGGGATCGCCATTGGCGTTGATCGCGGCGGCTGCGACCTGCGGCAAGAGGCGCTCCAGCACCTGATCCATCAAGGTCGCATTGCCCAGCGGCAGCAACCCCTTGTCGCCGCCGCCCATCCGCGTCGCGCGCCCCCCGGCAAGGATGATAGCATAGGGTTGTTTCATATCACTGTCCTTGGCTGCGGGCGGTCTGTTTGGCGAGAACCCTGCAATTCCCGCTTAGCGCGCTGCGCTTTTGCGGCGGTGCTTGCTGTCTTCATCGGCCACGGTGGCGGGATCGGCGTCGCGGATCAGACGCTGCTCCCCGGCAAGGCAGACAAAGCGCCGCCCGCGCAGCCGCCCGATCAGTGTCAGCCCGACCTGCTGTGCGATCTCGACCCCCCAGGCTGTGAAACCCGACCGCGAGGCGAGGATGGGAATACCCATCAGCGCCGTCTTGATCACCATTTCCGATGTCAGCCGCCCGGTGGTATAGAGCATCTTGCCTTCGGGGCCGACACGTTCCGACAGCATCCATCCCGCGATCTTGTCTACCGCGTTATGGCGGCCGACATCCTCCATATAGACGAGCGGGCGCGCGCCCTCGCACAGTACAGTGCCGTGGATTGCTCCGGCCGTGAGGTAGAGCGAGGGCGTTGTGTTGATGATATGCGCCAGCGCATAGAGATCCGAGGTGCGCAGGCTTGCATCTGGCAGAACCTTGCCCTCCAGCCCCTCCATCATGTCGCCAAAGACTGTCCCGACAGCACAGCCGCTGGTGCGGGTTTTTTTCTTCAGCTTGTCCTCATAGGTGGTCTGCCCGTCGGTGCGCACCACGACCGTCTCAAGTTCGTCGTCGTAATC
This sequence comes from Rhodobacterales bacterium, assembly GCA_030540655.1. GTDB lineage: Bacteria > Pseudomonadota > Alphaproteobacteria > Rhodobacterales > Rhodobacteraceae > Roseovarius. The sequence continues at coordinate 7,589 of JAUNVT010000058.1, forward strand.
GACGCGCAATACGTATTCGTCGTCTTTCAGCATCCCCTGATTGCGCAGGAAGCCCAGCGCCAGATATTCGGGATAATCGCCGATGGTCATGGCCGTCACGATTTCCTGCGCGTTCAGAAAAATGGTCAGCGGGCGCTCCTCCACCACGTCGATGGTCTGCGAAGCGCCCGTCTGATCGGTGCCGGTCACGGCGCGCGTCAGGCCGGGTGCGTGGGGCGCGGGGGCGATGATATAAGGGCTGGCGTCATCGGCGGGGGGCAATTGCATCTCCTGTCGCAGGGCGTTAGGGCAACCGGCAGTTCCATCATGGCCGGTATGTAGCAGATGATCCCTCAGACCACCAAATCAACCTACTGGCAAGGTGTGAGGGCCGGCGCACCTTTTGTGCTGGTGATGGTGCCTTTTGCGCTTCTGTTCGGGGTGGTGGCGTCCGAGGCGGGGTTCAGCCTTGTGGAAACGCTGGCCTTTTCAACACTGGTCGTCGCGGGTGCGGCGCAGTTCACGGCCGTGCAGCTATTGTCCGAACACGCGCCGACGGCCATCGTCTGCGTAACGGCGCTGGCGGTCAACCTGCGCATGGCGATGTATTCAGCCTCGCTCACCCCGCATCTGGGGCGCGCCTCCCTGGGCCAGAGGGCGCTGGTGGCCTATCTCATGGTCGATCAGGCCTATGCAAGCGCCATTCTGGCCTATGAGCGCAATCCGGGCTGGAGCCTCTCACAAAAACTGGCCTTCTACTTTGGTGCCATCACGCCGCTGATGCCGCCCTGGCTGATTTTCACTGTGGTCGGTGCCGTGGTGGGAAGCGCGATCCCGCCGGAATTTGCGCTGGATTTCGCGGTTCCGATCACGTTTCTGGCAATGATCGCGCCGATGCTGCGCAGCGTGGCGCATATCGTTGCCGCGCTGGTGGCGGTTGCGGTTTCGCTGGGGCTGGCTTTCATTCCCTATAGTATTGGGGTGCTGATTGCAGGCGCTGTTGGAATGATCGCGGGAGCGCAAGTTGAAGTGATCATGGCGCGCCGCGCGGAGGTCCGGATGTGAGGGATCTTGCAACGCTCGATATCTGGATAGTCATCATTGTCCTTGCCGTGGGCAGCTTTGGCCTGCGTTTTGTATTCCTCGGCTTGATCGGTGATCGCACCATGCCAGCCTGGGTGCTGCGGCATCTGCGCTATACAGCCGTTGCCGTCTTGCCTGCTTTGGTTGCCCCGATCGTGGTCTGGCCGCCGGGGACCGGTGGCATGACGGATGCGGCGCGGATGACGGCGGCCTGCGTCACGGTTCTGGTGGGGCTGATTACCCGCAATGTTCTGGCTGCAATCATTGCGGGTGCTGCTGCGCTTTATGGGATGCTGTATCTGCTGGGATGATCGATTGGTCGCTATATTTGCAAAAGCGACAGCGGTCTTATTTAATATGCGCAGAAAAACATTCTTCAAAGCGCAAAAAGAAAGGCCGGTAAAACCGGCCCTTCCAATTCAGGTTTATGCTTATGCTTTCTTGCGGCGGCGTAGCGCGGCGGCAGCGCCCAGACCGGACATCAGCAACCACCCTGCGGCTGGCACCGGCACTGCGGAGACCTGAACCGCATCGATGTCAAAGCCACCCAGACGTCCGCGTGAATCCTTTTCGGAGCTCGACGAAAACGGTGATGCGTCGGTAAGGCGCAGCGTGTCGAAGGGACCGTTCAGGCCGGACAGGTCGAACTTGCCATCCGAATAGTTTGCCAGATTGCCAACAAAGGAGAAGTTACCGCCGGATCCTGCAAAAATATCGACAAATTCAGGAAAATTCGACGCGTTGCCGAAAGTTACCTCAAAAATAGTGCCTTTGCCGTTGAACTTTTTGCCGAACGTCAGATCGACGGAACTGCCGAAACCGATTTCAAAGAATTTTCCATTCTGCGCACCAAGTGCGTTGGACGCGTTGTCGCGGCCATCTTTTTTGCCACGGAGCGCATCGGTGTCATAGGTGATGGTTGTCGCATATCCGTTGTTAAAGCCCCCAGAACCTGTTGTAACAATCGCGGCAGAAGCCACTGCAGGCACAGACATCACGGCGGCGCAGAGGCAGGAAATTTTAAAAATGTTCATCGTTAATCCGATCAAAGTGGATCCTGAATGCGGGATCGTTGGTACTGCCTGAGGGGATATCCAAGTTAAAAAAGCGTTCAACGAATAGATTCAAGAACAGTTAATTTTTACGGATAACCCGGTGCGACCGGTACCTGTTGTCTTAACTCCATGAACAGTGGTTTTAAAAAAATGTCTTTAAGTCCGAAGACGAAATAGTCATTGTCAGTAATCACGACATTCGGTCAATGCCCAGGTATTACGAGCGCCTCACATACCTGATTCCCGAATCGCCCGGATGGCAGAAATTTCCTGTGCACCCGGCCGTCCCGGGCATAGTTTCTCATACCTCCAGCCATATGGTAACGGGGCCGTCATTGATCAGGGACACCTGCATGGAGGCGCCGAACTGCCCTGTGTCGCAGGCCACACCGTGACCGCGCAGAGCCTTGACAAAATATGTATAGAGCAGATTGCCCTCCTTCGGGGGTGCGGCAGAGGAAAACCCCGGCCTGTTGCCGCTGCTCAGATCTGCGGCAAGCGTGAACTGGCTGATCACCAGCGCAGTGCCGCCGGTGTCGCGCAGGCTGAGGTTCATGAGACCCGCCGGATCCTGAAAGATACGCAGCTTGGCGATCTTGGCGGCCAACCGGTCAGCGTTGGCGGTGCTGTCGCCCTGCATTGCACAGACAAGGATCATCAGCCCCGGCCCGGTCCGGCCAATGACCTCTCCATCGACGGTGACGCTGGCTTCGGTGACGCGCTGGACAAGGGCACGCATGATCAGGCTCCTTCAGATTGTGGGACGTCACATCGCTCCTTGCTGAACCGCATAGGCGAAACCAAGCGCCGCAGCCACGATCAGCGCAAGAAGGACGGCAAAGGCGATCTTCCATGATGACCACGGCCGTTCACCCTGCACCCGTCCCGTTCGACCATTGACGACAAAGCGAAAGCTGCGGCCGCGATATTTATAGGCGGCGATCCAGACCGGCAGCAAAACGTGTTTGAACGAGGCATCCCTGACCTGGGTATCAATGCCATGAATGCGCTGGCGATCACCGCCGATATCAAAGCGCACATCGCGCGCGATGACATTATCCATCTTGCTGCGCGCCTCGGCATAGCCGTCCTCTAGAGGGACCGTATAGGCCTCGGCGGCGAAACCTGCCAGAAATGCCGGGCTGTAGGGTTCTAGCGCCGATAGATCCCATGGCTCCAGCGCGTCGGTGTAGCTTTTTGGCAAAGCATGCGAGGCGAGCACCAGAATATCATCAAATGCGCGGGAAACGCGGCCCGATACCGGCTGCCAGCGGACCTTGGCAACCTGCACGGTCTGGCGTTTGCCATCCCGCATGACCGTGTGCGTCTCATAATAGACGGTGCCGCGTTCGCCCCTGTAGGAGGAGCGGGTAAGGGCGTCATAGGTCCAGTAGGGAACATAGATCCCCTGCAGCTTGCGTCCCTTGCGGGCGTACTCCTTGAGCCCGGAGGGGGCAAACCACAGCCCACCCAGCCAATCTGTCATCGCGGCCCGCGCGGAGCGCTCGTCCAGCGCAAAGGGCAGAACGCCGCGTGGCTTGTAGCGCCGTGTGGTGCCGGTGCCGGTGACCATCGGAGTGGCGCAGAACGGACAGGCACCGGCATGGGCGTCGCCTTCCAGCACAACCTCGGCGCCGCAATTGGGGCATTTCAGCGGTGCACCCTGCTCGGTCTGTTCGGACGGGATCTGGGAGGCAAGGGCAGCGGCCAGATCCAGCTCCTTCAGCGAGTTTTGCCACGGGCCAGGGCCAGTGATTTCCTTTCGATTGCCGCAGTGGTCGCACACCAGCGCGCCGCCGCCGGGCACAAAGCGCATTTCAGCGCCGCAGGCGTCGCAGGGATAGCTATGCTGCGGCGGTGGAGTTTCGGAAGAGGGGGTGGGCATGATATAGGTTCGCCGCGAGTTCATTATGCGAAGGAAGGCGGGCGCCGGGACGCCGAAGGGGCTGCGGTCACATCGGCGGCGGCGGGGGCGGCGGCAGAACGGTAAAAAGCTGAGCCAGTTCGGTCACATCACCCGCCTGCATCCAGCCATCCTGACCAGCGGTCCACACCTGGCTCTGGCGCGTCAATTCACCCGCCGAAGCCATGCGCCCCATCGCGGCGCGGGAAAATGGGCCACGCGTCTGACCGTTTTCCGCGATATGCCAGACAGCCTCGGCCTTGGGCGGCGGCGGCGGGGTCTGCGATGGTTCGACCGGGCGGGCACCCCAAGGGCCGGGCTGCGAGTGACCCGCCATCTGCTGACCCATCGCCATTCCCATCCCCACGCCAAGCCCCGCGCCCATGCCGCCACCCGAGGGATTGGCCGCCGCTGTGGTCATCGCCTCGGCGGCGGAATATTGCGTATAGGCGCCGAGATCGCCTGCCAGTCCCATTGATGTGCGTTTGTCCAGCGCCTTCTCGACCGCCGGTGGAAGCGATATGTTCTCGACATACAGTTCTGGCAGCGTCAGACCGTATTCCGCGACGGTATTGCTGATGGCACCGGCCACAAGCTTGCCCAGATCGGCGGTATTTGCGGCCATGTCCAGCACGGGAATACCCGAGGCGGCAATGGCGCGACTGAATTCCTGAACGATGATGTTGCGGATCTGATAGCTGATTTCGTCCATGGTGAATTCGCCGTCGGTTCCGACGATTTCCTGCAGGAAACGCCCCGGATCGGTGACACGCACCGTGTAGGTGCCAAAAGCGCGGAGCCGCGTCGGGCCGAATTCCGGGTCGCGCAGCATGATCGGGTTTTTCGTGCCCCATTTCAGATTGTTGAAGCGGGTGGTGGAGACAAAGTAGATCTCGGACTTGAACGGGCTCTTGAACCCGTGATCCCAGTGCTGAAGCGTGGTCATCACCGGCATGTTGTTCGTCTCAAGCATGTAAAGACCGGGGGTAAAGACATCTGCCAACTGTCCTTCATGGACGAATACCGCCGCCTGACCTTCGCGCACGGTCAGCTTGGCGCCATACTTGATCTCGTGGCCCTCGCGCTGGAAACGCCAGACCATCGTGTCGCGCGTGTCATCCGTCCATTCGATGACGTCGATGAATTCGCCGGTCAGAAAATCGAAGATGCCCATGGGATAACTCCTGCGCCGCCAGGTCGGGGCGGATTGAAACATGTTTGCCGTGCGGTGCCAAGCGTGGTGCGGCCTAGCTGGTTCCGCCCCGGCGCTCAGCGATCAGTTGCAATAAGATCGGTCGCGCCTGATCAAAACTCATCCCCGGTTTCAGACGGGGAGAATAGAGCAGGCGCAGCAGTTCTTCGTCCTGTGTCGTCAGCAGGGCGAATTCATCGTCATCGTTGAAAATCGACGGCCGCGCGCGGGGGCTGTCATTGGCCAGCCCCAGACCCTGAGCCAGTTCCTCGTGAATGCAGGATGTGCGCAGGAGAGGCGGATGTTCGGCCCGGATCAGAGCGATGGCGCGGCGATATGTGTGATCTTCGTTATTATCGGAAAAGGCAACGACAAGGCAGTGGATCGTGTGCGGAAGCGTCTGGAAGAGGTCGATCGACGACTGGTTGATGTTGGGCACCAGCTGCAAGATGCGGTCAACCGCCTGTGCCCGATCATCCTCGCCCATGAAAAGCACGTTGAAATTGGCGTTCGCCGCAGAGTCCACTCCGATCGGATGACCCGTGATGCGGGCCAGCCGCGAGGCGTAGCGTGCAACTTCCGCCTTGTCCCGGGCGCGCTGGTCCCGGGAAATGGAGGCACCGAATTCGACCGCCATGCGCACCGGACCTGCCCATTTGCGCAGGCCTCCCGCACGACCGTCCGATTGAACCAGCCCGCGGTCACGCTCATATTCATCGTAAAGGGCGATTCGTTCGAAATTGCGCAGGATGTCAGTGTCGGTATAGGGTGCGTCTGGCCCGCCGCCGTCAGTCCGCAACAATCCTTGGGCGATCAGGTTGCGCTCGACCCTTGCGTAATGAGCGGCAAGCGCAAGGCTCCGGTCAGATAACGGTTTGACCACCGTGGGTGCGGGCGGGCGCGCCGCTGAAGGGGCGGCGGGTGCAGACTCATCAGGCGCGGGCGTATCAGTGCAGGCTGCAGCCATTGCAAGCAGAGCCGCGCCTGCCGATACCTTCAACGCTGCGATCGCCCGCATCCGGTCAACCCCTCGCAGAGGTGGCGACCGTATCGCCAAGCCCCGTCTTGCGTGCGCTGGCCGATGCCAGAGTGTCGCGCAGCCCGGCCTCCATCTTCTTCAGATCCTCCTCGGCAGCGGCACGGCGAATCTTGCCCTGATCCGCGATCTGAAGACTTTCCTCAATGGTGCCGATCAGGTCGGCATTCGCCTTCTTGACGGCTTCGATATCGAACACGCCACGTTCCATTTCTTCGCGGATCACCTTGTTGCTCTTGCGCAGATTGGCCGCATTGGCAGTCAGAAGATCGTTTGTCAGATCATTGGCACTGCGCACCGCACCCGCGGCCTCAAAGCTGCGCTGGATGGTCACGGCCTGCGCCAATTGCGTCTCCCACAAGGGCACGGTGTTCACCAAGGTCGAGTTGATCTTGGTCACCAGCGATTTGTCATTTTCCTGAACCAGACGGATCGACGGCAGCGACTGCATCGTGACCTGACGCGTGAGTTTCAGATCGTGGACGCGCCGCTCCAGATCGTCGCGGGCGGCGCGAAGATCGCGCAACTGCTGCGCCGCCATTACCTGATCCGTCTCGGACGCCTTTTGCACCTCGGCCTCCTTGGCAGGAATGTCACCGGTGTCCAGAAGGCGGATCTTCTCCTCGCCGGCTGCGATGTAGAGCGCCAGTTCGTCGTAGAAGGTCAGCGTGCGGTCATAAAGCATGTCGAGCGATTTCACATCTTTCAGCAGCACATGTTCGTGGCGCAGAAGATCATCGGTGACCCGGTCGATCTGGCCCTGAACCTCCTCGAACCGGGCTGTGAACTTGGCAAAGGGGGTGGCGCGCCCCAAAAGTTTTTCCCACCAGGACCGTTCGCGCCGAACGTCCAGTTCGGAAACCGAGAACCCACGGATGGTGCTGACGATGCTGCGCAGGGAATCGCCCGCCGGTCCGACATCCTTGTTGCGCACGCCCTGCAGCATGGATTGCGATATTTCCTGCAACCCCGACTGCGCGCCCGACCCGAACGAGATGATGGACTGTGTGTTGCTGATATCGATCTCGCCGATGCGGCGCTGGATTTCGGCGCTGGCGGGGGCATCTGCATCCTTGAGCGGCACAATGTCATCCGCGCCCTGCGGCATCGGCAGGACGCTCTGGCTGACGGTGGTAACCTCGGCCAGGTTTGCTTCGGCCTTCTGGCGCACGGAGTCGGGCATTATGGATCCTCTTGAATGGGGGATGATGTTTGGGGCAGGGCGATGCCTTCACGCTTCAGCCGGTCCCGCAGGACCGAAATTTCGATCTCCAGATCGCCCTGATCGTCCTGCAACAGTTTTTGTGTCTTCGCCGCGAAATTCGCTTCCAGATCGTCCAGCAGAGACATGTATTTCTGGCGCGCGGCGTCATCGGGAGAGCGCGCCTGAATATCGGCAAACTTGATCGTCGCGTCACGCGCACCCATGAGATAGACGCCTGTATAAAGCCGGGCCGAAGTCAGATCGCGCGGATCATCCTCGATCGTGCGAAGCATGTCGCGCACCGTCGCCTGAAACCCTGCAACCCGCGCATCGGCGCGGCGGTCCCCGGCGCGGCGGATGGCGTCGGACATCTGCGCCAGAAGGCTCTCGGCCTGCTGAACCGTGCGTTGCGCGCGATCCTGCTGAAAGGTGTCAAGCCCTTCCATGCCCTTGTCGCGCATCGGATCCAATCCAAAGGACATGATATGCAGCCCGGTTGTGACAGCGCCGTACAGCACCGCCGCGATCAGCCCGCCATCGCCGGACAGGGATGCAAGCGCGATGCCCGCTCCCGCCAGTATCGAAGAGAACAGCTTGCGCGGGATACTTGGACGGCGCGCCACCTTTCGATCGGCATATGCCGCCGCAGCCCGCAGACCATCCCGCAGGAGCCACGCCGAAAGGGTCAGCACCGCCGCCGAAGCCGCCCCCAGCGCAAGGCCCGTGGCGCCGGATGCCAGCGACGTAAAAAGCACCACAACCGCAGGCACGAACATCAGGTTTGCCCGCGCGCCCACAGGATCGAGCCGTTGACGAGCAACCGGCTTGCCCGGGCCGCTCTGGCCTCCGTCGGGGCTGTATTTTCCGCCAAACCTTTGCGCCATGGCGATCAGAGGCCGCCCAGAAGGCCACTGGTGACGCCAAGCATCAGCAGTATCAGCGCAGTGTAACTTATGCGTTCCATCACCATTCCTCTATGCGGAGCCGACAGCTCCTGCGCCAGTGCCTTGCTGTCCTGCGCAGCGCGGACCATTGCCGATACCGCATTGCTTGCCAGCGCGACAACCACGCAAATCAGGCATATAAGCAATAGCAGACGTGCCATGTACCCGAAAACCTCTCTTTTGTAGCGGATCGTCAGCATGGCCCCGGCGGGCAGTGAACAGGTAGGGTATGAGGGGCGCCGTTACCAGAGGGCGTGGCCGGCGGTGCTGCCGCGGCGCAGGCTGGTGCCGCAACTGCGTCGGGCGAGGATCATATTCATCTAGGGCGTACGGCGGGTGCGCTGGATGGTGGGGCGGGCGCTTTTGTCCGTCCGCCGGGTCCGCGCGCCTTGGCCGGGTTTGCCCCCCGGTTTGGCGTTTTTGATATCCGGTTTGAAGCTCCCGGATACTGCATCGGCTGATTTGGCTTTGGCCCTGCCGCTGGCCCCCGCGCCTGAGGCGTGTTTTACGCGCTTTTCGACAGCCCGACTTTTGTCGGTCCGGTCCGCCTTTGGCTGCGCTGGTCCAGGCTTGCCTGCCAATGAAACCTTGCGATGAGGCGTACCCATGCTGCGGGGCTTGGGTTTTGCTTTGACCGGATCCGGCTCGACCGGCGCATCCAGCCCCAATTGATCCCGCAGCACGCGGGCGCGGATTTCCTCTACCGCGCCGGGTTTGAGATCGCCCAGTTGGAACGGGCCATAGCTGACGCGGATCAGCCGGTTGACTGTCAGCCCCACAGCCTCCATCGCGCGACGCACCTCGCGGTTGCGGCCCTCGCGGATGGCGACAGTGACCCATGCGTTGGCCCCTTGCTGGCGATCGAGCGAAACGGCCATGGGCTGAAACCGCTCGCCTTCCAGCACCAGGCCCGCACGCAGCGGCGCAAAGGTCGCGTCGGTTGGCCGCCCGTTCACGCGCGCACGATATTTGCGCAGCCAGCCCGTGCTGGGCAGTTCCAGCCTGCGCTTGATGCCGCCGTCATTGGTCAGCAGCAAAAGCCCTTCGGAGGTGATATCCAGCCGACCCACCGTCATCACGCGCGGCAGATCCTTGGGCAGTTCGTCGAATATCGTGCGGCGGCCCTGTTCGTCGCTGGTCGTGGTCACCAGACCCGATGGTTTGTGATAAAGCCATAGACGTGCGGGTTCGGGGGCAGCAACAGGTTTGCCGTTGACCGACACACGATCCTGCGGTGTAACGTTCAGCGCTGCGCTGCTTATGACGGCGCCGTTCACGGTGACGCGGCCCGTCTCTATCAGGCGTTCGGCTTCGCGGCGGCTGGCAATGCCGGCGCGGGCGATCACCTTGGCAACGCGGTCGCCGGGAGGGGGTGCGGCACCGGGGGAAGGGGGCTCTTTGCTCATGATCTGCGCATAGCGCAAATGCGGCCCTTGCGAAAGCGTCTATCGCGCGGCAGGACATCAGAATGAGTTTCACCAGCCACATGCAAATTGCCTTGACCGAGGCGCGTGCCGCCGCCTTGCGCGGCGAGGTGCCGGTGGGCGCCGTTCTGCTGGACCCCGCTGGCAATGTGGCGGCGCGTGCCGGCAACCGCACGCGCGAACTGTGCGATCCCACGGCCCATGCCGAGATGCTGGTGATCCGCGCCGCTTGTGCCGCCGCCGGGTCACAGCGGCTTGGGGGGTACAGGCTCTATGTTACACTTGAGCCTTGTGCCATGTGCGCTGCCGCCATCGCCGCCGCGCGACTCACAGCCGTGTATTTCGGTGCCTCGGACGCGAAATCGGGCGGCGTCCTGCATGGCGCGCGCGTCTTCAGCCACGCCCAGACGCATCATGTGCCGGAAGTCTATGATGGAATATCCGCCGCCGCGTGCGAAGAGCTTCTGAAAGAATTCTTTGCCATCCGACGTGTGTGAAGAAGATTCGCGGTCAAGATACTTGGCCAATGGATGGCGGTTGCGGCGGGTGAGCTAGCGGACGGGAAAACCTTTGTCGCGTAACACGCCATATGCACCTTGATCACCCGGAAAGAAAATTAACCTCTACATGAGGTTGGCGACGGCTGTTCGCACCTTCGGCAATAATCTTGGAGACGATCTGGGAATGGGCGCTCCAAACCTTTGCAACCGGACGGTCCAACCTAGGCGCACCTGTTCATTCATGAGGGCAGAATGGGCCAGTGGTGGATGGGCATTGGAAATTTCGTACTCGTCAATCTGAATGCAAAAGTTGCAGTCTCCGCATCATCTGCGGCTGTGACGTGATGCCTTTGTCAAGATAAAACGATGTATGGCTCAAGCCTGTGTCAACCGGACGCGCACGTTTGTCAGCCCAAGGTTCAGGCTGTCTTCAATATACCGTGAACATTGGGCAAAAATAAGATCTGCCATGAGGGGCGAGATGGGAGGAACTATCTTGTGTGCGGTCATCATAAGGAACCTGAGGGGAGCCTCATCTGACGATCGCGCAGGATCTGCTGGACCAGCTTGTGGCTGGTCGCGCCCCGCAGGATCTTTTTGCGAAGGAGGAGCGGGGCGACGCGGTGAAGACGGCGCCGCCCAAGCGTCCTCTGAACGCTGAGCCGGACGCGCCTCTGATCGATAACACCGGCCGCAATGTCGGCAGTCCTCGCAACGGCATGTCGTAAATGATGATGCTGACAGACCCGTCGAAATGGACGCTGGATATCCCGCGGAACCCGGCCGACAGCATCATTCGAAGCTGTCCTGACCGCTCTGGCATCCTGCCGGAGGGGACGAAAGACATTCAGGGTCTTTGACACTGGCGGGCGTCAGGATGGAGCAGACCGGAGGCGCGGAGGTCTCGTCGAGAGTGAGGACCGCGTGGAAGGCGCGCAGGCTGGGCGATGTCTCCCGTTGCTGTCGCAGGCGGCGCGAAGGACTTTCCCGAACCGATGGGCCGTGTTTGGTGATCGCAGGAATTGGGACCAGTTTCTGGAGATATGCGCAGAAGTTGGTGACGCTTGATCAGGCGGCAGCTTGAAGTTGGCG
>JAUNVT010000280.1 GCA_030540655.1 Rhodobacterales bacterium
CGCGTGTGACCGGCGCTCCGAGCGCTGGCAGGAGGTTCGCCCAATTGGCGCGCAGCAGGCTTGCCAGATTTGCCGCAGCTTCTGGGCTTTCGAGGGCTGCCTTTGCCACCACGGCCCCGACGAGGATCTTCACCCGGGTGTCGCTGGCTTTCTTCTTTGTCTTTAGCCGAGAGAGCTTTGCCTCAGCGGTTGCGATCTGTTGTTCGAGTGTCTTCATGGGGCGCTTCCTTAAGGTTGTGCGCTGGTAGCAAGTGTGGTTCTTGCGGTAAATGCTTGGCGGATACGAAGTGCTTATCTATACGTCCCTCCGTGACATGTGAGCAAAGGACCGCTGCGCATCCTTTTGAAACTAAGCCGAGAGGGCGCCATGGCGATATATCATCTGGATGCCTCAGTGATCTCCCGCAGCAAAGGGCGCTCCTCGACCGCCGCCAGCGCCTATCGTGCCGCTGAGCGGATCACGGATGCGCGCACCGGCGAGGTGCATGACTACACCCGCAAGCATGGCGTCGAGCACAGCGAGATCCTCGCTCCCGCCCATGCGCCGGACTGGGCGCGGGATCGCTCGGCGCTGTGGAACGCGGTTGAGCAGATTGAACGGCGCAAGGATGCGCAGGTCAGTCGCGAGGTGCGCGTGGCGCTGCCCTCCGAGCTGACGCCCGAACAAAACCGCGATCTGGTTCGGGGGTTTGTGCAAGCGCAGTTTGTCACCCGCGGAATGGTCGCTGACATCGCCCTCCACGCCCCGGGGCGGGAGGGCGACCAGCGGAACCATCACGCGCATATCCTGCTGACCACCCGCGAGATTGGCCCCGAGGGGTTCGGGGCCAAGAACCGCGACTGGAACGCCAAGGACGTGCTGCTGAACTGGCGGTCGTCCTGGGCCGATCACGTGAACCAGACGCTTGAGCGCTGCCATGTCCGCGAGCGGGTCGATCACCGCACTCTGGAGGCGCAGCGCGAGGAGGCGCTGGCGCGGGCTTATAAAGCGGAGCGGCCTTATAAAGCGGAGCGGCACGGTGACGCGCGCACCCACATTGCGCAGATGGCGCGGGCTGTGGAACTGGACCGCCCGCCCCTGCCGGACGTGGGTGTGCGGGGGTGGAGCATGATGCGGCGCGGGATCGCGACCCCAGCAGCCTAGCGCTGGCAGGAGGTTCGCCAGATTGGCGCTCAGGTTCGCGAGATTGCGCAGGAGTTTCAGACGCGGGCCAAAGAGTGGCTGGAGAGAGCAAGGGAGGCGCTACACGAGCGCACAGCGGCGCTTGGGCCGTCTGAGCACACCAGAGAGCCGCAAACTGCTTTGGAGCGGTTGCAGGCCGCGCGCGCAGGGCGGCAGCCGGTTGATGTCCCACAGACGGCTCTAGAGCGGCTACAGGCTGCGCGCGAAAGCAGGGGCCGGGATGCTGGCGTAGATGTCGAGCACAATGAAGATCGTGCGGGGCACGAGCTGCAACAGCAGGACAAAGAGCGCGAACAGGTGCTGGAGCAGGAACGGCTCAAAGAACAAGAGCGGGTGGCGGCGCGCGAGGGGCCGAGCCATAGCATTTGAGGGCGGCGATGCCATTCATCAGCGCCCGGAGTAACATCGGCACGATTTCGGCGCGATGGCTGCATCTGCCCCCGGATAGCGATCCTCAAGCATCAGATGTGGATCAACGGGAAGCGAGACCGCTATGATCGCAGTGAGCTGCGTTATCTAATATCACGCCCGCGAAATTGATTAGCTTATTTCCATTAACTACCTCTCCGAACAAGGTCCGCTGCCTCGTCTTGCCTGACAATTGCAAAGGCGGGGACCCCGAGGATCCGCCAGGGAGTGTGTAGTTGGGAAGTCCGTGTTTACCAGTATCTCCCGGCGGGTTCTCACCAAGTGAGTGCAGCGCTTGGGAGCATTGATTATAGGACGGATCGGCTCCCTCCAGAGCTAACAAACTTGCCTGACTACAGCTCAGCGAAGGCGGCTAAAGGCGGACGAGATCAAAGTATCAATCACGATCTGTCTGGACCCTGATGTGATTGCGACGTTCAGGGCGGAAGGAGCTGGTTGCAAAGGCGGATCAATGATGCTTTTCGCAAGGCTGCTGGACTTTAACGGCGTTCAAAAAGGGGGCCTTTTTGGAAGGCCGCTAATGACCGCGCTCAGTCCATTGCGGTGAGCCGACCGAGCCTGGCACACTTTTGCGTCGATTACCAGAATGGCACAAGTCAAGCGTCCGATGGAGAGTACTTCACGAAGGCCCCGATTTTCCACGCAGCATCTAGCTCCTCATGAAGATCCTTGTGGCGATCATAATACGCAGATGGATCAGTCCATATGGTCGGCATTCTCGCTTCGATATCTCGTAGGGAGAGAAGTGCGTCATCCAGCACTCGATGGATGGCGGTTGGTAATATTGCGTTCAGATAGTTACCCTGATGAAAGAAGCGCCGTCTTCCAGCCGTAGTTAAAATCCGGCCACCATCATGATCTGGAATTAGCAGGAACCTAG
>JAUNVT010000059.1 GCA_030540655.1 Rhodobacterales bacterium
AGCCAGATCGATTCATTCTGAAACCTGAAACCGATCCACCAGATGCCGGGACTGAACACATGGGTTATGGCCTGCGCCCGCGCGTATATCTTGCACCCTCTTTCGGATTGATGTCGGTTTTCATTCGCGACGAGGGAGCTGAAGCAAATTTCCGGGCGTAGACTGGCCCTGCCGGGACCAGAGGGGCCTGATCCATGTCAGGGGTTCCGTCTGTCTCAGGGATCACGTCCAGAAACCACACCCCCGCTCCCAGCAGAAAGGCAAGGAAGGTAAAGGGAGACGACCAGATATGCACTGTCGTCAAAGTGAAACACAGGCCGACCAATGTGAAAACCCAAGCGCGCCGGTACCGCAATATCCGTGCATCGCCTTCAAGCTTCTTTCGCCCGACTTTCCAGATCAGCAGGAAATACCCCCCGGCCAGAAAAGCGAAGCCTGGAATACCATACCGCATCGCCGTAAGCAGCCAGAAATTATCGACACTTGGGGTCATCCAAGACGCACGAACCCAATCGTTATACCCGATACCGAAATACGGGTTCGCCCAGACGTTTATCATCCCCCAATCATAAATCAGCATTCGATAATAAGCCGTGTGTGGAGAAAATGTAGCGTAAGTGAGGAACACCCTTAATGGTGTGCGACTGGAAAGCAGATCTATCGCAAAATAGGCAATCATGATCAGGATCAGAAGCACCATCCACCGGCGTTGCACCCTCGCGAACACCCACGCCCAGCCGATCATGAAAAAATGCAGAAGCATGGCAAGGAGAGCGCCGCTGGACAGCGAAAAGAACGTGCATAGCGAAACTATTACGGTTCTGAAGAGACGCTTCGTGTCGCCTATTTCATCTTTCAGCGCGACAAAGGCCAGAGGAATAGCCGTCGAACATATGAGACCGTAAAGAATGGGATGCGCGAAAACGACCTGAACCCTTTCAAGGCCCATTCGCGTATTGTCTCCGTCTCCGGGGCTTCTTACTCCCGGAATGGCGTCAGCAATGGTCATCAGGATGGCGTTCCCTGTGACTTGTTCAAACAGAACCGGAAGGACCGTCAGCGCGACCACCACAGTCCACGCCTTGCAAAATCCCAGAAAGCTTGCCCGGTCCCTGATAAAGGCCCGGGCCACCAGATATCCGCCCAAAAATTCCAGGGAGGTGGATCCGGCAGTTTCAATCACTCTTTCGGGATTGTTGACGGCAATCGCAATCGTAACCCAGATCATGTGAAGGATGAACAACACATCGATGATATGAACACGGCCGTAGCGCCCGGCAAAAAGATTCACGAATAAAATGGGTGTCATGATTATCAGATACACCCGCAGCGGGCTCATCCCCAAGGAGCCGATGTTGAAACTCATGGGCATGAAAAGCGCAATCATGTATATCAGGACAAAGACGGGCAAGCGCGCCGCAGATCCCGATAGGGACGAAGCCAGGGGCGCGACGGACGCGGCCTGTCTTCGCGAGGTTTCCGCCATAGCCATCCTGCCGCCTCAGTACCGTGAAAGTCGGGCGGCGCCCAGACCCGGCCTGTCGGCGGGGCCGCCGGGTTTCGCGATGTAATTTTCCACCGCATATGGCTTGTCCGCCAGACCGTTCTGAAAGACGCGCGTGTAATGGCCCGGCTCCATCAACGAAGTGTCCTGAATTGCAAGGTTGTTTTCCACTTTCCAGCCAGGCTGCTCCTTAATCTTGGGCGCAATATTGCCCTCCAAGGTAACATTGACCGAGTTTTTCGACACGTTGATCCGAGGCATCCAAGTTTTGGATCCCCGCGCTATCGATTCTTTGGCGGGTCCGGTGCGCGGGACACGGATCAATGTGTTGTTACGGATCGTCAGTCCATTGGTTTCGCCTATGGTAATCCCGTGTAGGTGGCCGTTAATAATGATATTATCTTCGATTAGAATATCGCGATAGTACATAAGCTTGCCGCCATCTTGGCTGTCCACAGCCTCATTACGCATGAACAGGGACTGCGTATCATCGCCATTTCCGATATTCAGTACATTGCCCCGGATTGTGACATTGCTGGTGGGTATCTTGGTGCCGTAGGTCCAGAACTGGATCATGTCCGCATGATCGCCTGCTGTAGGGCTGCGGCGAAAATCATGCAGGTGGTTGTTCTCGATCAGAAGATTGGTGACTTGGACGAAGGTCATGCAATCGGACCGTATGCCGGAAATATCATTGCCGCGCACGATACTTCCGTCACTTTGGCCCATGGTCAGCCCGCGATAGAAATTCCGGAACACGTTGTTCTCTACCCGGATCCTGTCACTTTTGCGCAGTGACAGCCCTATCCCGGTAGGATAACCATCGGCCTTGGGACCCACGCCATGGGCATCATCCCCATCAAACAGCGATCCGAGGACAGCGATATCGGCCGAGTTCTTGATCTCGAAGGAGCGATGATAGCTGGGCTTGCCCGCCTCTGCCTGAAAATCAAAAACAAGGTTCTGAAAAACGATGTTGCGTGCCTTTGAAAGATCAAGCTCCGTAAAGACCGCAGGCTGTTTCGGATCGGCTGATTGTATCGTTACCGTTCCGTCAAAACGCGGATCGATCTTCCCGCCCGGCCACATTGAGAGCCTTCCGTAATTTCCCGCTTGCAACAACAGCCTGTCACCGCCCCCTGCTTCTTGCAGGGCGGCTTGAAGCTCTTCTGCGTTGCTCACGGGTACATCCCGGGCAAACGCAGAGGCTGCGCACAGGGAAAGAACCATGGCAAGCGCGGCCCCTTGGGCAGTGCGCATCAGGTCCGAAGCGTTCTTCCAAGTGAATAACGGGCCTTTCAGCGCCTTGGTCATATGCGGTGTCAATCTTTCCATGAATGCGCTCCATTCTAACAGCAAAAGTGTACGGGCAATCAAACCTCCGGGAGCAGCCGGAGCACAATTAAACTTGTGGAGAGGTCATTTATAATATTCGTATCCGTATTCAGGCCCCATATATCTGCATTTGTTCACGATCACGCCCATCACATTGGTCTGGGCGGCCAGATCGCGCTCGCAGACATCCACCTCCTTGGTGGTGGTCATTTCGGCCCCGGCCACCAGCAGGACACAATCCATGTGGCGCGCAAAGGCCATCATGTCATCAGTCACCAGCATGGGCGGCGTATCGAACAGCATCACATCCGGGGCATAGTTTTCCTCGATTTCGGCAAGGACCTGCGGCATAGTCCTGCCGCCAAGCAGCTCTGCTGCGTTCTTGTAGGGACGCTGGTTCACTGAAATGGCAAGATTGTCGGAATAGCGCACTGCATTGGACGCAAAATCACTTTCTCCACCAATCACTTTGGCAAAGCTCATCTCCTCGGTCAGTCCGACCATATCTGCAAGTGACGGACGATGCAGGTCAAGCTCCATCAGGATGATGCGCAGATCGGACTGGCGGTGAAGGCTCAGCGCGAGGTTCAGCGCAATGGTGCTTTTGCCGCACCCTGCGGTGGGGGACGTGATCGCCAGCCTGCGCCAGCCATTGTCACGCATCTGCTGCAGAACGCGGGTCCGCATCATGTCGATATCCGTCGCTTCCCTGCCGCCTTCCAGGGCGAGAATCCGGTTCTCCTTTAGCCGTCCGGCATCAAGGGTCAGTTCGGGAAGGGCGTGCCAGGCTTCGGCTACATCCAGCGAAGTTTCGAACGCGGGCGCAATTGCCTCTCGTCTCATCGGGGCAACTGTGGCGCCCGGATCATTGCGTTCCGCACGTGCCTTGGCAAGGGCCTGTTGTATCTTTTCCATATTTCTTCCTTACCCGAGCGCGATCGTGACGTTGGACATCAGTGCAGCAAGGCCAAACCCCTGGCCCAATGAATTAAACAGCTGATCCAGCGGTACGATATAGCTATGAAAGATCCACAAGATCAGCGGGATACCGATCAGACAGGCGCCGAACGCCCCCAATATGATGCTTCTGCGCCGCGATTTTTCATGTGTAGTGCGATAATAGGGAATCGTCGCAAATGGTGTGATCCCTAGTGCGGCGGTCACATCCTCGGGACGGCGGATCCCCTTGTTCAGCAGCTCCAGCAAAAGAACCACCACAAGGCCCAAAACCATGCCGCCCCCGACACCGCCCGCGGCAATCAGCAGACGGTTGGGTTTTTCCGGCTTGTTTGGCGTGATGGCCTGTTCCACGATGGAAATCCGCTGGCCTTGGCGCAGGGCTTCGATCACATCGCCCGTCGCCGCGCGGGCCATGTTCGAGACGGCATGATCATATTGTGCGCGAAGGTTCGCATAATCGCGCTCCAACGTGTCGAGGGTGATCGTATTGCTGGGCGTATCGCGGATGGAAACTGCAAGATTTTCCAGCCGCTGCTTCACCTGCTCCTTCTGTTCAGCGATAAATTCGATCTGACCGTCGATCTCGGCCATCTGCGCCTCGAAGTCGGAGAGCGGAGCGTCGCTGAGCGCGGTATCGGATCCTGCCGCTGCCTGCCGGGCAACCTGTGCCTCGACAACGCTGCGCTGCGAGGCAATGCGCGCCTCAAGTATCTTGATCTTGGGGTTGCTCGGAGAAAGCACGACCAGCTGCGAGGCAAGCTCCTCCTCCATCGCGCGCAGCTGCTTTTGCTCGGGCGTGGAAGCGGCGCTTTCATCGGCGATGCCATTGGCGAGGGAAAACTCGTAGATGCGCTGACGGCGGCTGCGCTGATCCCGCAGCATTGCCTCCTCACGCTCCAGCTGAAGCAGCCGTTCCTGTCCGGCAGCCTGCTGGCTGCGCCGGAAATCCAGACTCTCGGGCAGCGCTTCCTGATTGCCCTGCTTGAATTCGAGAATGGTGGCGCCGCGCTTGGACAGCTCGCCATCCAGCCGGTCGACTTCTTGCTGAAAAAATTCCAGCGTCTGCCGTGCCGTGCCGGTGCGCATGGTCACATCCGCGCGCAGGATCAATGTCACCAGCTCGTTCGTAACGGTTGCGGCCATCTGTGCGGTAGGTGCCTTGAAGCCCACCGTGACAAACGTCGCGCCCCCTTTACCACTTCCCGAAGCGCCGACTGTCGTCGTGATGCTGATGCGTTTGCGCATGTCACTGACCAGCGATTCGGTGCTCATCCGGCGTTCGGCCTGCGTGCCCTGATAGATATTCAGGCGGTTGGCCATATCCACGAGTGTCTCACGAGTCAGGATACGCTGCTGAATGATCTCGAGTTGTTCGGCCGCCTCCATGCGCACTGTCGATGATGCCAGATCACCGGGAATCTGTTCGGATTCGACCAGCAGACGGGCATGGGCCACGTAAACCGGCGGCAACACCTTGGCCAGCGTCAGACCGATGGCTGAGCCGATCACCACAAACAGCAGGAACCAGTGCAGCCGCCTTAGAAACAATGAAAAATAGAATTTGAAGTCCATGCTCAGTTTGCCTTTGTCTGCTGATGCGGTTCCAGAACGAGAACGGATGCCTTCGTGTCGGCATCACCCCCCGGTCCGGTTGCACCCTTGTCTTGTGTGCCGGAAACATCTGCGCCGGTAACATCCGGGCCCAGCGTGTTCACGAAAAAAGCGCCGTCGTCCAGAACCTGCTGTACAGTCAGACGTGTTACGTTCACGTTACCTTTGGTATAGGCGTAGACCATCGAAAGGTCGCATAGCTGGTTGACCAATCGCGGCACTCCGCCGGTAGCCTGATGAATCAGGTCGCGCGCCGACATGTGAAACAGCTCGCTTTTAGCCCCCGCCACCTTCAGGCGGTGCGAGATATAAGCCCGCACCGTGCGCGCATTCATTGCCGGCAGATGAAAGGCCGACGATACGCGCTGTGCGAACTGGCGCAGGTCGGGGCGACGGATCATGTCGCGCAGTTCCGGCTGGCCTACCAGAACAAGTTGAAGCAACTCGTCCTTGTTGGAGTTGATGTTGGTAAACATCCGCAACTCTTCCAGGGATTCGCGGCTCAGGTTCTGGGCCTCGTCGAAAATCAGGATGACCCGCCGTCCGCGCGCATATTCGGAGATCAGGTAATCCTGAAAGCGGGCGAAGAGATCAACGTAGGTCTCATGGGGGCCCGCCTCCTGCTTCAGCGCCATCAGCACCCAGCGCAGCAATTCCCCGCGATCGCCATGCGCATTGGAGATCAGCCCGATCTGAACGTCCTCCCCCACCGAGCGCAGCAGATGATGCATCAATGTCGTCTTGCCGGCCCCCACCTCTCCGGTGATCAGGGTGATCGGCGCGCCGGTCAGGATGCCGTATTCCAGCATCGTGTAGGCGCGTTCGTGCTGCTCTGACCAGAACAGGAAATCGGGATCGGGAACGAGCGAGAAGGGGCGCTCGGTGAGGTGGAAGAAATCTGTATAAATATCAAGGCTGCTTTTCATAACAAATTCCTTATCCCGGTTTGGCGCACCTACAGGAAAAACAGGGCCAAAACACGCGGAAGTTCGGCCAGAAGATGCGCTCTTGGATGAGTGGTCCTGCTCTAATGGGGAATACGCTGTCTCACAAGCAGTGATACTGCGCCGAATCACTTCGGTCGCATCAGATGGTTAAGAGTTTCGCTTCCTGACACAAAACACGACAGTTCGCCATTTTACCGGCCTAAAGATGCCAATCTGCCACGCCACCGGTTAAAACTCTTCCATCTCCGCACATAAAAAGGTAGACAATTTGAATAGATTTTAACGACCAGTGTACATATCACGTCCACGGTCAAAGGATCATATGTTGGGTTTCCCAGTTGAAGCGACCCTCAAAACGGTTGCTCTGTTTACTACTGCCCGGCGCTACGTCGGCAATTAAGATTTGGATGCTATGACGATTCATTACCGTGATTCCACATTAGGGTCTGCCGCACCTAAATCTCTCTTCAGCAAAAATCAGCCGGTGTCCCGTGCTCTGGAAACACCGTCGTTCCGCACTGCCCCTTACCGGCATTTCGGCAAGCGCCTGCTGGATCTGACAGTCTGTATTACAGCAGCCCCTTTCATGATTCCCGTGGTTGCGCTGCTGGCCTTGCTGGTGTCTCTGGATGGGGGGCGCCCCTTCTATCGTCAGGAGCGCGTTGGCCGGAACGGACGTGTCTACAAGATGTGGAAACTGCGTTCGATGGTCAACGATGCCGACCAGATCCTGGAGGCGCATCTGGCCGCCAATCCCCAGGCCCGCGCAGAATGGGACAAGGATCAGAAGCTGAAATCGGATCCGCGTATCACCAGAATTGGCCGCATTCTTCGCAAATGCTCTTTTGACGAACTGCCGCAGTTGTGGAACGTGGTTCGCGGGGATATGAGCCTTGTCGGACCGCGCCCCATGATGACCAGCCAGAAGGCCCTCTATCCCGGTGAGGAATATTACAAGCTGCTGCCCGGAATCAGCGGAAACTGGCAAGTGTCGGACCGCAACGATTCCAGCTTTGCCGAGCGCGCCATCTATGATGCAGCTTATGACAGGAACGTGTCCCTGCGCGAGGATCTGCGCATTCTCAAGGCAACCGTCGGAGTTGTGTTCAAGGCCACCGGCTACTGATTTGCCGCCGACACTGGCCGCCTCTTTACCTATTTGCAATCATTCAATATCAGAACAGGGGCTACTGGCCCTTGTTTTCATTTGATTAACAGAGAGTTGTGATGCCTTCATTTCGCGTATTCGTCCTGTCTTTCGCGGCTGCCTGTATGCTGTTCCTTGCCGCCTGCGAAAGCGATGCGGATAAAGCGGAACGGTATTACCAGTCCGGCCTTGAGCTGATCGAGGAAGGCGACAAGGACCGCGCGTTGATCGAGTTGCGCAACGTCTTCAAATATGACGGTTTTCACCGCAAGGCCCGCGAGACCTATGCCGGGATTGTGCTGGAAATGGGCCGCACCACCGAAGCCTACAGCCAATATCTGCTGTTGATTGAACAATATCCTGATGAGGTAGACGCCCGCATCACACTGGCGCAACTGGCCATCGAAGCGGGCAATTGGCAGGAGGCTGAAAGGCACGGGCGGGCGGCCATTGAACTGGCTCCGGACCGCCCGGAAACGCAGGCGCTGGATCTGTTGCTGCAATATCGCGCCGCCCGGCTGGACAAGGACAGAGAAGCGCAGACCAAGATCGCGACCAGCGCAAAGGCACTGATCGAAAAGATTCGCGCCGAAAGCCCGAAGGACAATCGCGCTCTGGTGCGGCTTGTTCTGGACAATATGGTCCAGAAGGGCACGCCCGACGAGACGCTTGCTTTTCTGGATGCGGCGCTGGAACGCGAGCCCAAGGCTGAAGACCTTCATATGATGAAGGTTCAGGCGCTGGAGAAAAAGGGAGACATTGAGAGCATCGGCACCCAGTTGACAACCATGACCAAGCTGTTTCCCGAAAACAAGGAAATCAAACAGGCCATGATCAACTGGTTTCTGATCCAGGATGATCTGGTTGGTGCCGAAGCCTATTTGCGGACAGAGGCAGGCGAGGATACCGGCCCGACAGAGGGACATATATCCGTCATCCAGTTCCTGCGCGCCCGCATGGGCGAGGATGCGGCACAGGCCGAGATCAGCCGCCTCGAGGCCGCCAATGCCGGCACCGACCGGGCTCATTTCTATGCGGCGCTGCGGGTATCAGCGACCTATAAGGCAGGAAAGACGGCCGAGGCGATCGCGGAGTTGCAAAAGCTGATCGATGCAACCGGCGACGCCGAGCAAAAGGTCAACATGCAGGTAATGCTGGCCCAGATGCTGATCGGCACGGGCGAAGTCGATCAGGCCGATACGCTGATTGCGTCCGTATTGAAGGCCGATCCAAGCAATGTGGCGGCTCTCAAAATGCAGGGCAGTCGCCTGATTGCACAGGATCAGCCCGGCGAGGCCATTATCGCGCTGCGCCGCGCGCTGAACCAGAATCCGCGTGATGCTGAAACACTGACGATCATGGCCCAGGCGCATCAGCGCGACGGAGATATCGAACTGGCCGCAGAGCGACTGGCCCTCGCTGTCGAGGTATCGGGAAATTCTGCCCCCCTCGCTATGCGCTATGCCCAGTTGCTAATTTCACAGGACAGGCTCGAAGTTGCAAAGACCGTGCTGGAGAATGCGCGCCGCGAGGATCCGCGCAATCCGCAGCTTCTGGCAATGCTGGGGAGCGTGAACCTCCAGGCTGGCGCCTGGCAGGATGCTCAAGGCGTCGTCAATGCGCTGCGCGCGCTTGGAACGCCGTCTACCAACCAGGCGGCAACAGAACTGCGCGCGGCCATTCTTCAGGGGCAGAACCGGATCGAAGACAGTCTGAATCTGCTTGAATCGCGCATTAATGAAGACGAGAATGTTACCGACGCAGAGCGCATCCGTTCGACCAGCCTGATCGTGCAGACCCAGATCCGCAACGGGGACATTCCGGCGGCACGCAGCTATCTTGATACGGCGCTGGCCAAAGATCCGGATGATCCGGACCTGCGGATGCTGGATGCCACCTTGCACGTCATCAGCGGCGACATGGCGGCAGCAGAGGCCGGATACCGCGCACTGATAGCGGATTTTCCCAAAAGCGACACGCCCGTTCGTCTGCTGACAAACGCGCTGAACGGCTATGGTCTTGAGGACACCGCAAACGCTGTCCTCAAGGAAGCTTTGGAGCGTATGCCGGAGAACCCGACACTGCTATCGCTTCGCGCCGAGCAGCAGGAGCGTGACGGTGATATCCCCGGTGCAATTGCCACCTATGAGCTTCTCTATGCCCAGAACAGTGCGAATCCCGTCTTTGCCAATAATCTTGCCAGCCTGATCGGCGCACATCTGGAAGATGAGGAAAGCCTGACCCGTGCAGCGGGAATCGTGCGGCGTCTGCGCGGCACCGAGGTGCCCGCCTTTCAGGATACCTATGGTTGGATCGCATATCGTCGCGGCAACCTCGACGAGGCGCTGGAATATTTGAAACCGGCGGCTGCCGATCTCCAGAACGATGCGCTGGTTCAGTATCATCTGGGCATGGTCTATGCAGGTCTGGGTAATGTGCCTGCGGCACGTCTGCAATTAGAGCGTGCGCTGACTCTGGACAAAGACCGTGATCTGCCGCAGATGCAGAACGCCCGGCAAACGCTTGAATCTCTGCCGGAAGAGGATATTCCGGCAGCCCAGAACTGAGGATCCGGTCAACAATATGTTGCATGTGCGGCACTGGCCGATGCTATTTTGCCAGTTGACCCGCAGATTTGAGGTTTTTCTTTGAAACCCCGGCATTGTAGCTAGTACAACTGGGCAAAAGACGACAGAGGCAAGGGCCTTGAAAGGAATACAGATGGATTTTCGCATGTTTCGTCCGATAAATATCGTTGCGCTTGGGCGTATGTGCTGGGCCGCTCTTACCGTCGCGATTCTGATCACCGTTTCGACCGCCGAAGTGCAGGCGCAGACCTACAACGTCAGGCCGGGCGATACGCTGCGCATCGAGGTGCTGGAAGATCCCAGCCTGAACCGATCGGTCTTGGTTGCTCCGGACGGGCGCATCTCCATTCCTTCGGCGGGTAATGTTCAGGCAGCCGGTCAAACGATCGATAGCCTTCAGCGCGTTGTGACCGACCGTCTGGCGAGCAACTTTGCCAGCCCCCCCAATGTGTTCGTTTCTCTGGAACGGCTGTACGAGCCCTCCACCGCATTGGGTGAACTGGCCACCGAGCCGACGATCTCGGTCTATCTGGTAGGCGAAGTCGGCAGACCCGGCGTGCTTGAGGTACCGCCCGGCACAAACATTCTGCAATTGTTTTCGATGACAGGCGGGTTTTCCAATTTCGCCGCAACAAAACGCATCCAGTTGCGCAGCGTGGATCTGCAAGCAGGTACACAGACCATCCGTACCCTGAACTACAAGGCGATCGAAGCCGGCGGAACAGGCGGTCTGACCACATTACGCGATGGCGATATCGTCGTCGTGCCCCAGCGTCGCTTGTTCGAATAAGCAGCCCTGCCCGGGTTAATGCGCACGGCAGTTGCGCAAGACCGCAAATGAGAGGCCTTTCGTGACAGCACACCGTATCAGGGCGACAGGCGCCGCATTCTTGTTTCTGGCCAGCACGGCTGTTGTTTCGCCAGCCTGGGCGCAGTCCGGCTCGGATTCGGGCGGGGCGCAGTTACGCTTTGACCTGGGGTTGGGCGTCGATTGGAAGTCGAACAGAACCTTGGCCAAGTCCGATCCGGGCGCTTCTACCGAAGCGTTTGTCGATCTGGGGTTCGGCTTGAGTAGCGAGACCCGAAATACCAACCTCAGCTTCAATCTGAACGGACGGCTGCGTGGCGTCGATGCCCCTTCCAGCCTTGATCTGAGCAATGGGTTGATCAACCCTTCCGCCGCGCTGAAATATCGCCGGATAGGCGCTGCGTCCTATTTGGAGCTATCGGCGAGAGTCACACAAAGCGATTTGTCGGACAACCGGCTGATCTTTGACGAGGATGATGGCAGTTTCACCATCGTTGACGGGAATGCGACGCGCCTCAACAGCACCGTCGAGGCGCGGGTGGGATGGAACGAGGATGCGCGCGTCAGCTATGGCGCCTTCGCGCGCTACTCTGACACGAGCTATAGCGGCGGCACCGCTACAGGTGTAGATGGCAGACGCCTGAGTGATGCGGAACGCGTCACAGTGGGCGGCGATGTCACGTTTCGACTGAGTCATGTGGCGCAGCTGAAAACCTTCCTCAGTTACAGCAATCATACAAAGAGCAGCGTGCCTGACCGGGAGACTTGGTCGCTTGGAAATACGCTGACTCTGGCCCGCCCTACAGGGGATCTGAGCTTCAGCCTTGACGTGACCGAAACAGAGAATGGCACGCGAACCTCGGCGGAAATCGGGCGCAGCTATATAATGCCCCGGTTCACGCTGTCCGGGCAGGTCGGTGCAACCAATGAGACATCAGGCAATACGGTGCTGACCGGTGGCCTAGGCATAGAATACCCCCTGCCCCACGGCGTCGTGGTAGTGGGTCTGTCCCGCTATGTGTCCTCCTCGAATAACGAGGACGAAGAGCGCCTGAACACGGAGATCACTCTGGGTTACAAGCACGCCCTGTCAAAGCTGTCGAACCTGAATTTCGATGCGCTCTGGGCCGAGGCCAAAGATACCAGCACCGACAAATCCTTCAAGGATGCGTCTTTTGGCGTAAGCTATACCCGCGCTTTAACCCAGGACTGGAACCTGAATCTGGGCGTCCGGCACCGCTACAGCGATGATACCGGTGAAGGCAAGATTGAATCAAACGAGATTTTCATAACCATGCGCCGGAGCTATCTCACTCGGTTCTGATAACCTCAGAACAAGGGCCACGCACATCGTAACCCCCAGATAGCTTGCCTTTGCAGCAGGCTATCTGCCTCGCTTTTCATAGATGCGCTCATAGGCCGCCAGCAGCTGGGGCACGGTATGCGCCCATGACAGATCCTCCAGCACACGCTTGCGGCCCATCCGGCCCATGCGCGCGCGCGCTTCGGGATCGCGGATCAGCGCATCTATCTTGGCGGCAAAATCAACCGGATCGTTCGCGCGAGCATAGAGGGATGCCTCACCCGCCGAAACACGTCCCTCAATCAGATCAAACTGCACCACCGGCTTTTCCAGAGTCATATATTCCATGACTTTGTTCATGGTGGAAATATCGTTCATCGGATTTTTGGGGTCGGGTGACAGGCCGATATCGATGACGTTCAATGCTGCCAGAAGATCCTCGCCATAAAGCGGGCCAGTAAAGG
Source organism: Rhodobacterales bacterium (assembly GCA_030540655.1). GTDB lineage: Bacteria > Pseudomonadota > Alphaproteobacteria > Rhodobacterales > Rhodobacteraceae > Roseovarius. Next base: position 12,668 of record JAUNVT010000059.1, read on the forward strand.
TGAAGTAATCAGTCAGCCCATGATCCGCGACATCCTGTTTCACTTCTTCCAGTGTCGGGCCAAAGCCTGCAATGACGAAATGTACGTCTTTCTGGCCCAGATTGCGGATCAGATGCTGGGCAGCCTGCACCAGAAGATCCATCCCTTCCTGCTGGCCGATCACCCCCACATAACCCATCACGGTCCCTGCGCCCTTGCGATAGGACGCATCGCCCGCCCCAGGCAAAAAAGTGTCGACGCGCGGCGCCGAGCGCACCACGAACACATCTTCGGGTGCCATGCCGCCCCGCCGGATCGCGATGTCGCGGAAGCTCCCATTGGTGGCCATGGATACGCTGGCCGTGGCAAAGGTCATCTTTTCCCACAACAGCATTACGCTGTACAAAAGACCCTTTTTGCCGAATTTGGCCTGAAAGAGTTCAGGGCAGACATCATGATGGTCAAACATGTAACGCACGCCGCGGAATCGATACCAAAGCGCCAGCAGAAAGATCAGATCGGGCGGATTGCACCCCTGGATCACATCGAATTTCCGCCGCTTCCAGACAACGCGCGCCAGACGGAACCAGTGCCGGATCGCATGTCCGTATTCACGCGCATAGGCCACAGCCCCGGAATGCGCCTCAGGGGGTTCGGAATGACGATAGATATGCACCCCTTCAATCACTTCATAAGGCGCATTCCACCCGCGGCCCATGGGGCAGATCACCGATACCTCATAGCCCGCGGCGATCAGCGTTGTCGCCTCAAGCCACACCCGGCGGTCCAGTGGAACCGGCAGATTTTCGACAACGATCAGAATATGGCGCTCAGGCTTGGAGATCATGCGAGTGTCTTCTTGAATAGTTTCAGGGCTGATTGGCACGTCCCGCCCGGGATGTGCAAGTTGTCTAAGACAACAGGTTTAAGAACCGGACAATGATGGCAGGTGTCTACGGCAAAAATATGCCGGGACTGCGAAACCTTTCGCGTGCGAAAGATCCAGAGTAGCACAGACCTCAGGCTTGCTCTTTCATCCAGCGCAGGAAGCGTTCGACAAAAGCGTCGTTGATATCCTGCCCCGTGATTTCCAGCCGACCGGGCCGGGACCGGATTGTAATTCCCTTGGCGAAGGACCGCGTGACAAACGGCTCATCAACTCCTTTGCCCGAGCCTTCGGCAGGTTTTTCATCATCTGTCCTGTTCGATATTACGCGCTTCAGCACATCCTTTTCAGAATCGGATGTCTGGGGCTGCGCCTCTTCCAGCGCGCGGCGCAGACGTGCTGCCAAGCCGTCATCTTCGGTCAGAGCCTTGGCCAGCACCAGACCGTCACGTTCAGAAATTGTCGCCGGAAAACGCAATACACCGTCAAGCGCGGCCACGATGGCAATGAAGGATTTTATCTTTGATCGCCTGGCATAGGAGGCAGAAGAAAACAGGCTCTGCAAAGCTATTTTTTCGCTGTCATAGACTCCGTTTTCAATCGCCTTGAGCACGATGCGCGCCCGCTCAAAGTAAGACAGATCAGCCCGGATTTCATTTTCTTCGACCATCGCGACATAGCTGTCGGCCAAACGTTCCGGGCGCCGGACCAAGGAGAGAGCCGCATTAAAGCGATCCTCCCCGGTCTCCTCGGCCAGCATCCGCAGCGCAAGCACCCGCCGCCAGCCTGAAATCAAGCCATAGCGCAATCCGCCATCGCGCGCCGGAGGCAGGACCTGCACCTCGATGGGAGATTGCTGGCCACGCTGATGCAGGCTTTGTTTCAGAGCCTGCAGGTCGTCATCATCCACAGTGATACGGTCGCGTACCAGATGGTCGATATCGATCTGGTCCAGTGGCAGGCTCTTGATCAGCCGCCCCTCATCCTCGGCCGTTGTCATCACGTCCGAAAGCTCCTGCAAGGCTGCAATGGCCGCGCTTTCCCCGGCAACCTGCGCAATAGGCGGCCGCCTACCCGTCGCCGCACGAGGCGCAGAGGCCCCGCCTGCGGGCACGGCAGGATCATCGGCAATCATCGGCCCCAAACGTTTACGTTTTGCCATATCAGGCCTCCTCTGCCTCGGCCCGTGCCAGTTCCTCGCGGCGCCACGAGCCGACAAGCAGGCGCTTGAAGGCGGCATAGGTGGCGTCGAATGTCTGCCTGCCGCGGGCATATGTCTCGCGATTGAAATCGCGGTAGTCGGCCTCGTAGATACCGCTCACCTGTTCACCCGCCTGCCCGATCAGTGCGGTGTAATCCTGGCGATGTGGTGACAGAACCGGCCCCAGATAGGCCTGCATCAGCGCCGCCAGCTCTGCCTGCTGGCTCATATCGTAGCGAGTAATCACCACACGCACCGCATCCCATTCGAAATGCAGCCCTTCACGTCCCAGAGCTCGCGCAGCCATATTTTCGACATCCTCGATACTGCTGAAGGTGGAGTGCAGCATGTCAAAGAAACGACCTGTTGAATCGAATTCGAGGAATGATGCTCCCAAGGGCACCAGCAGGATATCGGCGGCCGACAATCCGTTGATCGTCAGATACCCCAGCGCGGGAGGCGTATCCAGAAAGATCACGTCATACTGGTCCAGCAGCCCGTCCGCCTCCAGCATGTCGCCAAGCGCGTCCCATAATTTCCAACCCCGCACCTGCATGCGCCAGACAGGGATCTGGAATTCAGCCCAGTAAAGATTCAGCTGCGCGCCGATCAGATCAATATTAGGCCAATGGGTCGTCTGGATCAGATCGGCCGCCCGTAACTCCATCGCCTCGGATAAAGTGTCGTCCAGCGGCAGCGGATCGTCGCCGCGCGCGCTGCGATTTCGGTTCTCGGCTTGAAGGTGCGTGGCATAATGGCGGGCAAGCATGGGGAACACCGTGCCCCATTCATCGGGCACCTGACCGCCAAAGATCGACGTCATGGACCCCTGGCTGTCCAGATCGATGACCAGCACGCGATAGCCATCCAGCGCCGCGGACATCGCCAGATGCGCGCAGGTCGAGGTCTTGCCGACACCACCCTTGAAGTTGGCGACCGCGACGACCTTGGCGGGCAGGCCCTCGGGCCGGTAGGGGCGGTACTCCTTGGCGCGGCTGCCTTCCGCTGCGAAATGGGCGCGCAGGCGCAACACTTCGTCAAGAGTGAACCATTTGGCACCCGCCTCGCTGGCGGCTTGGCCTTGCGGCAGGTCAGGGTTCTGGCGCAAGACCCGGCGAAAATGCGCGGCGGCGACGGGGATCAGATAGCGTGTAATTTCCCAGGTCGAAAAAAGGCGCAATGTCTTGCGCCCGGCGGGACTCATTCCGCGGCCGGTCAGATCGGCGCGTCCCCGGGCACAGGATTCTGCAATACGGGCAAAGCCGGAGCTGTCTGTACCTACCCCCAGTTCCGCCAAGGCGTGGTCGGGATCGATGTTGAAATAGGGAGGCGGATCACGCGGGTCAGATGCCATTATTCTCTTCTTGTGCTGTGTTTCTCGTATTATATCAACATATGTGATACATGAAAGCAAATGTGGCATCTGGTCAGTATAAACACCCCCGCATGTTCTCCTGACTTCCTGTTTTCATAGCATATTTCAAAGCTCGCATGCCGAAATTGCTGATTTCTCATGTTATTTTTTGTTATTAGATAGTTACAGGTTACCACTTTTCCTGCAAGCTACTGGAAATACTAATCTATCCTCATTTCAAATATTGTCCTCCGACTCTGAAACCACGATCGGGTGATTCTGATCCCCCGATGAAATGACTCCGATCCCCCGATAGATATGATCGGGCCGCTGGACGCAGCCTGTGGATTATTTTAGGGTAGTGTCATTGAAACCACGATGCCGAAATGACCCAGACAAGGGCACAGGCACCGTGAGAATGAGCGCCGGGAAATCGCCACAGAGGGGCAGAGGGGAGGGGCATGCAGCAAGCCATAAAGGGCGGATCAGCGCCGGTACGCCATCCGAGCGCCGATTTTTTTGTCTGCGATATCTTCGATGCCTCTCCCAAGGATGACCTCGGGTCGATGGAACATCCTCTTTTCAGTCTTGCGACCCGGCCTGATCGCCGGATCCTGACATACGAGCATAACGGCACGAGGATCGAGGTGATCCCCAGCGTCAAGGGGCTGGCCACGATTCATGACAAGGACATCCTGATCTATTGCATCAGCCAACTGATGGCGGCGCTGAATGCGGGCCGACAGGTCAGCCGTACGCTGCATCTGCGCGCCCATGATCTGATGGTGGCAACAAACCGCGAGACCAGCGGTGACGCCTATCGACGCCTGCGCGAGGCGTTCGAGCGTCTGGCCGGTACGCGGGTGACGACAAACCTGGTCACCGGCGGTCTTGAGGTGACCTCGGGGTTCGGCCTGATCGAAAGCTGGCAGATCGTGCGCAGATCGGGGGGTGGGCGAATGGTCAGCGTGTCGGTCACCCTGTCGGACTGGCTGTTTCGGGCGGTGCTGTCGAAATCGGTGCTGACGCTTAACCGTGATTATTTCCGGCTGCGCAAACCCCTGGAGCGGCGGATCTACGAACTGGCCCGCAAGCATTGCGGTCGCCAGCCGGCATGGCGGGTATCCGTGGACACGCTGCTCAAGAAATCGGGCTCGGCCAGCCCGCGCCGGGTGTTCCGCAAGATGCTGCGCGACATCATCGCGGCAGATCACCTGCCAGATTACATCCTGTCGGAGGAGCCTGGCGACATCATTCGCGTCGTGCCGCGCGGTGACATGGCCGCAGCCGGTGGCCCGCCTGTGCCTCATCTGGATCCGGGAAGCCTGGATGCGGCACGCCGTCTCGTCCCGGGGGCCGATGTCTATGCGTTGGTGGCCGAATGGGACCGTATCTGGCGCGCCACCGGCAGTCCACCGCTGAGGCAGCCGGACAAGGCCTTCCTGGGCTGGCTGGTCAAGCGGCAGGGCTAGAAGGAGTTCGCGGCCCAAAAGACCCTATGGGGGGATGTAGGCAAAAGGCATCGGACACGCTAAGGCAGACGCCGAGCGGCACCGGGATAAATCATCATGGCATTTCATTTCAAGCCTACATGGATCTTTCGCATGCGAAAGGTTTCCGGACCCGAAGGTCACTACAATCAACCCAAGAGGAATTAGAATAATGACGCGACGCAAGGGTATCATTCTGGCAGGCGGATCGGGAACGCGGCTCTATCCCATAACCATGGGCGTGTCCAAACAGCTGCTGCCGATCTATGACAAACCGATGATCTACTACCCGCTATCCGTGCTGATGCTGACGGGCATCCGCGAAATTGCCATCATCACCACCCCGGTGGATCAGGACCAGTTCCAGCGCACCCTGGGCGACGGCAGCCAGTGGGGCGTGTCGCTGACTTACATCGTTCAGCCCAAGCCGGAAGGTCTGGCCCAAGCCTATCTGTTGGCCGAAGATTTTCTGACAGGCGGCCCCAGCGCGATGGTGCTGGGCGATAACATCTTCTTCGGGCATGGCCTGCCTGAGATGTTGGCCGAGGCCGGCGCACAGGCCGAAGGCGGCACCGTTTTTGGGTATCACGTGGCTGATCCCGAACGCTATGGCGTGGTTGAGTTCGACGCAGATGGGCAGGCAATAAGCATCATTGAGAAACCTGAAACCCCGCCCTCTTCCTATGCTGTCACGGGGCTTTATTTTCTGGATGGAAGCGCATCCGAGCGGGCGCGGGAGGTCAGGCCATCTGCGCGGGGCGAGCTGGAGATCACCACCCTTCTTGAAACCTATCTGGCGGATGGCATTCTGTCGGTCAAACGGATGGGAAGGGGATACGCGTGGCTGGATACCGGAACGCATGGCTCGCTTCTTGATGCGGGCAATTTCGTGCGCACGTTGCAACTGCGCCAGGGCTTGCAGACAGGCAGCCCTGACGAGATAGCATTCCAGATGGGCTGGATCGACCGCGAAGCGTTACTGGAGCGTGCTGCGAATTTTGCCAAGAATGATTACGGCCGCAGTCTGAAAGCCTTGGCACGCGATCCTGGCTGACTGTTTCAGAGGGGCGAAGAGCATGGCGCTTTGGATATGGTCGGTCGCATCACATATGCAGCAGGATTTGACCTACCCCGTTGCTCTGCGTGAAATCCATGTCTTTTGCCTTCATTTCTGGTATTCAGCTATAAGGGCACCTCGGAAAATTGCCCTGACCTTGCCACGGCGGTATGATGCC
>JAUNVT010000281.1 GCA_030540655.1 Rhodobacterales bacterium
CGTGACAACACCCTTGTCCGTGGTCCAACGCTGCGGCGCGGCTTCCGCGAAGCGTCCGTTCGAGTGAGAGTGCAAAATACTTGTTACGAGTTACTGCAGCTGCGGCAACAGGAAGTTTCCAGCAGAGTTCTGCAATACTACCTCCACGCTTACGGCTGAACGGCCAAGCCACGTTGACAACCGGAGATATGACATGTCTTTTAACAGGCCATAGCTGCCTTGCATTTGAGAGGTGCCACAGAGTCCATGTCCACGGAGCACGAGAGTAGAGACTACGATAAGCTTCTGCAAATGGCTGCGGAGCAGATGACACTTTTTCTGAACTGTGAAGCGGTCGCCGGATCATGCCGGCGAAAGCCAGTGCGTCCGGCGCAGAGGCAAACGGTTTATGCACAAGAATCTGCGTCACCCTGTTCGAATGAACGGCGCGCGCCGGGCACCGACCATGCAATCTTCGTGTCAAAATTTCGCCATACCGCGAGCATGGCTTTGAACCCGAGTGTATGAATGGCAAATATCCCGAGACCGGCCTACATTGTCTGCCTGATCGCGCTGGTCGCGATGGCCGGTTGCGGAACCCCCGAATACCGCGCCGAGAAAACGCACTGCGAGGCAGAGTGGATGCTGAAGATTCCGCCCGTCTATCGTCAGGAAGTGGTCACGAAATATCGCAGCGAAAAGCGCCCCACAGGTGAGATTGATTGCAAGACGACAGGATCGACCACCCTGTGCCAGCCTATCATGGAAAATGTTTCGATTCCCTATCCCGCAGTCGAGACCGTGGATATCCGAAAGCGGCAACGCGATCCGCAGATCGACTCCTGCGCCGCACGCGCCTGCCTGACGAGATATGGCAACAGCAAGTGCGAGAGCTGAGTTCCCGCCGGGCGGACTTCGGGTTTGCATGACGCGGGATTTCCCGATGTTGCCGGTCACAGGTTCCCGTCGGCCGGTCGTGGAGGTAAGAAGATGACAAGAAATTCCGTTTTGATCGCTGTTGCCGCCGTGGTGGCCACTGCCACCGCAGCGCGGGCCGAGAATGCCGACGGCGGCCCAGAATCGTGGCGCGTAACAGGCGTTGCGGCCGATGACATGTTGAACGCCAGAATGGGACCCGCGATCGACTTTCCCGTGATCGAGACCTTCGCACCCGATGAACGCGGACTGGAACTGATCACCTGCGTGCCGTTCCATGCAATCACCCACTCTGCCGACATGAACGACGCGGAAAAGGCCGTTCTGCCGCCCCCGTGGTGTCTGATGCGGGACGCAGACGGGCAGCGTGCCGGATGGGTGGCGCAACGGTTCATTACCTGGGACGACAACGCATCCAGGATACGCGAAGCAACGGGACCATCTGGCGAAGGCGACCCGATCGACACGTTGTCCGCCCGCTTCCTTGACGGGTACGCGCCTCAGGACATCCTGCAGGTGTTCGAACAGATTCTTGCGACCCTGGATCCGGTGGACCCGCAGCCTTCGGTGTTCTTCGCGAGCGCGCGGATCGAACCATTGACCATGGCGGTGCTGGCGCTTGAAACTGCCGAGGGCCAGCGCGACCGGGTCCGCTATCGTATTACCTACGGCATTGAAGGGATTCCGAATCCGCCGAAGCACGGTCCGCTGCCCCTCAGCTTCATTCAGGTCGACCGATTCAGTCTGGGATCCGCAATCCGTCAGAAGGCAATCGACTCCCATGGCGCTGAGCACGTGGCACCTCCCGAAGAATTTGACGCCGGCCCGCATGTCTCGTGGCGCTTAATTACAAGACCCGTTCAGGGAACGACAGCAGATATCGTTGCGGCTGGCCGTACCGAGATACCCGATGCACAAGCGCAGAAGATGACCTGCCTCAACAATCCCTGCCTCTCCTCCGGCATGGACGTTCAAGACGCCGCGTCATGGGGGGCAGAAGAGAAAATGACGCCCAATCCGGAACCGGTTCCGTTTCAGGTGCGGCGCGACGGTCTTCTGACGCCGGCCGCTGCCATCGACGACCTGACACGCGAAAGAAATTTCGATGAGCAAGGTCAGCAGCGAGAGATCCCCAACCTGCCCGATCCCTTTTTCGAGGCAGTGATCGAGATCAACCTTGCACAGGACTCCATGCTGGATGCAGCCATGCGCATGGGTGGACTAAAGGACGATTCAATTGCTGCGGTCTGGCGGCGGCTTGTCGTCATTCCGTCGGCCGAAAACGTCCGGATACCGCAAAGATATCGTGCCGAAGCCTACGAATGTCATGGGGGTCTGAAGTTTCCGCCCGAAGGACGGTTCTGCCAGTGATACGAGTTCCTGCAGGTCCAGTTGGCAAGAACAGGGCCGGAAATCTTTCTGACTGAACTGCTCCAGGTGTTTGATCCCACGGTTTTGTAACGCGATCCATTCTCAGGACTGGAAGCAGGAATTATTGGCGTGAGCCCATTTTCATGTACGAGCAAGTCGTCTGCGTGGTGTTGTCACGTTAACTTCCGCGC
>JAUNVT010000060.1 GCA_030540655.1 Rhodobacterales bacterium
AGGGAATCACAGAAAGAAAGCCTTGGGAATCCCGAATCCGATCAGGGCCGATATGTTCTAGCTGCGCACCAGTTTTTCATAGGCAGAGCCGATATCACGTGTCAGCGCGCCCACCTCGAAACTGTAATCCCCGATGATGCCCACAGGCGTCACCTCGGCAGCGGTTCCTGTGAGAAAGCATTGCTGGAACCCTTCCATTTCCTCGGGCATGATGTGGCGCTCGTGCACCGCGATGCCGCGCTCTTTCAGCATTGCGATCACGGTCTGCCGGGTCAGCCCGTTCAGGAAACAATCGGCCAGCGGGGTATGCACCTCGCCATCCTTGACAAAGAAGATGTTCGCCCCCGTTGCCTCGGCAACATAGCCGCGATAATCCATGAACAGCGCGTCCGAGCATCCCTTGGCCTCGGCCGCATGTTTGGACGCGGTGCAGATCATGTAAAGACCCGCGGCCTTGGCATGAACCGGAATTGTTTCCGGACTGGGCCGCTTCCATTTCGAAATATCGAGCCGCGCGCCCTTGGTCTTGGCATCGCCGTAATAGGCGCCCCATTCCCATGCGGCAATCGCCAGATGCACCGCATTATGCGAACTGGCGACGCCCATGTCCGGCCCCGCGCCGCGCCACGCGATGGCGCGTATATATCCGTCCGTCAGCCCGGCAGATGTCAGAACCTCGGCCTTGGCCGCCTCGATCTCATCGACCGTATAGGGCACGGCGAAGTCCAGTTCCCCGGCCGAAAAATGGAGCCGTTCGGAATGTTCGCGGCTTTTGAATATCCGGCCGTTATAGGCACGCTCGCCCTCGAAAACGGAGCTGGCATAATGCAATGCGTGCGACAGCACATGGACCTGCGCATCGCGCCAATCGATCATCTTGCCGTCCATCCAGATCTTGCCGTCGCGGTCGTCATAGCCTGTCATGGCCAGTCTCCAATCAATGATTTGCACTTGTTGCGCCAAATGCGACCGGAACGGACGTAATATTGCGCTGAAACTGGAATTTGCTAACAGTTGAAACTTGGAAAGTCAATAAAGCTGACGTAAGTTGTTCGGAATTGCCTGAGGGGGGTCGATATATGGTGGAGCGTCCGGGCGGCGAAATGCTGCTGTTTCTGACAGATGAGCAGCTGCAGCAGGGCATAGAGGCGATGTTTTTCGCCTATCAGAGCTTTACCGCTGATCCCGACCGGATCTTGGAGACAATGGAATATGGCCGCGCGCATCATCGGGCTGTTCACTTTATCGCGCGCAAGCCGGGCACGACCGTCACCAATCTATTGGGTATCCTCGGTGTGACCAAGCAATCGCTGAACCGTGTTCTGCGCACGTTGGTCAACGATGGACTGGTCGAAAGCCGCATCGGCAAATCGGACAAGCGCGAGCGCAACCTGCATCTGACCGAAGCCGGCAAGGTATTGGAGCGCGAGCTGAGCGATTCGCAGCGGATGCGGCTGCGTTCTGCCTACCGCGCAGTCGGTCCCGAGGCGGTTCTTGGGTTCAGGCAGGTTCTGGAGGCGATGATGGACCCTGAAATGCGCAACCGCTATCAGATCCTGCGAGGCGCGCGCTGATGGTCGATCCTGCCCCTCATCTGCTGGTTGTCGACGATGACGAGCGCATCCGTGGTCTTTTGCGCAAATTTCTGGCCCGGAACGGATTTCTGGTATCAGTGGCGCGCGATGCCGCCCATGCACGGCGCGTGTTGGGGGGGCTGGAATTTGACCTGATCGTGCTGGACGTGATGATGCCCGGCGAGGATGGCGTAGCACTGACCCACGCGCTCCGCGAAACACTCGACACGCCTATCCTGCTCTTGACAGCTCTGAGCGAAACTAGCGAGCGCATTGCGGGGCTCGAGGCGGGCGCAGACGATTACCTTGCCAAGCCGTTCGAGCCAAAGGAGCTGCTTTTGCGGATCAACGCGATCCTGCGCCGCATGCCCGATGCGGCCCCCGATGCCGCCGCGCCAAAGATCATCCAGCTGGGCCCGGTTCGATATGACATTGAGCGGGCCGAACTGACGCAGGATGGTGCACCGATTCGCCTGACCGCCACGGAAGTGCAGCTGATGCGGCTCTTTTCGCAAAATCTGCGCCAGCCCGTCAGCCGCACCCGGCTGGTGGAGGATCTGGGGCGCGATGGGGGGCAGGCGCAGGAACGCGCCATAGACGTGCAGATCACCCGCCTGCGCCGCAAGATCGAGATGGACCCGAAACAGCCGCGTTACCTTCAGACCGTGCGCGGCGAGGGATATATGCTGGCGCCCGATTGACCTCCCTCGGACGGTCCCACTTGCGGGAACCGGTGGCAGGTAGTATCTGCATCCCATGATCAGGATTTTTGACATCGACGACCGCTCGCGTCTGCCATGGCGGTTTTTCGGCACGTTGCTGTCGGTGCACGCGCATCTATGACAGGCGCCGGCCTGCCGACATCTCAAACACGCTGACAATACGGGAGAGGACCGATGTCCCCCAAGACGCTCTATGACAAGATCTGGGACGCCCATCTGGTGCATGAAGCCGAGGATGGCACCGCGCTTATCTATATCGATCGCCATCTGGTGCACGAAGTGACCAGCCCGCAAGCCTTCGAGGGGCTGCGCATGACGGGGCGCACGGTGCGGGCGCCGCAGCGCACGATCGCCGTTCCGGACCACAACGTGCCCACTACGCCGGATCGGGTGCAAGGGATAGAAAACCCCGAAAGCCGGATTCAAGTCGAGGCGCTGGACAAGAACGCGGCCGATTTCGGCATCCATTACTATCCGGTTTCGGATATCCGCCAGGGCATCGTGCATATCGTCGGCCCCGAGCAGGGCTGGACCCTGCCGGGCATGACCGTGGTCTGCGGCGACAGCCACACAGCGACGCATGGTGCCTTTGGTGCACTGGCGCATGGAATCGGCACGTCCGAGGTGGAACATGTGCTGGCGACCCAGACGCTGATCCAGCGCAAGGGCAAGAACATGAAGGTCGAGATCACCGGCAAGCTGGCGCCGGGCGTGACCGCCAAGGACATCACGCTGAGTGTCATCGGCCATACCGGTACGGCCGGCGGCACGGGCTATGTCATCGAATATTGCGGCGAGGCGATCCGCAGCCTCAGCATGGAAGGGCGCATGACCGTCTGCAACATGGCGATCGAGGGCGGGGCCCGCGCCGGTCTGATCGCTCCTGACGAGACGACGTATCGGTATTGCATGGGTCGTCCCCACGCTCCCAAGGGCACCCAGTGGGAGGCCGCGCTGGCCTGGTGGAAGACGCTTCATTCTGATGAAGATGCCCATTGGGACAAGGTCGTGACCTTGCGGGGCGAGGATATCGCCCCCGTCGTCACCTGGGGCACCAGTCCCGAGGATGTGCTGCCCATCACCGCAAAGGTGCCCAGCCCTGCCGATTTCAGCGGCGGCAAGGTGGATGCCGCCAAACGGTCGCTCGATTACATGGGCCTGACCGCCGGCACGCCCTTGACCGAGGTCGAGATCGACACCGTCTTCATCGGCTCCTGCACCAACGGGCGGATCGAGGATCTGCGCGCCGCCGCAGCGATCCTGAAGGGCAAGAAGATCAAGGACGGGCTGCGCGCCATGATTGTCCCCGGCTCGGGCCTTGTGCGCGCGCAGGCCGAGGAAGAAGGACTGGCGGATATATTTATGGAGGCGGGTTTCGAGTGGCGCCTTGCGGGCTGTTCGATGTGCCTTGCGATGAACCCCGACCAACTCTCGCCAGGCGAGCGCTGCGCAGCCACGTCCAACCGCAACTTCGAAGGGCGGCAGGGCCGCGGCGGGCGCACGCATCTGATGAGCCCGGCCATGGCCGCCGCCGCTGCCATTACCGGTCGCCTGACAGATGTGCGCGACATGATGTGACCGCGTGGAGCGGTGGGGAAGGACAAAGACGATGAAGGAATGGGTCAAACTGCTGCTGCTGGGGGCGCTCTCGCTTGCGTTCGGAGTATTCGTGCTGGGCAATACCGTCATGGCCACCTTGGCGGTGACGACACTGGCCGGGGCGCTGTTCCTGATCAGCGGCGTGTTCCAGATTGTGGCCGGGTTCACCGGAGGCCCGGACAGATCGCGGGTATTTCCCGTCGTACTGGGCGTGCTTATGGCGTTTCTGGGAATATCCTTTCTGATCAACCCGCTTCAGGGCATGATTTCGCTGACGCTTCTGGTTCTGATCCTGCTGGCTGCCAGCGGGATTGTGCGGCTGATCATGTCTTTTCGCATGAAAACCACCCGGTTTTTCTGGCCTATGCTGATATCTGGCGCGCTGTCAGTGCTGCTCGCGGCCTATATCATGGCCAATTTCGCGGCGGCCACGGTGTCGCTCTTGGGCATCCTGATGGGGATCGAGCTGTTGTTCAACGGCGCGGGCCTGATCGTGATGGCGTTCTTCATGCGGGCGACCAGTCACAGATAATCCGGGCCGACATGCGCCCGAGGGAGATCGAAATGGAAAAGTTTCAAAAACTCAGCGGCATTGCCGCCCCGATGCCGATGATCAATATTGATACGGACATGATCATCCCCAAGCAGTTCCTGAAAACAATAAAACGTTCGGGGCTGGGCGTGAACCTTTTTGACGAGATGCGCTATGATGATGACGGCAACGAGATTGCTGATTTCGTGCTGAACAAACCTGCCTATCGCGAGGCTGAAATTCTGGTCGCGGGCGAAAATTTCGGCTGCGGATCGTCGCGCGAACATGCGCCTTGGGCGATCAAGGATTTCGGCATCCGCTGCGTCATCGCGCCCAGCTTTGCGGATATCTTTCACAACAACTGCTTCAAGAACGGAATTCTGCCAATCGTTCTGCCGCAAGAGCAGGTTGATATCCTCATGACGGAGGCGGCGAAAGGCGCGAATGCAAGGATTGAAATCGATCTGGAGGCGCAGACCGTCACCACCTCCGAGGGGGAGGTGATTTCATTCGAAGTGGACGCGTTCAAGAAACACTGCCTGCTGGAAGGTCTGGATGATATCGGCCTGACAATGGAAAAGGCGACATCGATCGATACCTTTGAATCCAGTGCGGGAACGGCGCGGCCTTGGGTCTGAGCGCGGCCGTATTGCGGTTAACAAATTCTTAGGAGCTTTGGCGTCATGATCGGCGCGCGCCCTGTCGGCTGGTGTCCCGGCGGACGGGCTGTGGCAGGGCCTGAAGAAGCTGATCTGGACGGATCCCATGGAAATTCATTGCCACCGGTTTGGGCCCATCCTGCTCCGCTCGGCTGGCTTTTGGGCCAAGGCAGCGGGCGTCGCGGCGATAATTGGTCTGGTCTCCAGCTTGGCATGTGCCGCAGTGGCGGGGACGCTGAGGGTTGCGACATGGAATGTCGAACTTTCCCGCGATGGGCCGGGATTGTTGCTGCGCGATATCCTGCGCGGAGAGGATGCGCAGGCAAGCGCGGTGGCTCACATTATCGCGGAGGTCGCGCCGGACATCCTTCTGCTTCAGAATGTGGATTACGACATGGAACTGCGCGCGCTGAGCGCATTGCGCGATCTGATCGCCGCGCAGGGGATGCAGTATGATACTGTCTTTGCGCTGTTACCGAATTCCGGCATGGCCACCGGACTGGACATGGACGGTGATGGCCGGTTGGGCGAGCCGGAGGATGCCCAAGGGTATGGCGCGTTTCTGGGGCAGGGCGGAATGGCAATTCTGTCGCGCTATCCCGTCGATATGGCTGGCGTTCAGGACATGAGCGCGATCCTGTGGCGCGATCTGCCGCAAGCGATGTTGCCCATGGTTGATGGCATGCCCTTTCCATCCGCCGAGGCGCAGAAGGTATTGAGGCTGGCGGATAAGGCGCAATGGGCGGTTCCGGTGCTGCATGACAGTGGGCCCGTCACCTTGCTGGCTTTTCACGCCAACCCGCCGGTGTTCGACGGGCCCGAGGATCGCAACGGGCGCCGGAACCACGATCAGTTGCGCTTCTGGCAGCACTATCTGGATGGCGTCTTTGGCACAGCGCCGCAGGAGCGGTTCGTGCTGCTGGGTCATGCCAATCAGGACCGCGACAAAAGCGAGGGGATCAAGACGGGCATTCGCGGCCTTCTGTCCGATCCGCGGCTGACGGATCCTGTTCCGATGCGTGATAATACCCCTCCGGGCGATCCGCCCGAGGCGACGGTGGATTGGCCGCGGGTCGATCCGTCCCAGATGCGGGTCAGCTATGTTCTGCCGTCGCGGGATTGGGTGATTGAAGCTTCTGGCGTGCATTGGCCGGTCACGGGCGAGGGCGCGGAGCGGCTGGAGACTGCCAGCCGTCACCGGATGGTCTGGGTGGATCTGCGCGTGGACTGATGCGCTACACCCATTTGGCCATGGGCGGCAGCGACATCAGCACCGCGCTGGGATCGTGGCCCGTGGCAAGGCCGAATTTGGTGCCGCGATCATAGACCAGATTATATTCGGCATAGAGGCCGCGATGGATCAGCTGCGCATCCTTGTCCGCGTCAGTCCAGCTTTGGGTACGGCGTGCCTCGATCAGCGGCACGAAGGCAGGCAGGAAGGCACGGCCGATATCCTGCGTCAGCGCGAAATCGGCCTCCCAGTCGCCGGAATTCTGATCGTCCATGAAAATGCCGCCAACACCGCGCGCCCGCTGGCGGTGGGGGATGTAGAAATAATCATCCGCCCATGCCTTGAGACGGGGATAATGCCCGGTCCCGTGCGGATCCAGATGGCGCTGCTGCTGGGCGTGGAAATGCGCCGTATCCTCAGCGTATTCGATGCAAGGGTTCAGATCGGAGCCGCCGCCGAACCACCAGGCATGCGGCGTCCAGAACATGCGGGTGTTCATGTGAACGGCGGGGCAATGCGGGTTTTGCATATGCGCGACAAGGCTGATGCCACTGGCCCAGAAGCTGGGATCGTCTTCCATCCCCGGTACGCCGCGCGCAGCCATTGCCTTTTGCGCTGCGGCTCCCAGTTGGCCATAGACTTCCGAGACGTTGACACCAACCTTTTCGAACACGCGTCCGCCGCGCATCACGCTCATCAACCCGCCGCCCGCGTCGCTGCCATCGTCGGCGCTGCGGGTGGTGTCGGTCAGTTTGAAGCGCCCCGGAGATGTATCGGATAGCGGTCCATCGTGGTGGCTGTCCTCGAGCCCTTCGAACGCGGCGACGATCTGGTTGCGCAAGCTGTAGAACCACTCAGCGGCGCGGCGTTTTCGGGGGGTGAAGTCATCGCTCATCAGGGCCTCGCCGGGTACTGTATCAATGTGCAGGT
The DNA here is from genome assembly GCA_030540655.1 of Rhodobacterales bacterium. GTDB lineage: Bacteria > Pseudomonadota > Alphaproteobacteria > Rhodobacterales > Rhodobacteraceae > Roseovarius. The sequence continues at coordinate 7,248 of JAUNVT010000060.1, forward strand.
GATGCGACGGGATCGACCAGCGATCTGCCGCCATCCAGCGTCAGGATCTGCCCGGTCATGAATCCCGCGCCATCGCTGGCCAGAAACTGCACCGCGTCGACCAGTTCGCTGGAGGATGCGATCCGCCCCAGCGGCGTGTGCTGTTCGATATCGGCGCGATAATGATCATGATCCTTCAGCGTTTCCTGCAATGACCGGCTCATCACCGAGCCGAAGGCGACCGCATTCACCCGGATGTGGTGCGGTGCCAGCGCAACAGCCAGCGACCTTGTCATCTGATCGACCGCCGCCGAAGATATGGCATAGGCCAGCAGCTCAGGATGGGCGCAGCGTGGGGCGATTGACGACAGGTTGATGATTGTGCCGCCGACCGGATCCTCCTGCCCCTCGGATTGCCTGATCATCCGTTTGGCGACCAGCTGGCTCAGCCGCAGGGCAGTCATCAGGTTCTGTTCCAGCAAAAGCCCCACCGCATCGTCGTCCGAGTTCAGCGGGTCCGACAGGCTGACCTGCCGAGAGGCGTTGATAAGAATTTCCACCGAGTCGAACGCATCAATCGTCGCGGATAAAAGGTTTGCCAACGTCAGTTTTTCGCGCAGATCGCCTGCAAAATAACGGATCGGGCCTTCCTCGGGCTGATCCCCCAGTTGTTCGATCAGCGCCTCTTCGTCAATATCGGCGAACATGACATTGGCGCCCTTGTCGGCCAGATGCCGACCGACGGCCAGACCGATGCCGTTGGCCCCGCCGGTGACGATGGCCGTCTTGCCGGAGATGAGAAATGACATGTCAGTATCCTTGAAGTGCGTCAGGGCTCAGCGCGGTTTGCGCAGGGGCCGCCGCGCGTGCAGCAGTTTGAAACGGGTATCGCCGCCGGGCGCCTCGGCATGTTCGGCGAAGTGATCAGCCAGCGTGCGCTCATATGGCAGGTGGCGGTTGGCCACCATCCAGAGCTGGCCGGAAGGTTTCAGCATCTGCGCCGCAGCCGCAATAAAGGCGCGGCCCAGCGCGGGATCCGCATTGCGCCCGGTATGGAAGGGTGGGTTCATCAGCACGGTATCGGCGGGATGCTCCGGGCGCCAGCGCAGGGCATCCTCCCAGAAGAGACGGGCACGCCCGTCGCGGATGTTCAGCCGCGCGCAATCGAGGGCAGCGTGATCCGCTTCGATCAGGTCGATCTGCCGGATCGTATCACGCTCCAGCGCGCGGGCGGAAAGATATCCCCAGCCGGCGCCCAGATCGATCACATGCGCGCCAAGGGTTTCGGGCAGATTATCCGCAAGCGCCCGCGACGCGGGGTCAATCCCGTCGGCAGAAAATACGCCGGGGGCGGTGACAAACCCGTCGCCAATATCCTGGGGCGGGCCGGCGCGCCAGTCGTCCAATGGCGGTGCGGGGTCCATCCAGAACAGCTTGCCATGCGCCTTGTTGACGGGGCCGTGGCAGGGCGCGCGCGCGCGGCACGCCTTCAATGCCGATTCGATGCCATCCGTCTTCAGCCCGTCCACGATCACCGGGCCGTCCGTCACATCGGCGGCCTCCGCGATCAGCGCGCGGGCAAGGGTCTTGGCGCGCGGCAGGCAGACCAGTGCGGCGCCATAGCTGCCCTCGGGTGCGGTGTTGCAGGCATATCCCAGTCCGGCGAAATGGTCGCGCGCAGGTTTGTCACCCGTGATGACATGGCACAGGCCCGTGTCCAGCGGCGACAGATCGCTGTCCGGCGCAGGCGCAAAGACGGCAATGCGCGCGGAGCCGGGCAGATCCAACCCACCCTCCAGCGCCAGAGAGAGCCTGACACCTGTCACGGTCGTATCATTCCCGTTCCATGGTGCATTGCAGGGGATGTTCATGACGGCGCGCAAAATCCATCACCTGCGCCACCTTTGTTTCGGCAATTTCATGACTGAACACACCGACCACGGCAACGCCTTTTTTATGCACCGTCAGCATGATTTCAAACGACTGTGCGCTGGACATGTTGAAAAACCGCTCCAGCACCGCGACGACAAATTCCATCGGGGTATAATCGTCATTCAGCAGCAAGACCTTGTACAGCGGTGGCCGCTTGGTCTTGGGGCGGGTGGCAAGAACAACCGAGACATCCGGGTCGTCATCGTTCTCATTGCTCATTATCCACGGGTAAAGGGTCATGTCGTCCATGTCGGTTACAGCGCCTGAGTGTCTGGCGTTCTATATAACCTTTGGAGCGTTATTTGGAAGGGGGGTCCGTGGTCCCCCGCGACCCTCCGTCACACATTGCCCCATCCATCCGCTTGCATTTCGCGCAGGCGGCTGGCAGTGCGTTCGAATTCAAACGTTCCCTCGCCTTCGACATAAAGGAACTCGGGCGTCGCGGCAGCGCTGCAGATCAATCTGACACGGGCCTCGTAAAGCGCGTCGATCAGGGTGACGAAACGCTTTGCCTCGTTGAAGTTCTGGCGGCTGAGCAGGGGAATATCCTCCAGCACAAGTACCCGGATGGCGCCCGCCAATGCCAGATAATCGGCCGGGCCCAGCATCCGCCCGCAGAGATGGAAAAAAGTCGCCCGTGCCACGCCGTTGTGAAAGGCGGGGATCTCCAACTGGCGTTTCTGCACGGTCAGGGTGTGGGGGCGGGCCTTTCCATGCGTCAGGCCCTGCCATAATTCCTCGATCCGCGCGCGGGCGCCGGCATCCGCAGGGGTGAAATAGGTCTGGCTGCCCTTGATACGGTCCTGCCGGTAATCAGTGGGCGAGGTCAGATGATGCACCACCATGTTCTGCTTCAACAGATCTATGAACGGCAAAAACAGCTGGCGGTTCAGCCCGTCCTTATACAGATCGTCCGGCACGCGGTTCGACGTCGTGACCACCACCACGCCCGCCGCCCAGAGCGCCTCGAACAGTCGGCCGACGATCATCGCATCAGTAATGTCGGTGATCTGCATTTCGTCAAAAGCCAGCAGGCGCACTTCACCCGCCACCCTGGCTGCGACGGGCGCAACAGCATCCTGCATCCCCTTCTGGCGCGCGGCGTGAATGCCGGCATGGATTTCCTGCATGAAGGCATGAAAATGCACGCGACGGCAGGGCACATCCAGAGTGTCCACGAACATATCCATCAGCATGGATTTTCCGCGCCCCACCCCGCCCCACATGTACAACCCCTTGGGCGGGTCAGGCCGCTTGCGGAACCATCCCTTGGGCTGGGCCTTGTGCAGTTCGGTGCGGATCCGCTCGAACTCGGGCAGGACAGCCTTCTGCGCCGGGTCGGCGGTCAGCTCATCCGCATCAATACGGGCTGCGTAAATGTCGGGCATCGTTTTCATGCGCCCACGCATAGCCCGCAACAGATGCGCTGCAAAGTCATGCGTGCAGGACCAGACGGAAAAAGCACCCTGTTCCGCCACTCGTGGGCCAGCCGCGTGCTTTGGGCCGCCAGCGTGCATGATTGCATTTGCGGCGCCGGGCAGCCATATAGCGCAGGCATCAAGCCGGAGCTTTGTTGATGAACCATTACCTCGACTTCGAAAAACCGTTGGCTGAAATCGAAGGCAAGGCCGAAGAATTGCGCGCCATGGCCCGCGCCGGTGAGGGCGTCGATCTGGAGGACGAGGCTGCCGCGCTGGACAAGAAGGCCACCGCCATTCTGCGTGATCTTTACAAGGATCTGACGCCGTGGCGTAAATGTCAGGTGGCCCGGCACCCCGAACGGCCGCATTGCGGCGACTATATCCGCGCGCTGTTCAGGGAATTCACACCGCTGGCGGGGGACCGGAACTTTGCCGATGACCATGCGGTAATTGGCGGGTTGGCGCGGTTCAATGATCTCCCGGTGATGGTGATTGGCCACGAGAAAGGCAATGACACCAAATCCCGGATTGCGCGGAATTTCGGCATGGCGCGGCCCGAAGGCTATCGCAAGGCGATCCGCCTGATGGAAATGGCCGACAAGTTCAGGTTGCCGGTCATCACGCTGGTCGACACCCCCGGCGCCTATCCCGGCAAGGGCGCCGAAGAGCGCGGCCAGTCCGAGGCGATCGCCCGCGCCACCGAGGCGTGCCTGCGGATCGGCGTGCCACTGATCAGCGCCATCATCGGCGAAGGTGGATCGGGCGGCGCCGTAGCTTTTGCCAGCGCAAACCGCGTGGCGATGCTGGAACATTCCGTATATTCGGTGATCTCGCCCGAAGGCTGCGCATCGATCCTGTGGAAGGATGCCGAAAAGATGCGCGAGGCGGCAGAGGCGCTGCGCCTGACAGCTCAGGACCTGATAAAGCTGGGCGTCGCTGACCGCATCATTGAGGAGCCGCAGGGCGGTGCCCACCGCGCCGCTGGCATTGCGATAGAAAATGTCGGCAAGGCGCTGGCGGAGATGCTGAAAGAGCTGGAGGGCAAAAGCCCCAAGACGCTGATCGCAGATCGCCGCAAGAAATTTCTGGATATGGGTTCCAAGGGGCTGGCCGCATAGCACAAGGCCCGCCTTACATCGTCAGCATCCGCAATCCCGCCGTCACGTCCGACCGCACGGCAAGCCGCAGCGTCGGCTCGTCCCCCGCCCGCAGCGCGCTTATGATCAGGCGGTGATAGCGCGGCGATTCCTTTTGCCGCAGCTTGCCGTATAGTTTGCGCATGGAAGGCCCCAGCTGCAGCCATACCGTCTCGGCCATCGCCAGCATGGCGGGCGCCTGCGCGCGAAGGTAAAGCGTGCGATGAAATTCCAGATTGCGGCGGATATACGCAACGGCATCATGGCGCGCGATATCCTCGGCGATGGCGCCGTTGATCGCGGTCAGCCGGTCGATCAGCGCGATATGCGCGCGGGGCAGGGCGCGGCTGGCCAGTTCCACCTCCAACAGCGACCGCAGGGCCGCCAGCTCCTCGATCCGGTCATTGCTCAACTCGGGCGTGGAGACGCGGCCTGAACTGGACAGGGTCAGCGCACCTTCGGCCACAAGGCGGCGCAGCGCCTCGCGCGCAGGCGTCATCGACACACCGAATTCCGCGCCCACACCGCGCAGCGTCAACGATTCGCCCGGCTTCATCTGGCCGTACATGATGCGGCTGCGCAGGCCACGATAGACGCGGTCATGCGCGGCCGGAGCCGGATCGTTGCGGGAGATGATCACCATGTCTCTGTTGTGTTCACAAACATCGCCTGCGTCAATCGAAGCGATAACGATGGAGTGCGGTTCCGCTCCGGCGCAGCCACGTGCGATGCTCTCCGTATTCCGGCATCAGGCGCGCCACCACGGCCCAGAAGGCGGGCGAGTGGTTCATCTGCTCCAGATGCGCAACCTCATGCGCGGCGACATAGTTCAGCACGTCCGGTGGAGCCATGATGAGCCGCCAGGAATAGCTGAGCCCTCTGGTCGAGGAACACGACCCCCAGCGCGACCGTGTATCGCGCAAGGTCAGCCGCGCATATGGGCGCCCGAGCAGTCCCGCGTAATGGTCAGACGCCGCCGCCAGCCTGTCGCGCGCCAGGGCCTTCAGCCAGGCTTGCAGCCGTGCCGGATCGCTGGCCGGCACGTATAGCGCGTCCCCGCAGACCACCACCCGCCGCCCGGTGCCCGCCTCCAGCCGCAACATACGCCCTTCGACGGGCAAGGAGGCGCCCGGCACGATCGCCACTTCCGGCGCGCGATCGGCCAGATGTCCTGCCAGCCAAGATTGCTTTGAGCGGGCAAACTCCAGCGCCTCGCTTTCGGGCAATCCGGGTGGCAGCGTCAGCGTCACGCGCCCGTCGAGTGCGGATACACGCAACGATAGCCTCCGCGCCCGCGCCGAGCGGCGCAGATTTACCTCGATGGGGGGGTTGCCTGAAAGGATGTGCTGGCCCATATGCCTGATCTGTGCTGCGATTGCCTAAAGGCTTTGACACCTTTGCGCTGTTATGGCAGGTGGCGCAGATTGCATGCAAGGCACCATATTTGAAAGGGACGCACATGCCCAAGGAAGAATGGGGCGTCAAGCGCCTGTGCCCGACGACCGGCCAGCGCTTTTACGACCTGAACAAGGACCCGATCATCAGCCCCTATACCGGCGAAGTGGTCGAGCTGAACCTAGGCAAAAGCCGGTCAATCAAGGCCGATGCCGAGGATGCCGAGACAAAGAAGATGAAGGAGGCCAACACCGATGACGATTCAGTGTTGGATGACGATGACGATGACGATGTCGATGTCGATCTGGGCGATGACGTTCTGGAGGACGAGGACGAGGATGACGACGTGTCGCTGGACGAGATCGCCGATGTCGCTGCGGATGATGACGACAACTGAGCCCGAACCATATCATATTACCTGCCGGGCCGGTTTTTTCGCTTGATCCCGCCCGGCGCTTTGCCTAAGTCAACACTCACGCGGCTCCAGCCGCATCGGGGCCTTAGCTCAGCTGGGAGAGCGCCTGCATGGCATGCAGGAGGTCAGGGGTTCGATCCCCCTAGGCTCCACCATCTTCTATTTGGAAAGTGCCAGATAGTTCTGCCTTTTTCGTCAGATAATCTGCCTCTGCCAAATGATCGGCCTTGCTCACGGATGTTCGCGGCGCCTTACACGAAGGACAAGTGGACGCGACATCTTCTCCGTTCTTTGCAAGAGCATGATCAACTTGGTCTACACAGCATTTGGCAAGAAGGACGGGAGGACCTTCGCTGCGTTTTTAACGGAGGTCAGATTTGGGTGCGTCAAGCTTGGCGAAGGCAGGTTCGAAATTGGCCCGCGTCAAACACTTCACAGACAAAGCACAGAAAACGGAAAGAAAACCACCCTTTACAGCTGACTGGCGCAACCTGTACTCCTCTTGAAGATGAGGTTTAGGGCTGCAGTAGATGGATCATTATAATACTGAGGCAGACCGCCAAGCGCTTTCTATTGCGGTCGAATGGGGAATAAGTTCCGAACTGTTAGATCAAGTCGGGTGGGAACTCGAAGAAATTTCTGGCAACGAAGGCGAAAATTATAGCTTTCTTGTAAGGTTCGATGAGGGGGCAGATCCTCACATTTTAGAGCAACTTGGCCTCTCAAAGGATCACTTTACAAGGGAAGTAAGTCTGAATGCATTCGACGAAACTGATACAGACACAACAATCGAAGAGATCTCCGGGACCCACGTTGTGGACACTCGTTCGACAAGGGCGAAACGTTGGATACCGCTAACAGAAATATCCGTTCGAAATTTTAAGGCGGCCAGAGAAGCCGAAATTCCGCTTGGGAATGTAACGATATTGGTCGGGCCAAACGGAAGCGGCAAATCATCCGTGCTGCAGGCAGTTCATTGGGCAGCCAGAGCAGCAAGTTATGCGTTACCTAAGAATCAGAAGGAAATGATCTCCTTCAAGAGACTCGACTACATTCCCTCGAGTGAAGAAGAGCCCGCGCAAGCGCGCCGCGCGCACCCGCGCTGAGACGCCCGCACTGCTGAAGGGGCTGCTGTTCGGCCCGGATGGCGCGGCCTTCTCGCCGACGCATACCCGCAAGGGCGGGCGGTTGTACCGCTACTATGTCAGCCAGACAGTGCTGAAGCATGGGACTGGATCCTGCCCCATCGGCCGCGTGCCCGCGGGCGAGATCGAGGCTGCGGTCTTTGACCAGCTGCGCGCCGTGTTCCGCCAGCCCGAGATCGTGGCCGGGACGTGGAAGGCGGCGAGCGCCCACGCCAGCGACATCACCGAAGCCGACGCCCGCGCCGCCCTGCAGCAGATCGACCCGCTGTGGGACGAACTGTTCCCCGCCGAGCAGGCCCGCATCGTGGCGCTGCTGGTCGAGCGGGTGGACATCGGCACGGATGGGCTCAACGTCCGGCTCCGGATCGATGGCCTTGGCGACCTCGCGCGCGAAATGCTGGCCAGCGGTATCGGAGAAGCTGCGTGACCCGCGCGACGTCGATCCCCGAGACGGTGACTCTCCACGTTCCGTTCCGCATCGTGAAACGCGGCGGGCGGAAGGAGATGCAACTGCCCGAGGGCGCCACGCAACCGCGGCGGACCGACAACACGCTGGTCAAGGCGCTGACCCGCGCCTTCCGCTGGAAGCGCATGCTGGAGTCGGGCGAGTTCGTCACCATCGCCGAACTGGCACAACGCGAGGGTATCGCGCCGTCCTACATGACCCGCGTCATGCGGCTCACACTGCTCGCGCCCGACCTCGTCGAGGCGATCCTGGACGGGAAGCAGGGGTCGGAGGTGACGTTGGCGCGGGTGCTCGAGCCGTTTCCGACGGAATGGGAGGAACAGCAGGACTTGCTCTGCAGACCGACGTGATCGGCTCGTGGTGGACCTTGGCGCCCGATGCGGCAAAGGTCCCGGGCACAGCCCATCCCCGTCTTTCGTGGTAGGCGCAGTATGGGATCCCCTTGATTGACACCCCGTCCGCAGAGTGCCCCCATCCCCACATTCGATGTGCATTTCGGGGGCAAGGGTGCTTGGTATCTTAAAGAGACTTTTCGGCGGCGAGAAGGCCGCTAGTGGCGGGAAGGATCTCGCGATTGCGAGAGCGCCTGAGCAGTCCGATGTTGATAGAAAGCGGTCGTCCGGGAAAAACCCCTTCGAGGACATGGAGCGAGAGGCCAGGGAAAGCCTGGAAAAGATGTCGGTCCAGATGCCCGGGGACAACTACTTCAAGCTTCTTGAGGCATTGCAGCGTTCTATTGCGGACAGAAAATACGAGGACGCGGCGGGTGCGGCCCGTAAGAGCATCGCTCCCCTCCGGGAATGGCTTAAGGATCCGCGGGGGGACGGGGGAAGGTTGCAGATCCGCATTCCTGCACTCCAGCAGGGCGGGACCATGATGGCCATCACTGGAGACCGGAACGGGCTCGAGGAGATCCTCGATCTCGTGGATGAATTCGAACACCTCGAGGCGTATCGGGCCGACGCCGTGAAACATCTCGAAGCTCTCGAGCTCTTCGAAAGTATCCGGGAGGTTGTGACATCGAAACCCGGCGTGCTGCAGAACAAGATGAAGGGGGAACTCGGCGAAGAGGATGGCCGTCAAGTCAGCAACCTGATTTCCTGGCTCGAGAAAGCTGGAGAGATCACGCGAGCAAAGAGCGGCAAGACATACGCGCTCTACATGGCCGGAATGGAGATGAGCGAGGAAAATGCTTCGGCGATCTATACCGAGCCGCCACGGCCCCACTCTCACCAGAAAGCGCGACGGGCCATGCGGGCACGCGATCTGGACATCGACAAGCTCGACTTGGTTCCTCTCCCACCATCTCCGGACACTTGGTCAAGTACCGTGGAGTTGCCGACAACTTCCGAAACGTTCTCAGATCCAGATGACACCTGGCGCGACCTCACGGTTGAGGCCATAGCACCGCCGGACCGGCCGGATCCCTTCTTCCGCAAGCATTTCACCACCCGTGACGGGGTGCTCTTGTTTGATGATCTCGCAAAGTCTAAAGAAAGCCGAGGCGCTGCGGGAGCAGTCATGTTCACGCCTAGGGCGGGAGGAAAGCCAACTGTCCGCAGTTTGAAAAGACCGCCATATATCCTGGATGTCCATCCTGTCGGGAAGGGGTTCGCGAGTTCACCTACGCCACGCAGGCCATCCGCAAGACCGACGGCGGCGCGACGGTGCCCGAGAACCTGAACGCGCTGGCCGACTCCACCGACATGGTGGAGGCGCTGGACCGGCTGCAGGCGATGGCGCCTGCGGTCGAGAGCGTCAGCCTCGTCGTCGCCTGGTTCGGCGACGACCTGCGCGCGGGCTCCTGCAAGGTGCGGCCGGGCGTCGAGGTGTTGGCCAAGTCGACCACGCCCGCCAGCTGGTCGGTCAATGGCGTCAGCCGCGCCAGTGCCTTCCTCGTCAGCCGCGACGACCAAGACCGTCCGGTCTATGGCGGTACGCCGTCCGACTTCGCCGTCGTGCAGGCGATGAAGGTTCGCGGCCTGCGCGTCACCTTCTACCCGTTCATCCTGATGGACGTGCCGCCCGGCAACACGCTGCCGAACCCGTATTCCGCCAACGCCGCGGAGACGGGTCAGCCCGCGTTCCCTTGGCGGGGGCGGATCACCTGTTCTCCCGCGGCAGGTTTTGCCGGGACCGTGGACAAGACCGCCACGGCCGCAAGCCAGGTCGCGGCGCTGTTCGGCGCGGCCACGCCCGCGAGCTTCAGCGTCTCGGGCGAGAGCGTCAGCTGGACCGGGCCATCAGGCGACTGGGGCCTGCGGCGGATGGTGTTGCACTACGCCCATCTCTGCGCTGCGGCGGGCGGCGTCGATGCCTTCCTGATCGGCACCGAGATGCCGGGGCTGACGACGATCCGCTCCGGAGCCAGCACCTATCCGGCGGTGCAGGCCTATCGAGATCTGCTTGCGGATGTGCGCTCGATCCTCGGGTCGGGGACGAAGATCGGCTACGCGGCCGACTGGTCGGAGTATTTCGGGCACCAGCCGGGCGATGGCAGCGGCGACGTGTTCTTCCACCTCGATCCGCTCTGGGCCGATCCGGAGATGGATTTCGTCGGGATCGACAACTACATGCCGCTGTCGGACTGGCGCGACGGGTTCGAACACGCGGATGCGGCCGAGGGATGGCCTGCGATCTACGACCGGGCCTACCTGCAGGGGAACGTCGCGGGCGGCGAAGGCTTCGACTGGTTCTACGCCAGCGCCTCCGACCGAAGCGCGCAGGTCCGCACGCCGATCACGGACGGCGCCGCCAGCAAGCCGTGGGTCTTCCGCTACAAGGATCTGCGCGCCTGGTGGTCGAACCCGCACTATAATCGCCCGGGTGGGGTGGAGAGCGGCACGCCGACGGCGTGGGCGCCGCAATCCAAGCCGATCTGGTTCACCGAGCTCGGCGCCCGGCAATCGACCGGGGCACCAACCAGCCCAACGTCTTCTTCGATCCGAAGTCGTCGGAGAGCTTCACGCCGCATTTCTCGCGGGGCTGGCGGGACGACGCGATCCAGCGCGCCTATCTCGAGGCGACATATCTCTGGTGGGGCGATGCCGCGAACAACCCGCTGTCCTCGGTCTACGGCGGCCGGATGGTGCATGTGGCCGAATGCGCCGCCTGGACCTGGGACGCGCGGCCCTATCCGTTCTTCCCGGCGCTGACCGATGTCTGGACGGATGGCGCGAACTGGCGGCTCGGCCACTGGCTGACGGGGCGGCTCGGGGCAGTATCGCTGGCGGCGCTGGTCCGGCACCTCTGCCTGCGCGCCGGGCTGCCCGAGGCGAGGATCGATGTCAGCGACCTCTGGGGCGCGGTCGAGGGCTACGCCATCACGGCGCTCGAAAGCCCGCGGGCCTCAATCACCACGCTGTCGCGCCACTTCGGGTTCGACGCCGTCGAGACCGAGGGGGTGATCCGCTTCGTCATGCGCGGCCGTGCGTCCGTCGCCACCCTCGGGCCCGACGATCTGGTCGCGGCCCGCGAGGGCGACGTGCTGGAGCTGACGCGCGGCCAGGAGACCGAACTGCCGCAGGCGCTGAAGTGGCAGATCGCCC
>JAUNVT010000282.1 GCA_030540655.1 Rhodobacterales bacterium
ATCTGCGCTCCCTGGTCGACTGCATCCGGCTGGTGCGCCGCACCGCGATGCAGACGGCCGTCCGCATGATCACCACCGGCGTCATGCTCGCGCTGCTCGCGGGCATCGCCATCAAGCTGAAGATCTTCGGCGGCAGCCCGTAGCCGCGCCCCATCCCATTCATCGGTCAGCGGTCCCTGTCTCGGCCCTGCGGGTAACGACCGGACTGGTGCTGGAAAGCACCAGACAGGTCTGCCTTCTTTGTCAGGGAAATTGCCTCTGCGCTCGCAATCGGCATCGAAACCGCCTTTTCGCTGCACGCGCACCACTGTTCGCTTCAGCGAACCGTTCAGAAACGGTCGACACCGTCGTCTGATCGCAGATCAGATTACAAGGCCTTCTTAGCTGCGTCTTGTACAATCCGAAGCCGGGAGCAGTGTCGTCTTTGCAGTCGGCATGCGGCTGCCGCATGATGAGACTTCGCGGGGGACCCTCCCAATATGTGAAGCGCACGCATCAGCCTTGATCAGATGGTGCAACAGTCCCGGGGGGGTCTTTTGAGAGGCCGGTACAGAGCCGAGCAGACAGCATAGCGGAACGTCACGAGGGGTAGGACTCAACCCGCCACCGCCTCCGGTTCGTCCGGTAACCGCCGGATCGTGATCAGCCAGAACCGCGCACTCATCAGCACGGCGGCGACACTCAGCGCGATTACCAGCCCCGCCCAAATGCCGACCCCGCCATATCCCAGCGGAAATCCCAAGATATAGGAGCAGGGCAGCCCGACAATCCAATAGCTGACCCCGGCAAGGATCATCGGCATCCGCGTGTCCTGCACCCCGCGCAGCAGGCCCATTGCGATTACCTGCACGGAATCGACGGTCTGGAACAGCGCCGCCATGAACAGCAGTGCTGTGCCGATGGCGAGGATCTCCGCTGCCGCTTCCTCTCCGGGACGGATAAACAGACGGATCAGCACATCCGGCCAGACGATAAACACCGCAGCGGTCAGCCCCCCGATAACCAGCGACATCGCCGTGACCACCCGCGCGCCGCGCGCCATATGCGACGTGTCGCCCCGCCCAAAAGCGTTACCCGCGCGGATCGTGGCCACGTTCGACAGGCCCAAGTGTAATATGAAGGCGACCGACGCAACCTGCACCACGATCCCCTCCGCAGCCAGCGGCACGGTGCCCAGCCAGCCCATCATCACGGTCGCCCCGGCGAAGAGGCCGACTTCGCTGAGCGAGGTAAGGCTGATCGGCCAGCCAAGGTCGAACACCTGCGCCAGCATCGTCCGGTCCCCACGCCACAGCCGCACGAACAGGGCGTGTTGGGGTAGTGCCCACAGGATATAGATGACGACGCCCAGCAGAGATACGGTATGCGACGCGACCGAGGCGATGGCCGCACCGCGCACGCCGAGTTCCGGTGCACCCCAGTTACCAAAGATCAGCGCATAGTTTGCCAGCCCGTTAATGACGGCTGCGAACAGTATAATCCAAAGCACGATCTGGGTGCGTTCCAGCGCGCTGAGGTAAGATTTGAGCGTCATTACCAAAAGCGCAGGCAGGAGGCCCCAACCCGCAATCCGCAAGTAGGCGGCGGCGTCTGTCGCGACCTGCTCTGTCTGGCCCATGGCCAGCAGGATCGGTCGTGATCCCAGCAGCAGCGGCAGCGCCAACGCGGCAAACCCGACCGACAGCCACAGACCCATGCGCGTGGCGCGACGGATGCCCTGTTCGTCGTCTTTGGCCGCAAAGGCCGCGACCAGCGGCATCACCGCTAAGGCGAACCCGGACCCAAAGATGAACAGCACGAAGAGATAGGTCGTCCCCAGCGCGACCGCCGCCAGTGCCTCGATCCCATACCAGCCAGTCATGACGGTGTCGGTCGTCTGGATCGCGATCTCGCCAAGGTAGCCGCCGATCAGTGGCAGCCCCAATGTCAGCACGGCGCGGATATGGCCAGGATATGTCATCTTGGGTTTCATGCACAGACCGACCGATCAATAGAGCGGCCCGTCTAGCGAACAAACCAAATAAGGGAAAGAACCGATCTCCCGGCCACTCAAAAACACCCGATTTAAGCACATTCCCAAACCACCTCGATTTCTGCTGCTAAAAATTCCATCTGGGCACATAAGCACAGGAAGCCGCAGGACCGGAGGGCGGGAGAGCAAAAAAAAGAGGCAGCTTCGCTTGGGGGTGATCCTGACGGGATCGGGAGAAACCCTCAAACCGGAGACGAACATGCCCCTTCACACCACAGACATTCAGGACGTGGACCGCTTCGAGACGGCCACCATCCTCGCCGCCCTGCGCCTGCTGCAAGCGGCCCCTGCCCTTCCATCGGAGATCGTGGAGATCGCGACCGACGACGGCGACTTCGAGCCGCTCGATGACGCCGCCATCGACGACCTTTGCGAGCGCATCAACGCCGCCAGCGCATACCCGTTCCGCGACGTGTCAGAGGAGGGCGCG
>JAUNVT010000283.1 GCA_030540655.1 Rhodobacterales bacterium
AAGATCAATCGCAACCCGGGAATGGGCGGAAGAAGTCAACTCGTAGGGCGGTTGGTATGATCGGGCTGCGACAGGTAGCCGGAGGAGGGGCGGATGCCGCTATAGGGTTCTGCGGCCAACTCCTCCGGGGCAAAGCTTTCATCAGCTGCATAACCTCACAGCTCGCGCCGTACCCGCTGGTGCAGCAGCTCGGCCATCGCCTCGGCAAAGCGGTCGGCCAATGCCTTGACCAAAATCGACGAATAGTTATCGTTGGCGCAATCAAAACGTATGGCGACGGTGACCTCTTCCGGTCCGGCCGTGACGACAAAGCTGGCGACTTAATCCGGCGTCCCCTCGGGCGCGACAAGATCCGACAGCGCGACATTGGAGCGGCCGGGGCGTTTCGCGTGCTGTTGGCGCAAGGTGTGGAATGTGGCCAGAGGGTGTTGGCGATCATCGCCGGTAAAGGGGCGAATGCCATCACCCACGGCATTTGCGGGCCAGAACCCCACTACGGCGCGAGGACGAACCGCTTTTTTTTGATAATCCTGACAACCATTTCCTGCGCGTCGTTAAAGAGGCTGCGCGCCACTTCGCACCGTTTTTCATCCTTCACGATCTTGGGATAGACGCCTTTTATCTCCCAAGTGCGGAAAACTGCGTCCAGTCGATATATTTTGCGATTTCAGCCAGATCCCAGTCATCGATAACTTGCGCACCGGTAAATTGTGGCGCCTGAGCGCAGTAGCCGTCGAAACCAATTTTGAGAGAATTGGCGCGGGCGTCGGCCAGCGGCACGCGTTCCTTGGCGCGTTCGGCTTTTTCGTGACGGTCGGTGACGCTCACGTGTTCGTCGCGGATGCCTTGGATGTACGCGCCTTTATGCTCGGCGCTCATCAACTTACCGACCACGCCCACCGCACAGCTGGCATCGAGCACATGAACCGCTTGGCCTTTGCGGTAGCGGGACGAAAACTTGACCGCCGTATGAATCTTGGAGGTGGTCGCACCGCTGGTCATCAGACGCCTTTTAACTCCCAAGTGCGGAAAGCGGGATCTCCATGCCTTCGTACTCCATTTCGGCGGCCATGTGCGCCATCTCATCCCGACTGGGCGTGATGAGACCGGACAGGCCGATGATATTGACGTTTTCGGCGCGTGCGGTTTCCAAAATCTTCTGCGGCGGTACCATGACGCCCACATCGGTGATCTCGCAATTGTTGCAAACCAGAACCACGCCAACAATATTTTTGCCGATGTCATGCACATCTCCCTTGACCGTCGCCACCAGCATCTTGCCCGCGCTCTTGCGAATGTCGCCACCGTTCAGGCGCTTTTCCTCCTCCATGTAAGGCAAAAGGACGGCGACCGCCTGTTTCGTCACGCGGGCGGATTTGACCGCCTGGGGGCAGGAACATCTTGCTGGCGTCGAAAAGATCGTCCACCACGTCCATGCCGGCCATTAGCGGGCTTTCGATCACGTGCAGCGGGCGCTCGGCCGCCTGGCACGCTTCTTCGGTGTCGGCTTCGATGAACTCGGTAATACCGTTGACTAGCACATGTTCCATACGCTTTTCCACGCCCCACTCGCGCCATGTCAGATCGCGCATCTTTAACCTCGCGCATACCGCCGTGATAGCATTTGGCAATTTCCAGCATCCGCTCGGTCGAGTCCTCGCGGTGGTTCAGCACCACGTTTTCGCAGCGCTCGCGCAGTTCCGGATCAATCTGGACATAGACGATCAGCTCGCCTGCATTGACAATACCCATATCCATCCCCGCCTGAATGGCGTCGTAAAGAAAGACGGCATGCATTGCCTCACGCACAGGCACATTGCCACGGAACGAAAACGACAGGTTCGACACGCCGCCCGAGACATGCGCGTGCGGCAGGTTGGCGCGGATCCAGCGCGCGGCCTTGATGAAATCGACGCCGTAATTTGTCATGCTCCTCGATGCCCGTTGCGATAGCAAGAATTTTGGGATCAAGAATGATATCTTCTGGCGAAAAACCGACCTCGTCCACCCGGATGCGATAGGCGCGGGCGCAGATTTCGGTCTTGCGCGCGCAAGTATCGGCCTGCCCCTGCTCGTCAAACGCCATGACCACGACCGCCGCGCCATAAGCAAGGAAAAGCTGCGCGTGATGACGAAAGGCATCCTCGCCTTCTTTCATGAAAATCGAGTTGACGATGGACTTGCCCTGAGCGCATTTCAGACCCTCCTCGATCACGTCCCACTTGGAACTGTCGAGCATGATGGGCACGCGGGCGATATCGGGCTCGGATGCAACGAGGTTCAGGAAATCGACCATCGCGGTTTGTGAATCGATCAGCCCCACGTCCATGTTGATGTCGATGATCTGAGCGCGTTTTCCACCTGATCGCGCGCCACGTCAAGCGCGGCTGCGCAGTCGCGGTTGGTGATCAGTTTCCGGAATTCCGCGCTGCCGGTGACATCCGTACACTCATCTAC
>JAUNVT010000061.1:0-8995 GCA_030540655.1 Rhodobacterales bacterium
GATCGCGATAATCTGCGCCTCTGTGTATCTGCTTGTCTTCATTCAGAATCTCCTCAGGCATCTTGTCGAGAAAATTCTACTTCCGCATCCCCCTTACTTTCGGGGAATTACCCCTCGCACCAAATTTACAGAGCCAACCTCGATGATGGTCACGAAATCAACGGAGACATCACAGAAGCTGATGAATGCGGCATTCCTTAGCATGACGTCCTGCTGGCCAGGTTCCCGTGCCAGCCGTTTTCCAATGCCGGATCTCGAAGAAGAACTCCTTGGGCCGGGCGCATGGATTTGCAGACGAAACCCATGCGCACGCTCTTCTTAGACGTGGCCCGCATCCTCGGGCAAGCCGAAGGCGTTCCCAACAACGTCAAGAGCCTCCTGTCGCATGATAAAGGCAATGCCTTCAGGATCATCCTCCATGTCATGGACGAATTTTGCTCCGATGTTGATCACAAAGTGATCGACGCTCGACAATGGAACTGTGGTGCGCAAGACTTGGTGAGTTGGGGCTCAGCCGCCCCAACTGCGTACGACGCCGCAATCCATATGCACGAAGTTTGAGCGGGAATATTTGCCTACACCGCCTGCATGACATGCCAATGCCGCCTTGCTGATTTGCCCCACCGACCGGGAGCCCATTCGCAGATCGGCAGCCTGACCGGTCAGATGCAGCGAATGTTTCGCCACGCCTTTGGATCGGCTGCGCAGCATCGCGTTCGTCTGCGGAGTCCGGTAGCCTGACAGCAATGTATATGGCTCACTTGTGCCCATCAGGTTATGCGCTGCGGCCATGATGTCGATTGTGCGGGTGTCGATGGCCTTTGCCTCATTGCGACGCCAGTCGCGCATGAAGGTCGAAATTTCCTGAATAGCCTCCGGAATGTATTCGCCTTCAATCCAGTAGATCGTGTCCATCTTCTCGCCCGTCCGGGGCGAGACCATGCGCAAGCGCCGAACATCCCCGGCGCCACGAAGTAAGCCAAATGCGTTTGAGTATGAGGGTGCCGCAATTACTGCGGTTGCCGCGAATGCGCCTAGCAGCGCACGCCGCGACAGGCCTGCCGATTTCGATTGGGTCATAGTTTGTGCCTGTCCGTCGCTTCTGATTTTTTTATTCCCGCACAAGGCGGGCATTTATGTCATCCCCAGATGCAGGACCAGATATGACATACCGGGGGTTGCCAACCAAGCGATGGGTTCCGGGAAACTGCAGGGACAAACGCGTTTCGGCAATAATCCGCGCAATTGGGCGCTACTGTTGCATCGGTGCACCGAGGTGGTGCGAAATCGCCGCAAAGGGCACGGGCAGCAGTTATTAACCTAAAATTCAACTTACAGTGGGACTTAAGGGAGGATCAATGCGTCCGACTTCGCGCTATTGTGCTATCGAGCAAGAGGAGGATTGTATGATCTGTTTCGCCACGTTCATGTCAGGAATGGTCAGGTCTGCTGCCCGCAGAATGGCCTATTGGACGCTACTGCCCGTCGTGATGGCCTTGCTCGCACTTGCTGCGCCGCAGGGCAGCGCGGCCGGTGTTATGGCATTCAATCAGGCAATTGTCGAAGGTGCCTTGCATGACGATGATTTGGCAGCGTGGTATCACGCGTTTGACTACCGGCCCATCTGGACCGGGCCGGATGAAGTTGACCGGGCCCGCCGGGAAGCTTTGATTCGCGCTATTGACGACGCGGGGGCTCACGGATTGCCGCTGCAGCGTTATGATGCTCCGGGACTTCTGCAAATGATGCAAGACGCCCGTTCACCGCGGGATCTGGGTGCTGTCGAGATTGCGATGTCCCGTGTTTTTGTGCGCCTCGCGCGGGATCTGCAGACTGGCATGCTGACACCGTCCCGCATTGACAAGGGAATGGTACGGAATGTGCCCGTCCGCGCAGCCGACGATTTGTTGGACAGTTTTGTCGCAGGCAACCCTCAGGGATTCTTTCGCGCACTTGCGCCGAAATCCGGGGAATATGCGCGGCTTATGCGTGAGAAAAACCGCTTGGAGGAATTGATGGCCGCCGGTGGTTGGGGCCCGGCCGTGCCAGAAGGGTCACTGGCGCCGGGGGGGGGCGAGCCTCGCGTAATCGCGCTTCGTAATCGTCTGATACGCCTGGGCTATCTGGAGCGTACCGGGTCGCCTGAATATGACGGCGCGATGCGGCAGGCGGTGCAGGCATTTCAGCAGGCACATGGGCTTGTGCCCGATGGAACCGTCGGCCCTGCGACAATGGCCGCGCTCAACATACCGATCGCTCAGCGCCTGCAAATGATAATGGTCGCGATGGAGCGCGAGCGTTGGCTGAGCGGGCCGCGCGGCAAACGGCATATCCTGGTTAATCTGACAGACTTCAGCGCGCGCATCATGGATGATGATCGCCTTACCTTTGAGACCCGCGCCGTGATTGGCAAAAACGTGGGCACTCAGCAAAGCCCGGAATTTTCTGACGAAATGGAATATCTGGAAATCAACCCGGTGTGGAATGTGCCACGGTCCATTACGGTCAAGGAATATTTACCGCAGTTGCAACGCAATCCCGGTGCGGCAGGCCATCTCAAGCTGTTCAACTCAAAAGGTCAGGAGGTCAATCGCGCCTATGTAAATTTCAACGCCTACAACGCACGCAATTTCCCATTCGCCCTGAAGCAGCCGCCATCCACGCGCAACGCGCTGGGGCTGGTCAAGTTCATGTTTCCCAACAAATATAACATCTACCTGCATGATACGCCGTCCAAGGATTTGTTTCATCGCAATGTGCGCGCCTTCAGCCATGGGTGCATCCGCCTGCAGGATCCATTTGATTTCGCTTACGAGCTTCTGTCGAGGCAAGAAGCGGATCCGAAGACCTATTTCCAGCGCATCCTGAATTCGGGTCGGCAAACGCGCGTGAATCTGGAGGAGAAGGTGCCGGTGCATATCATCTACCGCACGGCGACAGTCCCGGCAAAGGGGCCGGTTCAATACCGCGATGACGTCTATGGCCGCGACGCAAAGGTTTGGGAGGCTCTTCAAAAGGCAGGGGTTTCACTGGCCGGACTTCAGGGCTAGATACTGCCCCGTCAGAAGGGGGTGTGGAATGTCCTACTCGATTCAAGAAATTGCTACCGCGCTGGGAGCGAGCGCCGTTGGGGCGACCGATATGAGAATCTCGGCCCTGGCCGAGCCTGCGGATGCAGGCCGCGAACATCTGGCGCTGGCAACCCGGCCCGATTACGCAGCCGCGCTGTCGCAGGGCGAGGCTCGCGCCGCGATGGTATGGGACGGCGCTGATTGGCAGGCGCTCGGGCTGGAGGCCGCAATCATCGCTCCGCGCCCGCGTTATGCGATGTCCGGGTTGACCGCGATGATGGACTTGGGCGAAGCGTGGGGGAACGGTATCCATCCATCGGCCATCATCGACAACACAGCGCAGATCGGGCCGGACGTTCATATCGGTCCGCTGACGGTGGTTGGCGCGCGCGCGCAGATCGGCGCGGGGTGCCGGATAGGACCGCAGGTGACTATCGGCGCGGATGCCCTGATCGGCGAAAACGGTTTGATCCGCGAAGGGGTGCGCATTGCCGCAAGGGTCCGGATCGGGGCGCGGGTGATCCTCAATCCGGGTGCGGCGTTGGGGGGGGATGGATTCAGCTTCGTCACGCCCGAGAAAAGCGGCGTAGAAGCAGTGCGTGAAACACTGGGAGATCAGGGCGATGCGGGAGCGCAGCGCTATGTGCGGATCCACAGCTTGGGGTCCGTGTGGCTGGGTGATGATGTGGAAGTGGGTGCCAATGCGGCCATTGACCGTGGAACGGTACGCGACACCCGCATCGGCGACAGGACCAAGGTCGATACGCTGGTGATGATCGCGCATAACGTGGTCATCGGCACCGATACGCTGCTCTGCGGCCTGGTCGGCGTTGCGGGATCAACGAGGATCGGAAACAACGTCGTACTGGCGGGGCAGGTGGGCGTTGGCGACAATCTCTTTGTCGGAGATAATGTGATTGCGGGGGGTGGCACCAAGATCCTTAGCAATATCCCTTCGGGTCGCGTGATTCTGGGCTATCCGGCGATGAAAATGGACAGCCATATCGACATGTACAAACATATGCGGCGCCTCGGCCGCATGGTTGCCGATGTCGCAGCTCTCAAGAAAGCGGTTTTCAAGTCTGGGCAGAGTGACTAGATCGATCCGACCAGCCGGAGGAGATGTGGCATGACAATTTCAAAACGCGTGATTGCCATCATCGCCGATCAGGCCATGCTTGAGCCGTCCGACGTGTCCCTCGACAGTACTCTGGCGGATCTGGGCGTGGATTCGCTGGGTCTGGTCGAAAGCATTTTCGCGATAGAGGAGGCTTTTGACATTACCGTGCCCTTCAACGCGAATGAGCCTTTGGCCGGTGATTTTGATATCTCGACAGTGGGCGCGATTGCCGACGGGGTTCAGCGGCTGGTGGCCGAACAATCGTGAAGCGTGTCGTCATTACCGGAGCGGGCACAATCAACCCACTGGGCGCCAGCGTGCCCGCAACCCTTGAAGCGATGCGGGAGGGGCGGTGCGGCATCGTCGATCTGGAGTTTCGGGATGTAGAACGCCTGTCGATAAGAATCGGCGGCCAGGTTAAAGATTACGATGCCGGCGCGGCCTTTACCCGGCAGCAGCTGGCGCTTTACGATCGCTTCACGCAGTTTGCCATGATCGCCGCATGCGAAGCTGTGGCCCAATCGGGGTTGAATTTCAACGATGAGCTTTCGCTGAGTGCGGGTGTTGTGCTGGGCAATTCCGGCGGCGGCATGACCACGCTCGATGAAAACTACCGCACCGTTTATGAAGAGAGAAAAAACCGCGTCCATCCCTTTGTGGTGCCCAAGCTGATGAACAACGCGGCTGCCAGTCACGTGGCGATTGCGTGGGGTCTGCGCGGTCCCGCCTTCACGGTTTCAACGGCTTGTGCGTCGTCCAACCATGCGATGGCGCAGGCATTTCAGATGGTCCATGGCGGGATAAGCCCGGTCATGCTGACTGGCGGATCGGAATCCATGCTGTGCTTTGGCGGTGTCAAAGCATGGGAGGGCCTGCGCGTCATGTCAAAGGATGCCTGCCGCCCCTTCAGTGCTAACCGCAACGGCATGGTTCAGGGCGAAGGCGCGGGTATCTTTGTATTTGAGGAATACGAGCATGCGCGCGCGCGGGGGGCCGAGATCCTTGCCGAAGTAGTGGGCTATGCCATGTCCTCAGATGCGTCCGATATCGTCATGCCATCAAGGGAGGGGGCAGCGCGGTGCATTGTCGGCGCGTTACGCGATGCCCGGCTGAACCCCGAAGATGTGGGTTACATCAATGCGCACGGCACTGGCACCGCGGCCAATGACAAGACGGAATGCGCTGCGGTTGCTCAGGTGTTTGGCAGGCATGCGGACAGGTTGATGATATCTTCGACCAAATCCATGCATGGGCATCTCATTGGCGGCACCGGCGCGGTCGAGCTTTTGGCCTGCATCATGGCCGTGCGCGACGGGATCATCGCACCCACGATAAATTACGACGAGCCTGACCCTGAATGCGCGTTGGATGTTGTTCCGAACGAGGCGCGCGAGGCGCATGTTGACGTCGCGCTCAGCAATGCCTTCGCCTTTGGCGGGCTGAACGCGGTACTGGCCTTGCGCAGGGCTGTATAGGCCCGTCAAGGCCGCTTAGCCGCCGCGGCGGCGGGTGCGGCGCGGGGCAGGGGCGTTTTCGCCGGTGCCGTCCACATCGGAGGAAAACGCCCCCAGTTTTTCAGTTATCGTGTCCAGACCCGGCCGGGGGCCGCGCGGCCGCGTCTCCAGCGCCTCGCGCATATGGCTCAGATGGATCGCCATGGTACCGCAGCATCCGCCGATGATGGTTGCGCCCGCATCACGGGAAAGACAGGCGTATTCCGCCATGAGTTCGGGTGTGCCATCATAATGGATATGCCCGCCCACGAATTTCGGAATGCCGGCATTTCCTTTTGCCACTATCGGCCGTTCAGTCCCCTGGCCCACGAAACCCAGGATCGTGCGCAGCAGATCCGATGCGCCCACGCCGCAATTTGCTCCAAACGCCAGAGGCTTGTGATCCAGCGTTTCGACCATGTCGGCCATGCCCGCCGATGTCATGCCCATCATGGTGCGGCCGGCAGTGTCAAAGCTCATCGTGCCCACCCACGGCATTTGGGCCAGCAGAAACGCCTCGGCTGCCGCCTTGTATTCCTCGGGGGAGGAAATCGTCTCCAGCCACAGGACGTCAGCGCCGCCTTCTTTCAAGCCCTCCGCCTGCTCATGAAAGATTTCAACCGCCAGCGCATGGGTCAGCGTACCCATCGGCGCCATGATGTCGCCCGTCGGCCCGACGGAACCTGCAACCACCACGGGGCGCTCGGTTCTGTCCGCCACTTCGCGGCCCAGTTCGGCCGAGATGCGCGACAGATCACGCGCCCGCCTCTGCGCACCATGCAGTTTCAGCCGCGATGCGTTGCCCCCGAAACTGTTGGTCAGGAACAGATCGCTGCCCGCATCCACCGCCATCTGGTAGAGTTTGAGTATCCGGTCGGGATGTTTCTCGTTCCAGAATTCAGGCGCATTGCCGGACTCAAGACCCATGTTGAAAAGGTTGGTGCCAGTGGCGCCATCTGCAAGGATCCACTCGCGCTGTGCCATCATCCGGGAAAGTGCGTTGCTCATCAAATCATCCAAACAGGGGCTTTCAGGGTAGGTCACGTGTGCCGCGCATCATGCGTTGCGCTTTGCTGTCTTACACCTCGGACATCAGCTGCGCCTTGGCCGTTGTCATGCATTCGTCGCGCTTGGCGCGGATCGTGTCGGGATCTGCCATATCACCCAGATCGCCGGAAACCTTGCGGATCACATCTTCAAATCCGGCTTCCTCAAAATCTGCCTGGACAACCTCAAGCGCGTAGGCCTCTGATTCATCGCCGCTCTTGCCCATCAGATCTGCCGCCCAGAGGCCCAGCAGCTTGTTACAGCGCGCTTCTGCCTTGAACTTCATTTCTTCGTCATGGGCATATTTGTTTTCAAAAGCTTTTTCGCGGTCCTTGAACGTATTCATTGTCGGGTTCCCCTGCTGGAATTGACGGTCGAATTCTTTCGTTCGAATATGGCGTTCCGAGCGCGCCACCGCAAGCCTTGCTGCATGCTTGCGGCAGGGCGGGGCATGATCTAAACACGCGATATCACTGTTTGGGACCGACTCCCCCCCGTAGATAAGGACAGGTTTAATATGGCACGTCGTAAGAAGATCTACGAAGGCAAGGCCAAAACCCTTTATGAAGGTCCCGAGCCCGGCACGATCGTGCAGTATTTCAAGGACGATACCACCGCGTTCAACGCCGAGAAAAAGGCCGTGATCGAGGGCAAGGGCGTTCTGAACAATATCCTGTCCGAATACTTCATGCTTGGCCTCGCCACCATCGGTGTGCCGACGCATTTCCTGAAGCGTCTCAATATGCGCGAACAGCTTGTCCGCCAGGTGGAAATCATTCCTCTGGAGGTGATCGTGCGCAATTATGCCGCCGGGTCCATGGCCAAGCGGCTGGGGCTGGAGGAGGGCACACAACTGCCGCGCCCCGTCGTGGAATACTGCCTCAAGGATGACGATCTGGGTGATCCGCTGGTCACCGAGGAGCATATCGCCGCCTTCGGCTGGGCCAGCCAGCAGGATCTGGATGACATGCTGAGCCTTGCGCTGCGCGTGAACGATTTTCTGGCCGGCGTGATGTATGGCGTGGGGATCAAGCTGATCGATTTCAAGATCGAGATCGGCCGCGTCTATGACGGTGATTTCCAGCGCCTGATTGTCGCCGATGAAATCAGCCCCGATAGCTGCCGGCTCTGGGATATCGAAACCGGCAACAAGCTGGACAAGGACGTGTTCCGCCGCGATCTGGGCAGTCTGACGGATGCCTATACCGAAGTGGCCAAGCGTCTTGGCGTGTTGCCGAAGGGCGCGACGCCGATGGCGCGGCCCACCTTGATCAACTGAAGGATATCTTTGATGAAAGCGCGCGTTCATATCATGTTGAAAAACGGTGTTCTTGATCCGCAGGGCGAGGCTGTGCGCCACGCACTTGGCTCGCTCGGTTTTGAGGGGGTCAACGCGGTGCGTCAGGGCAAGGTGATCGAGCTGGATCTGAAAGACGGCACCGACGAGGCGACCGTCAACGACATGTGCGAGCGTCTTCTGGCCAATACCGTCATCGAAAGCTACCGCGTGGAGATCCTCTGATGCACGCCGCCGTCATAGTGTTCCCCGGCTCCAACTGCGATCGCGATCTGGCCGTCGCGCTCAGCCGGGCGGGCGCGCGTGTCACGATGGTCTGGCACAAGGATACCGCATTGCCGCAGGGCATTGACCTCATCGCAATACCCGGCGGGTTTTCGTTTGGTGATTATCTGCGCTGCGGGGCGATCGCGGCAAATTCGCCGGTGTCACAAGTCATCAAAGCCCATGCCGAGCGCGGAGGCTATGTGCTGGGAGTGTGCAACGGGTTCCAGATCCTCACGGAAACCCGCGTTCTGCCAGGCACCTTGCTGCGCAATGCCGGGCTTAAATATATCTGTCGGCCCACGCCCCTGACTGTGACAACCGCCGACAGCGCCTTTACCTGCCGTTACGAGGCAGGGCAGCAGATCACGGTGCCCATCGCGCATCATGACGGTAATTATCACGCGGATGCGGAGACTCTCGCGGCGCTGACAGATCAGGACCGTATCGCCTTCCGGTACGGGCAGAACCCGAACGGATCGGCCGACGACATCGCAGGCATCCTGTCGCAGAACCGCCGCGTGCTGGGCATGATGCCCCATCCCGAACGTATGGCCGAGCAATCGCATGGCGGCACTGACGGCGCGGCGATGTTTACGGGGCTGGTCGATCAGCTGGCAAACGCCTAGTTTGTCCCGGACACTTGAGTTGGCGGCGGGGCGCGCGTAGCCTCACCGCCTATGAACACGCCGCCCGCCTCCAC
>JAUNVT010000061.1:9095-15895 GCA_030540655.1 Rhodobacterales bacterium
TTGGCGGCGGGGCGCGCGTAGCCTCACCGCCTATGAACACGCCGCCCGCCTCCACAGCGCCCACCCCCCCACCTGCCAGCGCCGCCCGGCGTGAAAGGCAGAAGCGTGCCGAACGTATCACAAGCTGGCGCGTGCGTGTGGCGCTTATCTTGATGACGTTGCTGGCGATCGGCATAGTCTATGTCACCAACTGGTTGCTGACAGATCGTTTTACCGAAAACACCCGAAACCGGGCGGAACTCCGGCTGGTGCTCTATTCGGGCAACTTGCTGAGTGAATTGCGTCAGAATGCGATCGTGCCGCAGCTCTTGTCGCGCGATCCGGCGTTGATCGCGGCCCTGACTTCGGGAAATTATTCGCAATCCAGCCAGCGCCTCATTTCCTTTGTGGATGAAATAGGCGCGGCGTCGCTGACCCTTCTGGACAAGGACGGGCGGACGGTGGCCGCCACAGACCGCAGCCGCCTGGGCGAATCGCACCGCACCGCCCCCTATTATGTCGACGCATTGCGAGCCAAGGGCACGATCTTTACATTGCTGCAAAACGATACCGGGCGGTTCGATTTCATTTATTCCCGCCGCGTAGAAAGCCAAGGCAATTTACTCGGTGTGATCATGGTTGCAGTTGATCTGCATAAATACGAACGGGCCTGGGCGGGCATTGCGGATGCGGTGATTGTATCGGACAGTGATGGCAGGATCATCCTTTCCACCGAACCCCGCTGGCGCGGCCTGACCGAGGCCGACGCGCTCGCGCGCGAGCCCGTGACCAGCGCCATAGAACGCGCACTCCAGGCAACGGCGGGCTGGACGACCCTCCCACCCGACGCCTATCTTGGCGGCGAGGCGGTGATGCGCGTGTCGGACAGGGTGGCATTCCGTGGCTGGCGCATTGCGAATTTCACCACCTATGACAGCGTGCGTGAGAGGGTGAACGGGGTTCTTGCACTGGAAATTATGGGATTCGCGATCCTGCTTGCGCTGTCTTTCTATTTCCTCAGTCGCAAGACGGCGGTGCGGATGGCGCTGTTTCAACGCGAGTCGGCGGAGCTGCGCGCGCTTAATCTCCAACTCCAGCGGGAAATTGCGGAGCGCGAGCGGGTGCAGGAAACGCTTGCTGTCGCAGAACTGACCTTGGCTCAAAGTTCCAAACTGGCCGCCTTGGGTGAAATGGCGGCCGCTGTCAGTCACGAACTGAACCAGCCTCTGGCGGCGATGAAGACATATCTGGCAGGCGCACGCCTTCTGCTCAGACGCAATCGGCCCGAGGAGGCAGTATCGTCTTTTCAGCGGATCGATGATCTGATCGAACGAATGGGCGCGATAACGAAGCAGCTCAAATCCTATGCCCGCCGCACCGGAGATTCGTTCGAGCCCGTGAACCTCGGTGATGCGCTGGCCTCATCTCTTGCCATGATGGAGCCCCAGTTGCGCCAGCGGCGGGTCACGATCAACCGCACCCTGCCGGACGAGCCGGTGATGGTCATGGGCGACCGGGTGCGCATCGAACAGGTCATGGTCAATCTTCTGCGTAACGCGCTGGACGCCACGCAATCGGTCGATGAGGCGCAGATTGATCTGGTGCTGGCGGCCGGGTCGATGGCTGTGCTAACAGTGCGCGACAACGGTCATGGTCTCAAGGACATCGAAAATTTGTTTGAGCCTTTTCATACCACCAAGCAGCCTGGCGAGGGCGTGGGGCTGGGGCTTGCCATTTCCTCTGGTATCGTGAACGAGCTTGGCGGACGACTTACCGCGCGTGATGCGGCCGCTGGCGGGGCTGTATTTGAAATGCGCCTGCCTATCTTGAACGAAGAAACCCGTGCAGCGGAGTAATCCCTATGGCTAATGCGATGAAGATTGCAATTGTCGATGACGAAAAGGACATGCGCCAGTCGATCAGCCAGTGGCTGGCACTTTCCGGCTATGATACCGAAACATTTGCCTGCGCGGAGGATGCGCTGAAGGCGCTTGGCGCCGATTACCCGGGCATTGTGGTGACCGATATCCGGATGCCGGGCATGGATGGAATGCAATTCCTGAAAAAGCTGATGGGCACCGACAGCACGCTGCCTGTGATCATGATCACCGGGCATGGTGATGTTCCCATGGCGGTCGAGGCGATGCGCATAGGCGCTTTTGATTTTCTTGAAAAGCCGTTCAATCCGGACCGTATGACGGAACTGGCAAAGAAGGCCGCAAATGCGCGCCGCCTGACGCTCGATAATCGCGCGCTGCGGCGCGAGCTGTCCGACGGTGGCCAGATCATGAAGAAGCTTATCGGCTTTTCGCCCGTCATGGAGAGGCTGAGAGAGGATATTCTGGATCTGGGGCAGGCGGACGGCCATGTCCTGATCGATGGCGAAACTGGCACCGGCAAGACGCTGGTTGCACATGCGCTTCATGCTGTTGGCGCGCGGGCGGGCAAGAAATTCGTTCTGGTCTCCTGCGCGGCTTTCGAGCAGGAACAGTTATCGGTGCGGCTGTTCGGCCCGATGAATCCCGAGGATAGCCGTCTTCCCGCGGTGGAGGAGGCGCGCGGCGGCACGCTGGTTCTGGAGGATATCGAGGCGCTCAGCGATGCGCTGCAAGCGCGTCTTCTGACATGGCTGAACGAAGAGGGTACGCCGCCCGAAACAAGGCTGGTCGCCATCAGCAACCTTCAGGACGAGGGCCGCACCTCGGAAGATGCGCTGCGTCCGGACCTGTTCTATCGCCTTGCATCCTTGCGTATCACGGTGCCTCCGCTACGCCAGCGTGGCGAGGATATCCTGACGCTGTTCACCCGCTTTACTGATCAGTTCGCCGATGATTACGGCTGCGAGGCGCCTCAGGTCAGTGCGCAGGAGGCCGCACAACTGCTTCAGGCGCCCTGGCCCGGAAATGTGCGCCAGTTGTTCAATGTGGCCGAGCGCGCGGTGCTGCAATCGCGTCGCGGGTCCGGCACAATCGTGTCGCTGTTGATGTCAGACCATCAGGACATGCAACCCGTGATGACCACAGAAGGCAAGCCACTCAAGGAATATGTCGAGGCGTTCGAGCGGATGCTGATTGACAACACCATGCGCCGCCACAAGGGCAGCATTGCTGCTGTCATGGACGAGTTGTGCCTGCCCCGCCGGACATTGAACGAGAAAATGGCAAAGTACACGTTGCAAAGATCTGATTACCTTTGACTTGATCCAGATGGATGCGTGACTCCACCGCCGCGCGATTTAAGAGTTTTCGCTCTGCTCCAGCGCGAAATTCATTTTTAGCATTGTCATCGGGTTGCTCTGCACCATAATGTGCAAGTGTAGGATCGACGCTTGTCAATGGTGCAGATCTACGTGAGTTTCGCTGCTTTGGGCACACGTGTAGGCATTTGCCCCGGCACGTCCAGGCAGACCGATCGGGCCACCTTGGTAGGGCGGCCGCTTAAATACCGGGCTGCGTCAAGACGTGGCAACCCGGTTACATCATGGGCACCCTGCGGGGTGCCGGAGAAAAACGCGATGACGCGCGCAACATTGGAATCATTTCCACCGGGGGGCCGGACAGGCCGCTCCGCCTGCGCGCGTGACCTCGCCCTAATCAGACATCCCCTGCACGATAGCGCCCCACCGGGGCAGCTGCGCGTGTCCGGATGCGAACGGACAACATGGCCAAGAAAATGCTTATCGATGCCACCCACGCCGAAGAAACGCGCGTTGTGGTGGTCGACGGAAACAAGGTCGAGGAATTTGACTTTGAATCCGAAAACAAACGGCAACTTGCCGGAAATATATACCTCGCCAAGGTAACGCGGGTCGAGCCGTCGCTTCAGGCGGCCTTTATCGATTACGGGGGAAACCGGCACGGTTTCCTTGCCTTCTCGGAAATTCATCCTGACTATTACCAGATCCCCATCGCCGACCGTGAGGCGCTGATGGAGGAAGAACACGCCTATGCCGAAGCACAACAGGCCGAGGAAGAGGGCAGCGACAGATCCCAGCACCGAACGGAGGATGAAAGCGGCCGTGCCCAGACCGAAACGACCGCATCAGGCGAGGATGCGGTGATCCAGTCCGACGTATCGGGCATGGAGATGATCGATTTTGAAAATGAGGAAGGCAGCTCGCCCATGGAGCGGGTCGCTGATACCCCGGTTGAAGAACCGACTGGCGAAAATGCTGATAATGCCGGGAAAGGCAATGATGGCGAAGAGGAGGAGCAAGATGCGGGAGATGACGGCGTCGAAGAAAGCAGCCGACGCTCCCGCAGATTCAGCCGCTCTTCGCGCTCGCGCCGTTCGCGGAACCGAAGCGATGACGATGACGGAAGCGAGCCTTCGGCTGCCGACAAGGACGAGGATATCGAAGTCGTGGCGGACGAGGACGGCCACGAGGATATACGCCCCCCGCGCAAGCCACGGCCGCGCAAATACAAGATCCAGGAAGTCATCAAGGTCCGCCAGATCCTGCTGGTTCAGGTCGTCAAGGAAGAGCGTGGCAACAAGGGCGCGGCGCTGACCACCTATCTGTCTTTGGCGGGACGATATTGCGTTCTGATGCCCAACACAGCGCGCGGGGGCGGGATCAGCCGCAAGATCACGAACACCCTTGATCGCAAAAAGCTTAAGGAAATTGCGATTGAGATCAACGTGCCGCGCGGTGCGGGCCTGATCGTGCGCACGGCGGGTGCGAAGCGAACCAAATCCGAAATCAAACGTGATTATGAATACCTGCAGCGCATGTGGGAACAGATACGTGAATTGACGCTGAGATCGATCGCTCCGTCCAAAATCTATGAGGAAGGCGATCTGATCAAGCGGTCGATCCGTGATCTGTATAACCGTGATATCGACGAGGTTCTGGTGGAGGGCGAGCGCGGCTATCGCATCGCCAAGGACTTCATGAAGATGATCATGCCGTCTCATGCCAAGAATGTGCGCCATTATGTGGATACAGTGCCGCTCTTTGCGAGGTTCCAGGTTGAGTCCTACCTGAATTCGATGTTCAACCCGATCGTGCAATTGAAATCGGGGGGCTATATCGTGATCGGCGTGACAGAGGCGCTGGTTGCCATCGATGTGAACTCCGGTCGCGCAACAAAGGAAGGGTCGATCGAGGAAACAGCGCACAAGACCAACCTTGAGGCTGCGGAAGAGGTAGCCCGCCAGCTTCGCCTGCGTGATCTGGCTGGTCTGATTGTGATTGATTTTATCGACATGGACGAGCGCAAGAACAACGCGGCTGTCGAAAAGCGCATGAAAGATTGCCTTAAAACCGACCGCGCCCGTATTCAGGTCAGCCGTATATCAGGCTTTGGTCTGATGGAAATGTCGCGGCAGCGTTTGCGTCCCGGTATGATCGAGGCAACGACGCAGCCTTGCCCATCCTGCCACGGCACCGGGCTGATCCGGTCGGACGATAATCTGGCGCTGAACATCCTGCGCCAGGTCGAGGAGGAGGGCACCAAAGGCCGGTCGCTCGAGGTTCTGGTGCGTGCGCCGGTTGGCATCGCGAATTTCATGATGAACCAGAAGCGTGACCGCGTCGCCCAGATCGAAACCCGCTATGGCATGTCGGTTCGCGTCGAAGGGGATCCGACGCTGGTCAGCCCTGACTTTGCGTTGGAGAAGTTCAAGACAGCCATCCGCGAGGTGCCCGAGCAGATCGTTCGTGTGGTGTCCGCCGACAGCTCGTTGATGGATGATATCGACAGCGAGACAGAAGCAGACCCGGATGAATTGCCGGCTGATGAGGAAGACGAGGAGATCGCGGAGCAGCAGCCGGAAGCCAATGGCGGTGCCAACGATGATGATGGCCATGACACTGACGGAGACAATGGCGACAAGCCTAAAAAGCGTCGCCGGCGCAGGCGCCGGAAACCCTCGAAATCGCATGATGGCGATGATACGGGTGCAAATGGCTCCGACGACGATGACGATAATGGCGATGATGATACCGATGCCGACACGCAGGAGCCGGAAGCAGACAAGGTCATAGCCGCGCCCGCCGATGCCCCGACCGGGGATGCCGTCACCTCTGCTCTGCCGGACGGTGCCGCGGAGGAGACGCCAAAGCCCAAGCGAACGCGTAAACCTCGCGCCAGAAGGGCCGACAACGTGTCAAGCGATGATGAGGCTACAAATGATGCACCTGTGAGCGATACCGCAGAGGCTGCGACGCCAAAGCCGAAACCCACGCGCAAGCCACGTACCCGCAAGGCAGAGGCGGCCCCGGAAGACGCGTTGGACGAGACAGCCACCGCCCCGGTTGCAGCCCCCGCTCCGGTTGCAGATATCGCGCCTGAAATTGCCGCGCCCCCTGCACCCGAGCCGGAGACACCATCGCAGCCGCAGATCGAGGCGCCGGATGCTCAAACTTCTGCTGCCGAACCTGAGACCGTGCAGCCCGATCCGCTCATCGATCAGGAACGGCCCGCCTTGGAGCAGGCAGAGGCGGCGCTACCAGAAGCTCAGAATAAAGCGGATGAGGATGCCGAAGCGGACAAACCCAAACGGAAGGGCTGGTGGGCACTGGGCCGCTGAGCGCGACTTGAATCCGCAATGAGAAAAAGGCGTGGCTTTATGAAAAAGCCACGCCTATGCATTTTGAGATGATCTATCCGCCTTTGCGCAACCTATACAGAACGTGTTCACTCTTTTCCTCGACACCGAGCAGGACATGCCCCGCCTCGTTGCAGAAATGCGGCACGTCTATCAAGGCTGCGGGATCGTCCGCAGCCATTTCCACCTCGGTTCCCGCCGCCAGTCTTGCCAAGCGCTTGCGCAGCTTCAGAACGGGCAGGGGACAGAGAAGCCCGATTGCGTCTATT
>JAUNVT010000061.1:15995-18460 GCA_030540655.1 Rhodobacterales bacterium
GCGCTTGCGCAGCTTCAGAACGGGCAGGGGACAGAGAAGCCCGATTGCGTCTATTTGTTCCATGCAGTCGGAGTTAATCCGGCTCGTCATATCTGTCCACAAGGATGTGACGTTTGACCGCGTGACGCCACCGTCCGGTTCAGCTAAGGCTGCATCATGTTCGGAATTGAAATCATGGACGCGGGCCTCATTCCTGCGATGGTCGTCGCGCTTCTGGCGGGAACGTTGTCATTTCTCAGCCCGTGCGTGCTGCCTATCGTGCCGCCCTATCTGGCCTACATGAGCGGGGTGACGCTCCAGGATCTGTCGCAGCAGGGCGGGGCAATGCGCCGCCGTGCCTTGATCCCGGCACTGTTTTTTGTGCTCGGATTGTCGACGATCTTCTTGCTGCTGGGGGCGGCTGCATCGGCGCTGGGTTTGGCGTTCCTGCAATATCAATCGACGCTCAGCGCCGCGGCCGGGGTTTTGGTCATGGTGTTCGGGCTGCATTTCCTCGGCATCCTGCGCATAGGGTTTCTCGACCGGGAAATGCGGATGGATGCCGGTGATCGCGGCGGCAGCGCGTTTGGGGCCTATATCCTCGGCCTCGCCTTTGCCTTCGGCTGGACGCCCTGTATCGGTCCACAACTGGGCGCGATCCTTTCTCTGGCCGCCAGCGAAGCGTCGGTTGCGCGCGGTACGGCATTGCTCGCGGTCTACGCAATCGGGCTCGGCGTTCCCTTCATTCTGGTGGCGGCCTTCCTGCCGCGTCTGACGGGGTTCATGGGCTGGATGAAGCGGCACATGGACCGTATCGAGCGGATCATGGGGCTGCTGCTTTGGACTATCGGCTTGATGATGCTGACGGGTGGCTTCTCGGCATTTGCGTTCTGGCTGCTTGAAACCTTCCCCGGCCTTGCGGTGCTGGGCTGACATTGCATGATTGCTTCTGGCCACATCTGACGGCGGATACCCGGCGCTTGGCCACGGAACGCACATCATCCGGATTTTCCGGCGAGCAGCGTGGGCTGAGCCGTGCAGCTGACCGATGAAAGGGATGGAATCGGACTCGGGCTCGTGCGATTAATGTCCGATGGACAAATCTTTTTTCCTCCCCTCCAATTTATGGCGCATGATACGCCTGTATTCACGCAAGCTGTGGGTGCGCGTAATGGTGATGGGGCTGTTGTCCTTGCTGGCGCTCGGCGTGACGCAGCTGATCGACCCTTACATTCCGGACAAGATATCCGGACGACTGGCCGGATCCTCCGCTGACCGGCTGCTGGATATCATCGCCAGCGCGATGCTTTCAGTCACGATTTTTTCGATGACGGTGATGGTGTCCACCTATCGCAGTTCGGCCTCGCAATGGACCCCGCGCGTGCACCGGCTGATCATGCAGGACAGTGTGACGCAAAAGACCCTGGCCGCATTCATCGGCGCCTATGTCTATGCGTTGATCGCAATCATATTGCGCGAAATAAGCGTTTTCGGCGATAAGCACGCGCTGGTCATTTTCTGGCTCACCGTTCTGGTACTGGCGTTTGTGGTGTGGTCGCTGGTGCGCTGGGTTCTGCATCTGCAAACCTTCGGCAGTCTTTTGCACACTACAAGGCAGGTCGAGGATATCACCAAGCGACGGTTTCAGGAACGGCTGGAGACACCCTGCCTTGGCGCCCATGCGCTAACCGGCGCAGTGCCGAGCAAGGCGTGGCCGGTAACGGCTGATCAAAGCGGGTACATCCAACATATCAATGCGGAAGGCCTGCAATCGGTGGCCTCACGATTGAAGGTGCATATTTATCTGCCCAAACCCATAGGCAGGTTCGTATTCCTAAACGAGCCTTTTGCGTGGGTCGACGGGACCGTTTCCGATACGGAGCGTAAAGAATTCCGCTCGATGTTGCGCGGGCATGTCACCGTCGAGGACCTGCGCAGCTACGAGCAGGATCCGCGGTTTGGCCTGAACGTCATGGGCGAGATCGCGTCCAAAGCCTTGTCACCGGGTATTAACGATCCCGGCACGGCCATCGATGTGATCACGCGCGTCGGAAGGATTCTTTCCAGCTACTCCAGCGAAACAAGCCGAATTGAAGGTCAGAAAAATATCCCTGAAATGGACCGTCTGTGGGTCCCGCCCTTGGATCCGGCCGATCTTCTGAACAATGGCTTTGGGTCCTTGGCACGCGATGGAGCGAAGATATTCGAAGTGCAACATCAATTGCAGGTCACCTTGGCCGCGCTGATGAAGCACCCGGATCTGGGCCTGTCCCACGCTGCCGAAGAATTCGCCGAGCTGTGTCTGCGCCGCGCTTTGGAGCATATGGATTTCGCGCCCGACCGCCAGCGCCTGCTGGCATCCGTCAGCGATTACCTGCGCCTGCGAGCCACACAAACTCAACGTAGTCACCTGGAACTGTAAATCATCTCGTTGATCCGCGCACATTCGGAAGGATGGAATGATGGTGGGTGGTGTTGCGGACAAG
>JAUNVT010000284.1 GCA_030540655.1 Rhodobacterales bacterium
CAAGTCCACGCAGAACCGCTTCGTTGAAGCGTTCAATGGCCAGATGGCGGATGAACTTTTTACCGCGCTTCTCTTCAGCAATCTGCGCTATGCTCGCGATTTTGGGATGCATGGGGCGCCGAGTTCCACCATCATCAACCGCATTTACGTCTTACTGGCCTGACGCCTTAAAACTATGCTAGTCGCTCAAAGGAAAAACCAAATCCTGAACAAAGCTAACCTATAAGCGAGAACTTATTCAGGAGCAGATCAATCAAGGCGCAAAATGAAGGCGCTGCGATCATGTGGGCTATAGTGCAAGCCTCTGATGACAAACTGATCCCCAGCAGGAGTGAATATGGAGCTTTATCTGATAACGCCGATTTTCGCCGTAGTGCTGGCCATAAGTGCGCTTGGCGGAATGCAGCGCCTGCTTTTGCTGGTCGCGGCGTTCATCCCGTTCGGGATGCTGGCGGTTATCGGCCTGCCCGCGATCGGCGGGCTCTCACTGCTGGCGGTCTATGTCGCGGCAGCCGCGTTGATTGCCGGGGGTTGTCTTGTTCTGGCTGGCCGCCTGTTGCGCGGTGCGTCGGTGACAGTTGTTCCAGCGACGTTGGCGCTGCTGCTATACGCCGGCTATTCGATCTTTTCCGCGACCGTCCTGGTACGCCTCTTTGCCGGTGAAATGATGGTCTTTTCGCTGACGCGCGACGATACCGGAGTGCGGGTAAGCACGATGTTCTCGTGGGGCAAGATCTGGCTCAATCCGAGCAGTTCGAACATCTCGCAAACTTTTTATATCGTATTGGCCTGTAGTCTTTTCATAGCAATTGCCTACGTCCTGTCACGCCGTGGTGCCGATTTTGGCGTGCGTTGCCTTGCGCTGGCAGCAACTGTCAATCTGGTGCTGGGCGTGATGGACCTGGCCGCGCTGGATGCCCTGCTAGACATTGTTCGCACAGCAAATTATTCACTAGCCAATGAGGCATCGGTCCATGGCATTCCACGGGTGATCGGCGGCTATTCCGAGGCCGCGAGCTTCGGCTCGGCCAGTGCTATGTTTTTCGCCTATTTCGCCTCCGCCTTCACTTATTCAGGACGATTTAAAGACGGCGCACTTGCCTTTGGCAACGGCGCCTTTGCGCTTCTTGCACTGTCCGCAACCGGCATCATCGCGCTGGCAGTCGTGTTCAGCCTGCTCAGCCTGCGCGTTCTGTTGTCGCCGCCTCAGCGCATCTCGCGCATGCGCCTGTTCCTGCTCGCAATCGGATTGGCCGCCGTTGCCATCGCCGTCGCCGCGACGTTGACGCTTACCGATGCGCCGGATGCCATTGCTGCCATCATCCAAGATCTTATCTTCGACAAATCGCAAAGCTCCTCCGGACTTGAACGCACTGCATGGGCCATGGGTGGCCTGGAGGCGCTGCGCGATACATGGGGTCTTGGTGCCGGTGCTGGCTCCTTGCGCTCCAACGGTCTGCCATTTGTCCTTTTAGGTAGTGTCGGAATACCGGGAACGGCTGCCTTTGTGGCATTCCTGTGGCTCGCTTTCGGCGGGCGGGTAGCCGACGGCGAGAGCGCCGGGGAACGGGCCGCAATTCTTTCAAACTCACGCCTGGCCGCCTTGGCTGTACTGGTATCGATGCTGCTGGCTGCAACGGTGTCCGACCCTGGCGTGCCGCTGATGCTGCTGGCCGCCTTGGCCGTGTCAGCGCGCCAGCCCCAACCTGCAGTGAAGGATAGCGAAGCCAACCCAGCGAGCCGCGCGGTGCTGGCCGTCGACACAAGTAGCGTGCCCGGCGATCCGGCATTCTGAAGGCCATAACGAATAGAGGCGCAGCGCAGGTTTCCTTTCTTACAAAAGCCATACAGAAACGTGTATGGAGTGCCCTTTTTTTCCAAAAGCATTTTGCAACCAGGGCTTGACCGCTGCTCGCCAGTCGTGGATCTAGTCTGTTCACGCGACCAAGTGGTCGCTGGCCTTGATGGTTTGCGCCGTTCGGCGGCCAGACAAATGGAGACGGTCATATCGATCAGGAGTGCGCGCAGGTAGCGGTCTCAGATTTTACCAATCCTCCCGATAGTCTCCCGATATTCTCTCGATTGCTCATCGTCGATAAGCGGGGTTTCACCCCGAGCCATGGGGCAAATCGGCGCGCTGATGTAGACTGGGAGACATTACCCACCGCCGCGATCAAGGTTGTCGCCGTCAGCGGGCCGACGCGCCTGGCGCGGTGGTAATCATCCCGCTGCCAGCCAAATGCCCAGAGCTCGATCCCGTCGAAATCATCGGGCAATTCATGCGGAATAACCGGCTTTCTCCAACCGCATCTTTGAATCCTGCGACGAGATCGTCGATCATTGCTGTCATGCTTGGAACAAGCTGATCAGCCAGCTTGGACGCATCATGTCCATCGGACACCGAAAATGGGCTCATGAGTTCTGATTAGTGCCTGCCAGTCACAAACG
>JAUNVT010000285.1 GCA_030540655.1 Rhodobacterales bacterium
GACCCACCCTGGCACAATGATGCCGTCGGGGGGGCGGTCACATCATCAGAGCCGGTGGGAGCCATAGCGGATTGTTCGGACGTGGGGCAAGGATGGTCAGCCGCGGAAAAGGGAAAACAAGTTTGAGAAGGGTTTCGATATAAACCCGATGAGCAGGCTTCTTTCGGTCCGGGTCGCGAAAGGACGCTCTGCTACTCGAAAGGCGGGTTCTCTCAGGAGATTTTAAATTCCTTTCAAGTCCCGTTCTTTCGTTTCGGCGCTCCTCTGATTGAATTCCATGGCCTTCTTCACTTCTGGTCTGGGCTGCCTTGCTGTCTGGCATCAGGAGGCTGGCCAAGGTTATGGTGGGTTTCACTGTTGGCGGATTGAACATTCGAGAGGGTTGCTTTGGCTGGAGACGTGGTCGTGGTCTGCGCTCGAAATTGCGAAAGCCTTGTCGCGTTTCGTTCAGATATGAGTACGCTTCCCTGTGACGGGGAAATCCGTCTGCTGGGATGCGAAAACATTAAGAAGATATAAACATTGCGGGCGGTTGCGGGTTTTGACGGGCGAGAAATGGATTGACTCGGCGGACGGTTTCGCGTATAGGTTGTGGCATGCTGGAAGAGGTGGGCAAGCGGCCATGGGGATAGTTCCCGATGGCCGCTTTTTCATGTCGCGCGGGCGGTGGGGCAAGTAACGCAATCGCATGAGGCAGTGATCACGAATGAGTCTGATTATACCCGAAGAGGGACCTTCGGGTCTGAGCGCAACTGTCACCACGCTGGAACGTCAGCTGCGCGTTATGTGCGAAGATCTGGAAGCCTTGTCCGAAAAGGTCAGGGCGCAGCAATTTGACGATATCAAGAACCAGGGCAGGATATTGGGCGATATCCGGCAGTGGCTGAAAATGGCAATAGAAGCGGAGGTACAGCTTGAGCAACGTAAAAAGAAAGAGCAGGGGATCGTCAATGGATATGCCCTCGACATGGACGCAGCACGGGCTTCGATCGGGTGCCGTCTGGATCGCCTCAGAAGAGCCGGCTGTCCGGGACGCTTTCCTCGACAGTCTAAGTGAGGGCGAACTGCTGGCGCTGCCTTATCTGTTCGAGTTCTGGGCGATGGACCATCAGCTGCCACCTGAGGGGGACTGGCGGTCCTGGGTGATCATGGGCGGTCGCGGCGCGGGTAAAACCCGCGCCGGAGCCGAGTGGGTGCGCAGCAGCGTCGAAGGATCCACTCCGATGGATGAGGGGCAGTGTAAAAGGCTTGCTCTGATCGGCGAGACGGTGGCGCAGGTACGCGACGTGATGATCTTTGGCGATAGCGGGATCCTTGCCTGTTCGCCGCCCGATCGTATGCCGGAATGGCAAACGACAAAGGCGCGTCTGGTCTGGCCGAACGGTGCGATTGCGCAGGTGTTTTCCGCGCATGAACCCGAGGGGCTTCGCGGCCCGCAGTTCGACGGAGCCTGGGTCGATGAGATGGCCAAGTGGAAGAAGGCGCGCGAGACGTGGGACATGCTGCAATTCGCGCTGCGGCTGGGGAACAGCCCCCGGGTGTGCGTGACGACCACGCCGCGCAATGTGGGGGTTCTGAAGGAGCTTTTGAAATCCCCCTCGACTGTGATGACAAGCGCGCCCACTGAGGCGAACAGGGCGTTTCTGGCCGAAAGCTTTCTGGAGGAGGTGCGGACGCGCTATGCAGGGACGCGTCTGGGCCGACAGGAACTGGACGGTGTCCTGATGGAGGATGCCGAAGGCGCGCTGTGGACGTCGTCTGCGCTGGAGGAGGCGCGGTTGGAAAAGGTGCCCGAGATGGACCGGATTGTGGTTGCGGTAGATCCGCCGGTGACGGGTGGGGCCAAGGCTGACGAATGCGGAATCGTTGTTGTTGGAGCCATGACCCGCGGGCCGGTGCAGGATTGGCGCGCCTATGTGCTGGCCGATGCTTCGGTCAGCGCGGCAAGCCCGGCCAGATGGGCGGCGGCGGCCGTCAAGGCCATGCAGGACTGGGGCGCCGAAAAGCTGGTGGCCGAGGTTAACCAAGGCGGCGAACTGGTCACTGAGGTTATCCGTCAGATAGATCCGATGGTGCCGGTCCGGGCCGTGCATGCGAGCCGCGGCAAGGTGGCGCGGGCCGAGCCTGTGGCGGCGCTTTATGAACAGGGGCGGGTGCATCACCTGCGCGGCCTCGGCGATCTGGAGGATCAGATGTGCGCCATGACCGTGCATGGGTATGAGGGCAAGGGCAGCCCCGACCGTGTGGATGCCTTGGTCTGGGCGCTGCATGAACTGATGATCGAACCGGCGGCAAAATGGCGCCATCCTCGGGTACGCGCTGTATGAGCGCGCCCGGGCAGTGAAATTGTGGCAGGCGGCGCGGCGTTCACAGGTCTGCGCCGCCTCTTATCTTTCCTGTGAGACGTCTCCGGCATGCGGAACGTCTCCCTGAGGG
>JAUNVT010000286.1 GCA_030540655.1 Rhodobacterales bacterium
GCCCGCAGATCTGACCTTTTTCGCACCTGAATGTGAGTAGAGAGAGCAGAATCCCTAAAACGCTTTTGGGTATTCATCACTACCTTCCGGATCCAGACGATCTCTGACCGACGGTTGTCTTATATCGGACACATGGCTTGGCATATGAGGGAACTGCGAACAGCCGGACGTGTGACGCAAGCGCGTACAGAATGGTGCCTGACGGGCATGGCACGACGTCATTGCCTGCTGGCTCAATTGGGCATCATGCCGGCGCGGGGGATCGATGCCGCCTCTGGCTCGTCGGGTCCCCCCGTAAAGAACATTGCAGCCGGGTTCTCCCACATGAAATCATGGATGATCTGCCCCTGATTGCGAAAAGGGCGCTCAGAGGCGGGCATGGTCCAGGGAACCGCCTCCCGCAGCGCGGCAAGGGCTTGCGTGGGCGCTTTGCCGAATTTGCGGTCAGGGTCCTGAATGCGGCGGATATCCATCCAGTAGGAGGCCGTCATCAGATCCTGCGCCACCAGATGCGAGAGCAGAGCGACAGCCTTGCGCGCGGCTTGGCCTTTGATCCGCGTCTGCGCCTCAAGGTCTTCGACCGTCGCGATGATAGCCTGACCATTCGGAGTGACCGGTGTACCGAGCTGCGCCAGTTCCTGCCACAGATCCGTCGGCAAATATCCACCATGTGCTACCGGGTGCTGATCCGCGGTCTCCGGATCAAGCACGTCGGCGGGACGGATGATCGTGAAGAACGGATTGTTGAAGCGCTCGATACGCTGCGCCACCGCCACCCCCATGTTCGTCAAGGCAATGGTGAAGGCTTCAATTTCATTGGATATCGGATAGGGATCCCAGTTGGCGTTGGAAAAGATGTATCCGGACATGCCGTTGCTCAGTGGCCCGCCCTCGACGTAGTAGCGCATGAAGTGGGGGCTGGAGAGTTCCCACGAACTTTCGGGCGTGATCCCGGGCACAACTGCGGGATTGTGATCTGACGCGTTAATTGAGATGTGCAGAGAATCGCGCAAGGCCGCCCATGCCTGCCAGGCGGCCCCATGACGCTGGGTCGAAGCCCGCATGCTTTCCGGATCCTGAATAATCCGTGCAGCATCCAACTCGAACAAATAGCTGTCCCGGAGCATCTCGAGGACCCGCGCCGCATCCCAGTTGAGCCAGTCATAGGGCCGCATGCTCTGGGTCGGAGAGGCGATCGGCGTCAGGCTGGAGTTCATGCCAAGCAGCCCGATCGCATAGCTGAGATCCGCCCATTCCAGAACCTCACGTCCATCTGAAAGCATCAGCGCTACTTGGGCATAGGCGTAGGCATTGGTGCTGATCAGCGCCGCCTGATCGGCACCGGCCGGAACCAGAGGTTCAATCCCCGCGCGCGACAGAGCTTCCGATGCAGGCATCCGCTCGCCCTCGAAATAGGCCTCACCCGCACCGACCATTGCTGCTGCGATATTGCCCATCGTCGGCAGATCACCCTCACCAAGGGTGCCGCGCGACATGACCACCGGCGTCACACGATGATTGAGCATCAAAGGCAGCATCTGAACCAGATCCGGGCTCGCAGCTTCATAGGTGATCGTATTTGCCCGGATCGCCATGATCGCCCGAACCAGATCTTCCTCAGTGATTTCCGGGCCGTAACCGCCACGCGCGCCGTTGGCAAAGCGGGTATATTGCTGCTCGCGCAGGAAAGCCGCGTTCTCCGGCGTTGTAGGGTCGCCCTCGAAGATCACAGTTTCCCGGTTGGAGCCGGCGCCGCGGTTGAACCAATAGATCGGCATCTCTTCCGCCGCTCCCTGCAACAGCAGGCCGTATGCGTCCTTGGCGCGCTGGACAGCGGCGGGGCTGAGTTCGACCCGGGCGCCATCGCGGGCGATGTGGAGGACATCTTCATAGGTCATCTCCCGCCCGGTGAGCGTAATCGTTCTCTCGGCCGCCGTGACGGCTATTGGCTCATAGATATCCGAAGTCTGGATCTGAGCTTCGGCGTTGGCGGAGCCGCCCGTGAGCAAACCCGCCGCAAAGATGCTGGCGGCAAAGAAGCCCATTCGGGTAGGGTGACAAGTCATCGTTCCCTCCTTGCCAGCCCGCATTGGGGCCAATCTTATGCAAAGAGCTTATATCACGATTCGGATCACAGCGGAAATTTGATTAGATGGGTATACCGGTCCTCTTTAACACGGCCGTATTTCTCTAGCGCGTCAGTTTCACAAATCGAATCTGCACTCGCTGCCATCGCCCGAAATCTTCGAAACTGGCCAAGCCCTGCCCGATAATGCCCCAATCAGCCCCCACCCGCTGAGAAAGTTGGTTGGCGGTTGTTCAAAGCGCTCAGCTCTCATTAAAAATGCACGAATGAACCTGTCACGCTTTCGTGCCGCCCCAGGTGCTCGTTTAGGCCACCTTTCGCTCGA
>JAUNVT010000062.1 GCA_030540655.1 Rhodobacterales bacterium
GCTCAGGGCTGTCCCTGAGCCTCCATGGTTATGCCTGAGTATCCGCTCGAAAGGGGGGCCAGTTCACAAGGCGTCTGTCTGGCGAGTTATCATCAGGTCATCGGGGCGTGCAGGGGGATTGGCAGCCGTGTGCTCAGAACTGGCTTGGCATTTGATGTGTTCTCCCTTGGATATTTCTCAATCAGCCGCCGAAACGGCGTATTGCGAACGTGCCAGCCAGCCCGGCGCGATCTCGATCCCCCAGCCGGGGGCATCCGTGACTGTGGCGTGGCTATCTTCAATACCATAGGGATCGGATGTAAACAGCCCCTGCTGCCAAGGGTAGTAATCTTCCCCCCTCGATCGAGAACTCCAGATATCTCCCACCGTTCAGGATGGCGCGCATCAGGTGTATGGTGAACAGCGAGATCAGCGACAGGTTCGCGCAATGCGGCGTGACGGGCAGGGATGCGGCGGCGGCCATGCGCATTATTCGCATCGTGGGGGCGATCCCGCCCAGATACAGGATATCGGGCTGTACGATATCCACCGCGCGCATATCGATCATCCGCCGCCATGCGGGCAGATCACAATCCTGCTCGCCGCCGGTGATGTCGATATCGAGCGTATCTGTCTCCTCCTTGGTCTGCTCCAGTTCCCAGTAGGGGCA
Source organism: Rhodobacterales bacterium (assembly GCA_030540655.1). Classification (GTDB taxonomy): domain Bacteria; phylum Pseudomonadota; class Alphaproteobacteria; order Rhodobacterales; family Rhodobacteraceae; genus Roseovarius. Next base: position 650 of record JAUNVT010000062.1, read on the forward strand.
GGGCTCCTCGTAGTGGCAGAACCCGTGATCCTCCAGCATCCGGCCCACCTCGATTGCGCGGGGCGGGGCGTAACAGCTGTTGGCGTCGATCAGAAGCGCTGCATCCGCGCCCATCTGGCGGCGCATGAGGGGAATGATCTCTTCGGTCCGGTCGAGCCATTCGTCGCGCCCGCGCCCCACTTCGGCACCCGCGCCAACCTTGAACGCGTCAAAGCCGTAACGGTCGCGCAGACGCTTCAGCCGCTCGGCCTCGGCCGTGGGCGTAATGTCACGTTTCATCGAACTGGTAGGCGCGCAGCCGTCCCGGCGTGCCGCCCAGAAGCTCGGTCACCGGCTTGCCTGCCTGCCGCCCGCGCAGATCCCACAGTGCAGTATCGAAGCCCGCCATCGCCCGACGCAGATAAGAGCCGGGAAATTCATGTTCCGCCTCTGTCACGCGGTCCAGCAGATCATCCAGAACGGACGTATCCTGGCCCGACACATGGGGTGCGACCTGCCGGTGCAGAACGGTGCAGGTGATGTCCGAATGATAGGTTGATACCTGCCCCAGCCGATGCTGCCATCCTCGGCCGTTATCCGCACGAAGCCGACAAAGGGGGTGGTGAATGTCTCGACAAGGTTGATTTTCATGTACCTGCCTCCTGGATGATCAGATCGAAGGCACGCTCGCCCACCATCACTGCGGGAGCGTTGGTGTTGCCTGTCGGAATGGTCGGAAATATCGAGGCGTCGGCAACGCGCAGCCCCGCCACCCCATGCACGCTTAAATGCCCATCCACCACCGATTGCGCAGCATCCTGCCCCATCCGGCAGGTGCCGCATTGATGGAATACGGTCCACGCCTCGCGCCGGGCGAAATCGAGAATTTCGTCATCGGTCACACAATCCGGGCCGGGATCGAGTTCGGCCGCGATCACATCGCGCAGGGCGGGCATGGAAGCGATACGCCGCACTTCGCGCGTGCCCGCGATCATCAGCGCGCGGTCGTGATCCGTTGCCAGATATCCGCCGCGCAAAACGGGCGCAGCCATCGGATCCGCGCTGCGCAGCGTGACGCTGCCCCGGCTGGTGGGCTTGCAGGGGTTGAACCCGATACGCACGGCCGGAAAGGGATCGGGGCTCATCAGCGGCCGCGTTCCGGCAGGTGCGCGGGAATAGCTGAGCGGCGAGAAGTAAAGCTGCATATCGGGCGGACCGGCCCCGCCCGCCAGCCGGACAAATCCGCCCCCCTGATTGAGACTCATCGCCAGCGGACCGCGCCGCGACAGGATATATTGCATCCCGGCCCGCGCCTTGCCCCACCACGGGCGCAAGATCTGGTTCAGGCTTGCCCGAGAGGTGCGGAACAGATGGTCGCTGCCAAGATGATCCATCAGGTTCTGCCCGACATGGGGCGCGTCAAGCACAACGCCGATACCGTGAGCGCGCAACTGCGCCGCAGGCCCGATGCCTGACAGCATCAATATCTGAGGTGAGTTGAGCGCGCCCCCGCACAGGATGATCTCATCCGCTTCGGCGCGCCGGGGCGTGCCGCGCCGTGTGTATTCGACGCCGGTGGCGCGCCTGCCCTCCATCACGACGCGGGTGACCAACGCACCGGTTTCAATCCGCAGATTGGCCAGCCTGTGCGCGCTGCGCAAATAAGCCTGCGCGGTGGAGGCGCGCCGGCCACCGGCGGTGGAGATCTGGTAAAAGCCAGCCCCCTCCATTGCCGCGCCGTTATAATCGGTATTCGTGGGAATGCCCGCCTGCGCCGCCGCCGCGACATAGGCACGTGTCAGCGGATGCACCATTGCGTCCATATCGGACACGCCCAACGGGCCATCGCCGCCGCGATGCGCGCTCGCGCCGCCCGACCAACGCTCGATCCGGCGAAATGCCGGCGCGACATCGCTCCAGCCCCATCCGGGCGCGGCGGCGGCCCATTCCGCGTAATCATCGGGATGCCCACGCACCCATACCATCGCATTGATCGCCGATGATCCGCCCAGCACCTTGCCGCGCGGCCAGTAGATGGAACGACCCAGCAGTTCCGGCTCGGGCTCGGTGCTGTATTTCCAGTTGAACCGCGCGTCGTGAAACACTTTGCCATAGCCCAGCGGAACAATAACCCATGGGTGCCGCCCGGTTCCCCCCGCTTCCAGCAGCAATACCGATCTGCCGGCCCCGGCCAGCCGCGCGGCCAGCGCCGCGCCCGCCGATCCTGCTCCGACGATGATATGGTCATGACGCCTCATTGCGATCAGGCTTATCACGGACCGGACTCGGCGCAAGGATGATCAGGGGAAGTTCGCGGCATGTGCCGGCGTGATCCCGCGAGGCTGAAAAGGGCCGGGGAGAAAGACAGTGCGAGTGATGTTCTCTAATCCGGGTCGTGCAGAAAGCATGGCGCGATTCCCCGCGCATCGCTATGCATTGTGGTGAGTTTTGCCGTGGTGGCAGGTCGAAGGTCCGCTGCGACCGAAACTGCATGATTGATGCGCGCCTATACATCCTCGGTGTTGAAGTACAGCATGTTAGCTTGTTCCGGATGCAAGCTGACACGGTATCTATCCGCTCTTGAACGGCGGCCCGGAAAGAGCATCGATGCCAATTCGTTCTCTGTTTACGCTCCGTTCATACACGGAGGATAGAAACATTCCAGACATAAATGAATGCCAAGGAAAAGCATAGTTTTCCGAGTTTTTTCGAAACAACCGGGATGCCACCGATGAGCCTCAAGATCCGCCACCTCGAAGTATTCAAGGCCTTGTTCGAGGCCGGATCGGTCAGTCAGGCAGCGCGGCGGCTGAGCCTGACACAGCCCGCGGTCAGCATCGCGCTGAGCAACTTGGAGGAAGAACTGGGCTTCCGCCTCTTTCACCGCAACCGCGGCTTTTTCGCACCCACAGGGGAGGCAGCGCAGCTGAGGGATGAAATCACGCAAGGGCTGATGGCGCTGGCCCGCATCGACCGCCGCGCCGACGAAATTCGGCAAGGATGGGCCGGAGGGGTCAGCATCGCGTCCAACGGAGTCATGGCGATGAATTTTCTGCCCGCGCTGATAGGAAAATTTCAATCGGAATTTCCCGGCACGCATGTCGAGTTGCGCGTCCAATCGTCTCGTCAGATTTCCGACTGGACGGCCAGCGGCCAGATCGATATCGGCCTGACCGATGCGCCTATTCCTGTGGCCGGCCTCACGGGCGAGACATTTGCGATGGAATGCGTCTGCATCATGAAACAAGATGACCCGCTCGCTGTGCAGGATGTGATTGCCCCGGCTGATCTGGAGGGGCGCGCCATTGTCGGCGTAAATGGCGATCATGCTGTCGATCAGCAGTTGAACCAACTTATGTCAGGCGCGAACGTCCCGCTTGGATACAAATCCTTCAGTTATTATTATTCGATTGCGCGCAATATGGTCGCGGCAGGCTGCGGCCTTGCCATTGTCGACCCGATCAATGGCAAAGCCGATCTGAAGGATGGTGTCGTCTGGCGCAGGTTTGCGCCGCGCATCGTGCATGAAAGCATGATGATCACATCGCGCAATCACGCGTCCGGCCAAGGCAGGGGGGAAATGGAGGCGGCCATCCGGCGCGATCTGGCCCCATTCCTGATCAACGGGAGTTATTAAAAGCCTTTATGAAAAAGGATGAATTCATGCCACATGCTGCCGTCTTGTGTTGACGCAAGGGCGCAGTTTGGGGCCTAGTATCGTGACAATGGCCGCCAAGGACGCGGGTGCGGGCACTTCAGGCATCGCGGCGAACAAACACCCACGCCGAGCGTGGCGCTGAGGGATTCATCAGAAAGACCAATGGGAGAAAAATGTGAAAAAAATTCTGTTCCTACTGAGTGCCGGCGTCGCGGCAACTGCCCTGCTGGCGGGCGCATCGCAGGCCGACACACTGCGCCTGCTGACATGGGGTGGCTATGCCCCCGATTCCGTCATCAAGAAATTTGAAGACGAGACAGGTCACACCGTAGAAGTTACAATGTCCAACAACGAAGAGATGATCGCCAAGTTGCGGGCGACAGGCGGCGGCGGCTTTGATCTGGCCCAGCCCAGCCAGGATCGAATTGCCGGCGCTCAGGCAGAGTTCGGCATCTACAAGCCGATCGACATGAGTCAGATCAGGACCGAGCAGATCACGCCCTCCATGCTGGATGCGACCGAGAACAATTCGATGTTGGACGGAGAAATCTATGCCGTTCCACATATCTGGGGCACCAGCGGCCTTATCGTGAACACTGCGGATGCGGAGATGGTCGAGGATTATACCGATCTGTGCGATCCCGCGCTTAAAGGTCGCGTATCTTATCGCCTGAAGCGTCCGACGCTGATCGGTTTTGCCTTTGCGATGGGTATGGACCCTTTCGCTGCCTACGGAGATGAGGCTGCCTATTCCGAAATCATGGCGAAAGTTGAAGAAAAGCTTATCGAATGCAAGCCGGTGGTCAAAACCTATTGGAGTGGCGGGGACGAGCTTCTGAACCTGGTCCGCTCGGGCGAGGTAGCGGCCGCAATGGCATGGGACACCGGCGGATGGAAGCTGAACAGCGACAATCCCGATATTCATTTTGTCGCGCCTACCTCCGGCGCGCTGGGCTGGATCGATACGTTCGCGCTTCCAGCCAAGGGACGGGCAGATCAAGCGGCCTATGACTGGATCAATTTTGTGATGCAGCCGGAAATAGCAGCGATGATCACAGAATCGGCGGGCAATTTCACCGCCTCGGTCGGCTCCGATGAATTCGTCTCGGATGTGCTCAAGGCGCAGTATCAGGGAAGTTTCCCGCCCGAAGCCGTGGACAACATCAAGTGGTATCCGCCGGTGCCAGCCGGGCTGGAGGCTATTGAAGGTGGTATCCTCGACCGCGTGAAAGCCGCACAATAAATTGAAACTGGCAGGCGCTCCATCGGGGCGCTTGCAACTCATGACACGGAAACCCGCATGACGCTTGATCCCGCGCCCCTTTCGGCTGCCGACGTGGCCCCTGATCTGCAATGTTCGGCCCTGACGCGCCGTTTCGGTGACTTCAAGGCGGTTGATGATGTGTCTTTTTCCGTTCCCGCCGGATCCTTCTTTTCAATCCTGGGGCCCTCGGGCTGTGGCAAGACGACCATCATGCGGATGATCGCAGGCTTCCTCCAACCCAGTTCGGGTGATATTCAGATCAAGGGCCGCTCGGTTCTGGACGTGCCGCCGAACAAGCGGCCGGTAAACATGGTGTTTCAGCATCTGGCGCTGTTTCCAATGATGGATATCGAGGCGAATATCGGCTACGGTCTGCGGCGTGCCGGGATGTCCAGACCCGACATTGCCCGCAAGGTTGATCAGGTGCTGGAGCGTATTGGTTTGCCCGGCGTGGGCAAGCGCAAGGTGGACGAGCTTTCGGGCGGTCAGCGCCAACGGATTGCCATCGCGCGCTGCATGGTGCTCGAGCCCGACGTGCTGCTGCTGGACGAACCGTTGGGCGCGCTGGATCTGAAGCTGCGTGAGCGTATGAAGATCGAACTTAAAGCGCTGCAGGCCGAATTTGACACAACCTTTGTCTACATCACTCACGATCAGTCCGAGGCGCTGGCCATGTCGGACCGCATTGCGGTTATGAACAAGGGACAGTTCGAACAGGTCGGAAGCGGACAGGATCTTTACTACCGGCCCGAGACGTCCTTTGTCGCCAGTTTCGTGGGCGACACCAATCGCTGGCGCGGCACGGTCGAACGATTGATTGACGGCATTGTGGAGTTGCGCACCGAAACAGGATTGACCATGCGCGCCGTCGCCAAATCGCCGCATGCGCAAGGCGCTTGCGTGGATATCTTTGTGCGTCCCGAGGCGATCCGGCTGGCGCATGAAGTCGCCGATCTTGAACAATTCGACAACCGCATATTCGGCCGGGTCAGCAGCCTGCTTTTCAACGGCGCGGCCAGCCGCATCTTTGTTGAAAGTTATGAAAGCGGCGGCGAAGTCGAAGTCACGCTGCCGCAATCGGGCGAATTTGCCGATCTCAAACGTGGGGTGCCGGTGCATATAGGATGGTCTGCCGGACAAGCGAATTGTTTCGCGGCGAGCGAGGGATAACGCATGGCCGCAAGCGCTCGCTTGGGATTCATCTTGCTGCTGATGCCGCTGCTGCTGTGGCTGACGCTTCTACTCGTCATTCCGCATATCGATATGCTGATGCTGTCGCTGCGCGAACGGATTGGTATAGGCGAATACCAGACCAGTCTCGCCAATTACGCTACCATTGTGACCGAGCCGCTGTATATGCGCACATTTCTGCGTACGGCGGTGATGTCTGTAATGGTGACTGTGATTACTTTGTTGATCGCGTTCCCTGTTTCCTATTATATTGCAAAAATGGTCCGGGGACGCGCTCGGTCTGCCCTGTTCCTGCTATGCCTTATTCCGTTCTGGGTGTCAGAACTTGTCCGCACGTTCGGCTGGATGATCCTGCTGCGCGAAACCGGTGTCATATCGAAACTTCTTCAATGGTCAGGACTGGTTTCCGGCCCTGTCGAGATGCTTTACAATGACGCAGCGATAATGGTGGGTCTGGTTTACACGTCGATGCTGTTCATGGTGGTGCCACTCGTCACCACGCTGGATTCGCTGGATGATGCGGTGGTCGAGGCGGGCTATGATCTGGGCGGATCAGGCTGGTCGATACTGCGCGAGATTGTAATTCCTCACGCGGTGCCAGGCATCGTGTCGGGCTGCATCGTGGTGTTCATGCTGTCCTTGGGCAATTATCTGACCCCGACGATGCTGGGCGGCAAGGACAGCCTGTGGTTTACCGAGATGATCTATTCGCAGTTCATCGTCAGGTTCAATTGGGAACTGGGCGCGGCCTTTGGCTTCATGTTGTTGTTCCTGTCCTCTTTTCTTGTTTGGGTCATGCTACGCCTGACGGGTCAGACGCTTGAGCGGAGTATGGGATAAGCGCCATGATACCCACAATTCCCACGTCCCGCGCGTTGAACATCATCTGGACAAGTTATGTTGCGCTGTTTTTCGTCTATTTGACGCTGCCATTGGCAGTGGTTGCAATATTTGCGTTCAACGACAGCCAGTTCCCGTCACTGCCTTGGCAGGGTTTCACGCTTGATTGGTTCTTCGGGCGCAGCGCGCCCAAGATTGGCGTCTTTCATGAGCGCAAGATCATGAGCGCTATCGGAATTTCGGCGCTGGTCGGGGCCTTTGCCGCGCTTCTGTCGGTTACGGTGGGCACCACGAACGCGTTTTTGTTCAATCGTTACAAATTCCGCGGCCGCGGCGCGCTATATGTTCTGATGCTGTTGCCCTTGGTGGTTCCAGGAATTGTATTGGGAATTTCTGTTCTGGTCTTCTCCTCCAATGTCGCGAACACCGTTTGGGATGCGGCGCGGATCAACTGGGAGTTTCTGCGCCCCGGTCTGCCGCTCGTGGTGCTTGGGCAGTTCTCCTTTATCACCACGATCACCACGCTCGTGATCTCGGCCCGTCTTCAAAAATTCGACATCTCGCTGGAGGAGGCAGCCCTGAACCTTGGCGCTACCCGTCTGACCGCCGTGCGCACGGTCACGGTGCCGTTTCTTATGCCGGCCATCATTGGTGCGGGCGTTGTTGCCTTCCTGATGAGTTTTGAGAATTTCAACACGACGCTGATGTTGGTCGGATCGGATGCACCGCTGACGATCGCAATGTTTGATCGGCTCAAGGAAGGATCAACCCCGCTTTTGAATGCGGTGTCCCTGCTGATAATGCTTGGCTCGTTCCTGTTGGCTCTTGTTCTGATCGCGTTCCAGAAGCGAAGCTGAAATCCCGGGCTGATGCTCTCCATGAGGCTCCTTGATTAAAAAGACACCGGCATCTGATCATCTCACCGAGATGGGCCGCCGCGCCGCCGCAAGTTCCCCTCATCTGAAGCCCAGTTATTGCCGTCAACTCTTTCATCAAAATCCGCACCGGCACAGCGGGATTCCCAGAAAAAGGGCAGAAGCCTCATGAGCGTCAACGGGAGCGGCTTGGTTGTATTTCCACGGGCGGCTCGCTCAGGCATGCTTGCGCCCGCCGCCGCTGTGAGCAACAATGCGTCTCCATGACAGATATCCCTGCACCCCGCTCTGACAACGCCCATGACAGGCTGAACCGCCTGATTGCCTGCCCGCATTGCGATTTGATCTACACAACGCCGCAGGTGGCCAGGAACGAGCGCGCCTATTGCGAAAGATGCCACACGGTTCTGATCGCGCCCCGCCGCAAGGCGGGCAAACGATTGATTGCCCTGGCTCTCAGCATTCTTATCCTCATCACCGGCGCCATGTTCTTTCCGTTTCTGTCGATCGGAGCGGGCGGGCTGCATCATGGCACGTCCATCGTGCAAACCAGCCTCGCCTTTACCGGAATCCTGGCGATCCTGACGCCCGCGATCCTCGGCTTCATCGTCATCATCCCGATGGCGCGGCTGATGCTGCTGATCTATGTGCTGGTGCCCATCATCCAGGATAAACCGCCCGCCCCTCTGGCGCGCCACGCCTTCCGTCTGGCGGAAGATCTTACCCCTTGGTCCATGGCGGAAATCTTTGCCATCGGCTGCGCCGTCGCGCTGGTCAAGCTGAGCGATCTGGCCGAGGTCAGCCTTGGCCCCGCGGCGTGGATGTTTGCAGTGTTGATGGTCATTTTCGTGCTGACCGACAGCCTGATGTGCCGCTATTCGATCTGGAAGTCGCTGGAGCCATGAAGACAGCCCGCGAAATGGGCCTGATCGGCTGCCAGCGCTGCACGCGCGTGTCGCCTGCGGGCACCGAGCTTTGTCCGCGCTGCGGTGGCAGGATCGCCTCGCGCGATCCGATGTCGGTGCAAAAGGTGGTGGCTTGGTGGCTTCTGGGCGTGGCCTGCTACATCCCCGGAAACCTGTATCCGATGCTGGAAACAAAAACGCTGGTCGGCCGGCAAAGCAGCACGATCATCGGCGGCGCGGTCGATCTGGCCCGGCACGGGGCATGGGGCGTTGCCATCATCATCCTGCTGGCCAGCGCGGTTATTCCGATGGCAAAATTCGTGATCATCATGGGGCTGGTGATCGGGGTGCGGCGCGGGCCGCAGACTTCAGACCGCCTGCGCCAGCGGCTGTATGAAATGGTCGAATATATCGGGCGCTGGTCCATGATCGATGTCTTTGTCGTGGCGGTGCTGTCCGCGCTGGTGCAGTTGCAGACGCTGGTAAATATATCACCCGGCCGGGCGAGCATCTTTTTTGCCTTGTCCGTCATTTTTACCATGATATCAGCGCAAAACTTTGACAGCCGGCTGATCTGGGATACGGGCCACACGCCCAACCCCGACCTGCCGCCAGATCCGGCGACCGGGAAGGAAAGTTCCGCGTGACCCAAGACACTCAGGCGCCGCCCCTGCCGCCGGTCAAACCCGCAAATTCGAGCCCGTTCCGGCGACTGTCTCTGGTCTGGATCGTGCCGGCGATCGCGTTGCTGGCCGTCATCGGAGTGGCGATCAAAACCTATATTGATCGCGGCCCGCTGATCGAGATTTCATTTACCAATGCGTCCGGCATAGCGGCGGGTGCGACCGAATTGCGTTATCGCGATGTTACGGTGGGAATGGTGGAACGGATCGGGTTCTCAGACGGGCTCGACCAGGTTCTGGTGTCGGTCCGGCTGCATAAGGATGTGGCGGAGTTCGTCGATAGCGAAGCCGAGTTCTGGGTGGTGCGCCCACAGGTGACCGCGCAGGGCGTATCGGGCTTGGATACCGTGCTTTCGGGCGTCTTTATAGAGGGTTTGTGGGATAGCGAGCCGGGCGGGCTGCAGAGCAGGTTCGAAGGGCTGGCCGACGCGCCGCTGCGGCGCATGGACCGCTCCGGGCTGCTGCTGACGCTGCGTGCGGCGGGCAAGGCAACGCTGACCGAAGGCGCGCCGATCATCTATCAGGGTATAACTGTTGGCCAGATCGGCAAGACGGCGATCACCGAGGATGGCAGCACTTCCGAGGCAGAGGTGATCATATACGGGCCTCACGACCGCCTGATCGACAGCGCGACGCGGTTCTGGGACACGTCCGGATTTTCCTTCACCCTGGGGCCGGGCGGCGCGGCACTCGATTTCTCGTCGCTTGCATCGCTTATCTCGGGCGGCGCGACATTTGCAACGATGGTGTCGGGCGGCACACCTCTGGAGCAAGGGGCCGTCATGACGCTCTACCCGGATGAGGCGGCGGCGCGTGCTGCCGTCTTTTCCGGGGAGGAGGGCGAGGCCCTAGCCATAAACGCCGTATTCGAGCAGAACATCGCGGGACTGGCCGTGGATGCTCCCGTTGAAATGGCGGGGCTGAATATCGGACGTGTGACGGCGCTGAACGGTCTGGTCGATCAGGAGACTTTTGGAGACAGTCGAGTGCGTCTGGTGGCGACCCTTGCGATACGTCCGGCGCGGCTGGGGCTTGAGGGCGACAAAACCGATGACGCCGCATTGGCCTTTCTGGCGGCCCGGGTCAGGGAAGGTCTGCGCGCGCGGCTGGCCACCACGTCCATCCTGACCGGCGGGCTGAAGGTGGAGCTGATCGAAGTGCCTGACGCCCCCGCCGCCGCGATCGTCACGACCGAAGACGGCACCCCGCGCATCCCCACCACCGCGAGCGAGATATCGGACGTCTCGGCCACGGCCGAGGGGGTGTTCACCCGTATCAACAATCTGCCGGTTGAAGAAATCATGGGTCAGGCCATCGACCTTCTTGCCAATATAAACGCCCTGATCACCAGCGAGGGGGTGCGCCGCGCGCCCGACACTCTGAACAGCCTGCTGGACGACGCACGCGGTGTCATCGCATCCGATGACATCAAGGCGTTGCCGGGTCAGCTGAGGGGCGTCATCGACCGGATGGCGACGTTGATCGAAGGGTTCAACAGTCAGGAATTGGCCAGCCGTCTGGGCAAGGCGCTGGACGACACAGCGGAGGCGGCCAGCGGTGTGAACTCGGCAGTAGAGGGCGTGCCGGACCTGATCGCCCGGATCGACGCGGTCGCGGCCAATATTCAGGATGTCGCCATCGACAAGGTGGCCGATCAGGTGGGGGACCTTCTGGCCACGGTGGACAGCTATCTGAACCAGGACAGTACCCGCGACCTGCCTGCCAGCCTGAATACATCCCTGACCGAGCTGAGCGCGGTTCTGACCCAGTTGCGCGAGGCGGGCGTGGTGGAGACGGCCAAAAAGACGCTGAATTCTGCCAGCAATGCCGCCGATGCGGTTGCCAATGCCAGCACCGATTTGCCTGCCCTTCTGGATCAGGCGCGCCGCGTGCTGGCGCAGGCGGGCACCACGATCGAAGGCTATCGCGCAGGCACGGGCGTGAGCCGCGACGCCCGTGATACGCTGCGCGAGGTGCAGCGCGCCGCCCAGGCTGTGTCATCTCTGGCCCGCGCGATCGAGCGCAATCCAAATTCCCTTCTGACAGGAAAGTGACGCCATGTTGAAAACAGCACCCCTTGCCTTGCTGGCCGCAACCGTCCTGCTGGCCGCATGTGGCGGAACGCCCGATGCGCGCATCGCGGTGCCGCGCGGGGACGCAGGTCAGACCCAGCGCATCGCCTATGACAGCGTTGCGCTGCGCGAGGTGTCGCTTCCGACCTATGCCGCATCGGAGGAGATCCATATCGCGGGTGCCGATGGCGTGATCAAGCCCGGCGACGGGCTGCTTTGGGCGGACGAGCCCAGTCGCGCGATCACACTTGAGCTGACGCGCTATCTGGCACAGATCACTGGCGCGCGCGTTGCATCAGAACCATGGCCCTTTCTGGATCGTGCCTCGGCCGAGGTAGAACTGCGAATCGAAGAAATGGTGGCCCACGCGGATGGCACGTTCCACTTGTCAGGTCAGTATTTCGTCGCGCCTGAAAACGGCCGGGACCGGGCACGGATCTTTGCGCTGGTAGTTCCCATCGGCGGCGTCTTCAGCGCGCAGGATATAGCCGCAGCGCGCGGCGCGGCCATGCAGCAGCTGGCACGGGAGATCACCGCAAACGGCCTGCGCTGACCGGCTACCGTCATTTTTGGCAGGCGAGCCTGTTTGCACAAAGTTTCTTCTGACTGTAGTAAGCGCATCATGGCGCACCGGTACGTGCGACTTTATCACGCAATGTTGCGGCACCGACCCTTGCCGATGGTCGGATATCGGCTAATGTCCGCCCAGCAGACACCGATTGCCCAGTTCTGGACTTTGACTCTTATGACTCACCTTCTTTCCTTCGCGCGCCGGGCGGCGTTCCTTCTTGCGCCGCTGGTTGTGGCGGTGCCCGCATTGGCCCAGCAGGGCGAGCAGCCCCCCCCTCCGGCCGTGACGGTGGTGACCCTGCACGCGCAGGACGTCGATCTGACAACGACCCTTCCGGGCCGTGTCGTCGCCTCGGCCGAGGCAGAGGTGCGCCCTCAGGTCGCCGGTATCATCACCGAGCGCCTGTTCAACGAGGGCGGTCGTGTGGAGGAGGGCGATATCCTCTACAAGATCGATCCGGCCAGCTATGATGCGGCCGTGGCGCAGGCAGAAGCCTCGGTCGCGCAGGCTGAGGCGCAGGTAAAGGCCACCAAACGCGAGGCTGAGCGGCTGGAAACGCTGTCGAAGCGCAACGTGATCAGCGAACAGTCGCTGGAATCGGCCGTGGCCGAACGCGACAGCGCCATTGCCAGCCTGCAGGCTGCGGAGGCACAACTTCAGGCCGCAAAGATCGAACAGGACCGCACGATGATCCGCGCGCGTCTGTCTGGCGAAATCGGCCGGTCCATGGTCAGTCCCGGTGCCTTGGTCACCGCAAGCCAGCAAAGCCCGCTGGCGACGGTGCGCAATATAGATCCGGTTTATGTGGATGTGACGCAATCGGCGGCGGAAATTCTGGAATTCCGGCGAGGAAATCGCGAGGCGATTTTTGGAAAAGGGGCTCAGGAGGTCAAGCTGAAGCTGGCTGATGGCACCGTTTTCGATCAGGTAGGTCAGTTGACCGCCGCAGAACCTGTGGTCAACCCGTTGACCGGGGTTGTCGTGTTGCGCATTTCCTTTGCCAATCCAGATAAGCTGCTCCTGCCGGGGATGTTCGTTCAGGCGGAAATGCCCACCGGTCAGGCGAAGAATGCGTTTCTTGTCCCTCAGGAGGGGGTTGCACGCAACCGGCGCGGCCAGCCGACCGCGCTGGTGGTGGGTGAGGACGGCACGGTCGATCAGCGGGTGCTGACCGTCCAGCAGGATCTTGACCTGTTCTGGGTGGTCACAGACGGCCTGGAGGACGGTGACCGCATTATCGTCGACGGTCTGCAAAAAGCATCGCCGGGTGCAACGGTTGCCCCGGAAGAGCGGCAGGATGACGAAGAGGCCGAGGAGGGCGAAGGCAAGACACCCGCGCCTGAAAATGCAGCGCCCGATGCTGCCGCGCCCGAAGATGCAGCACCTGACGCGACCGCACCCGAAGAGGCGGCACCAGAAGGCGAAGCGCCAGAGACGGAGGAGCAATCCTCAGCCCCCGCCAAGGCCGCACCCGATGCGGCCGAGCCGTCTGCCGAATAAATCACAAGATACCGCACCAAGGCCGTGATCCGCATCACGGCCCCGATCTGACCGGAGCGCCCCAAGCATGGCACGTTTTTTCATTGACCGACCGATCTTTGCCTGGGTCATTTCGATCTTCATCATGGGCATTGGCATCCTATCCATCGTCACGCTGCCCGTTGCGCAATACCCCGAGATCGCGCCGCCGACCGTTTCGGTCAATGCGTCCTACCCGGGCGCCAGCGCCGAAACGGTCGCGAATACCGTCACTCAGGTTATTGAACAGCAGATGACCGGTCTGGACGGGCTGCGCTATATCTCCTCCAGTTCCACCAGCGCGGGCGGGGCCAGTATCACGCTGACTTTCGAGACGGGGACGGATCCTGATATTGCGCAGGTACAGGTCCAGAACAAGCTCGCCCAAGCAACCGCGCTGTTGCCAGAGCCCGTGCAGCGGCAGGGCGTGACGGTACGGAAATCCTCTTCCGGGTTCCTTATGGTCATCGCGCTGATCGCCGAGAATGGTAAATTCGATGCCACCGACCTTGGCGACTACCTGAGCACCAACATGCTGAACGAGTTGAGCCGCGTCGATGGGGTTGGCAACGTGCAGGTCTTCGGTGCGCAATACGCGATGCGGATCTGGCTGGATCCGGTCAAGCTGTCCGCGTTCGAGCTGACCCCTGAGGATGTTGTGAATGCCGTGCGGGGACAGAACGCCCAGATCTCGGCAGGAGAATTCGGATCGCGGCCCGCCGTTGACGGTCAGGTGCTGAATGCGACCATTACCGCCCAGTCGCTGCTGAGCACGCCCGAAGATTTCCGCCAGATCGTCATCCGCGCCGAAACCGATGGCGGCCTTGTTCTGGTGAATGACGTGGCCCGCGTCGAGATCGGTGCCGAAAACTACGGCACCATATCACGTTTTAACCAGCAGGCGGCATCGGGCATGGCCATCAGCCTGGCTCCGGGCGCCAACGCTCTGGATACCGCCGCTGCCGTGGAAAAGCGGGTGGAGGAGCTGGCCGAGTTCTTCCCCGAAGGGATCGAATACGTGGTTCCCTATGATACCACGCCTTTCGTTCAGATCTCGATCGAGGAGGTGATCAAGACGCTGGTCGAGGCGATCATTCTGGTGTTCCTGGTGATGTATCTGTTCCTTCAGAACCTGCGCGCGACACTGATTCCCACCCTTGCGGTGCCGGTCGTCCTTCTGGGCACGTTCGGGGTGCTGTCGCTGATGGGCTTTTCGATCAATACGCTGACCATGCTGGCAATGGTGCTGGCAATTGGTCTGCTGGTTGATGACGCCATCGTGGTGGTGGAAAACGTCGAGAGGATCATGGAGCAGGAAGGGCTCAGTCCGCGCGAGGCAACGCGAAAATCCATGAGCGAGATTACCGGCGCGCTAATCGGGATCGCGGTCGTCCTGTCGGCGGTTTTCGTGCCAATGGCGTTCTTCCCCGGCTCGACCGGAGTGATCTATAAACAGTTCTCCGTCACAATCATTTCGGCGATGCTTCTGTCGGTGGTGGTGGCGCTGACACTGACGCCGGCGCTTTGCGCGACGCTGCTTCAGGACAAACATGCCGGCGCCGCAAAGCGTGGTCCTTTCGGTCTGTTCAACCGCGGCTTTGAGGGGCTGCTGGGCGGATACGCAAGCTCGGTGGGTTGGATCGTCAGGCGGCCGGTGCGGATGGGGATCGTCTACCTGATCATCGTCGCGGTGATGGTGGGTCTTTTCCTGCGCACGCCATCGGGATTCTTGCCCGAGGAGGATCAGGGCATCATGTTCACCCTGATTCAGGGTCCGACCGGCACCACGGCCGAGCAGACGCTGGATGTTGTCAAACAGGTTGAGGATTATTTCCTGACCGAGGAATCGGATATGGTGGAATCTGTGTTCGGGGTCGTGGGTTTCAGCTTTGCGGGGCAAGGGCAGAACCTTGGCCTGGCCTTTGTGCGGCTGAAGGATTGGTCCGACCGCACAGATGCGAACCTGAGCGTTCAGGCGCTGGCCGGGCGGGCCTTTGGCGCGCTGAGCCAGATAGAAGGTGCCATGGTTTTTCCCATCGTGCCGCCATCCGTGATCGAGCTTGGCAACGTGTCGGGCTTTGACTTCTATGTGCAAGCGAGGGGCGGGCAGTCGCATGAGCAACTGCTTCAGGCCCGCAACCAGATGCTGGGAATGGCCGCCGAAAGCCCACTGATCGCCAGCGCGCGGCCCAGCGGCCTTGAGGATGCCGCGCAGTTCAATCTGGATATCGACTGGCGCAGGGCCGGGGCAATGGGGGTATCTGCCACCGACGTGGGCACGCTGCTCAGCACCGCGTGGGCGGGCACATATGTCAATGATTTCGTAGACGAGGGACGGATCAAACGGGTTTATGTGCAGGGCGAGTCTGACGCGCGCAGCACACCCTCCGATATCGAGAAATGGCGTGTGCGGAACGCCAGTGGCGGGCTGGTGCCATTTTCAAACTTTGTGACCGCCAATTGGACACAGGGGCCGCAGGGCGTGAACCGCTATAATGGCGTGCCGTCCATGCAGCTTCAGGGATCGCCTGCCGAAGGCGTATCGACCGGTGAGGCGATTGACGAGATCTTCCGGCTGGCCGAGCAATTGCCGCCGGGCTTCCAGATCTCTTTGACAGGGCTGTCTCTGGAAGAGCAGGAATCGGGCAGTCAGGCACCGCTGCTTTATGGCCTGTCGCTGGCCGCGATTTTCCTCGCGCTGGCCGCGCTCTATGAGTCGTGGTCAATCCCCTTTGCGGTGATGCTGGCCATGCCTATCGGGGTGCTGGGCGCGCTGGTAGGGGCGTATATCGGCGGGTTTGAGAATGGTGTGTTCTTTCAGGTTGGCTTGCTGACGGTGATTGGCCTGACAGGCAAGAACGCGATCCTGATCGTGGAATTTGCGCGTGACAAACGCGAGGCCGGCGAGACGATCTTCGAAGCCGCCGTCGATGCCGCGCGCCAGAGGTTCCGGCCCATCATCATGACGTCGATGGCATTCAGCCTGGGCGTACTTCCGCTTGTTTTGAGCACGGGCGCGGGATCGGGCGGACGGACGGCCATCGGCACAGGCGTTCTGTCGGGGACCATCGCGGCGACCATTTTCGGCGTCCTGTTCGTGCCGCTGTTCTTCTCCATGATCGCGAGCCTGCGAAAGAAGGCGAGCAGCTCCAAGGAATGATCCCTGACGCACGAAAAAGATACGCCGCCGATTGGACCATCGGCGGCGTGTAGCGTAATCCGAAACCATGCAAGTGCAGGTCACTATGTATCTGCATGTATGCGCAACCTTGTCCGTGGATTTTGCCGGCTCCTGGCAGAGCCAGTGCATCAACCGGGTGACCGGGTGTGTCGCCATATTGCAAGGGTCGAGGCGAAAGAAACAAATTTTATTTTCGCCAAAACCTGATTTTCAGGAAATTGGTGAAAAGTGCTGGTACCGCCTTGATCCAGACTTGGTGACAGAGGTGAGATTGCGATGGCAGCTGATATCCGACAATTCGAAATGTGCTTATCAGTCCGCCCTGAACAACTCTTATCGGCTAGTTTTGCTTGTCTATGGCACGGATTTGGTGGGCAGGAAGTGCGGGAATTCTTGTTATCCGGGCAGAGACCTGCAATTTCGGGCCATGATATGAAGCCGGGAAAGCCACCCGCCGGCCAGGACGATCTGTTGCGCGGCGGATTGGCCGGGATGATCGACATGCGCCATGGTCTGGTGAAGCTCGCTGTCCTGATTGACCGG
>JAUNVT010000287.1 GCA_030540655.1 Rhodobacterales bacterium
ATGTGGTGTTCCCGTGGCAATCTGGAACTTCGGCTTCAGCTGAACAGTCGATGGAGGCCGTCACGATATGTGGTAGGCCGGATACCGGAACTATAGGCGTTGCCGAGAGCGAAATCGACAAGCTGTTCGCAGTATTTGGGTTGGCTCTCAGGCTGGGGTCCGTCTGGTTGGTGTTTCACATCATATGATCGCGCAGCGTTCATCTTGCGAATACTGGGCATATATCCGCTGAACGGTGAGCAGCCCTATTGAAGGCTGTCCGACGGATTACCAATTCAAATTTGCGAGCCGGGCCCCTCTGGCGGATGATGACGAGCACACATCATCCGTGATGTCGGATCGCTCCCCGGAAGGGGAGTAGACCCACCGATGCCCGCCAATCAGGCATCAGACCAATTTGTTTCAGTTGCTACTGAGCCTGTTCGGCCAGCGGCAGGAAGGATAAATGATCATGCGAACGCAAGAAACTGTCTCGGGAATGTTGTGCCCCGTCTGCCGTACTGGCCTGTCGATGTCGGACCGCAGCGGTGTGGAAATCGACTTCTGCCCGTCATGCCGGGGTGTCTGGCTTGATCGGGGGGAACTCGACAAGATCATCGACCGCTCCACCGCGCAAACACCGCCCCCACGAGACATGGATACCCGCCACAGCCCTGACCGGCGCGGAGAGGCGGGCGGCTTGGCGGGTATGGCCTCAGCCTTGCTGAAAGGCGATAATGACCGATACCGTGGGCGGGATGACGATGATCGTTACGGCGACAGATATGACAAGCACAGACGGAAAAAGTCGATCTTCTCCGAGTTTTTTGACTGATCGCTTACTTGCGCCGCTTCCGAAAGGAGGCGGCGTTCTGCGTCATGGCTGAGCAGATATCAGATCTTCTCTGCATCTATCATGACACCAGCACGGACCATTCAGCAAACCAGCGCCGTAAAATTTCAGCAAGCCATAATGACAACCAGATCGCGCCGAGTTGTAGAGCGAGGCCAAATGCAACAGTTCTTCTGAACCTTTTGTTATTCTGGCGAAATGCAATCAGGATGCGGACAACGGCGTTTGCGCTCAGTGCTGCCGCCAGAGGCAGCGCTCCACCTGCGGCGGAGATTTGCCCGGCCGCGACAAGCGAAGCAAGGGCCACTGTCGCGGAGTTTGTGCTGACCAGTCCGGCAAGCCCGACGGATGCTAGGATAGCAGTGTTACCGAAAAAGTCGTTCAGCGTCGCAGACACCACCATGACAACCGCAACGATGAGCGCGAAACCCAACGCCCCCTTGACCGAAAAGACCTTCGACGGCAGCTCCAGCTCCGCAGGCTCGACTTTGTGGCGCATCGCCAGAAAGAATATCGCAGCCCCGTGCAGCGTTGCCACAAGGGCCGCTGAAAATAGCAGAGGAAATCCTACCGTAAACATTGCAGGGCTCAGTGCCAGAAGAATGACTCCTAGTTGGACCAGCGAGGACACAGAAGAAAGTGCAGCCCCCGCAGCGGCACTTTTTGCATCTTCCGGCTTTTCCGTAGCGTGGTGCCCAAGCGCAAGTATTGTTGAAGTGCTCGACACAAATCCGGATAAAAAACCGCTGACCGGCAACCCGAGGCGCGCGCCGATGACCCGTGTTGCAACATGTCCTGCTGCGCTGATCATCATGATGACAACAACGATGATGAACAGCGTGCGCGGATTGAGCGCGCCGCCGGGGCCGATATCAATGTCTGGCAGCAGCGGCAGGATCACCAGAACCGCCACGCCAAGGATAAGCCCGTCGCGAAGCTCGACGGTCGTCAGTACCGACCGGCTGAAGTCATGCAGCATGTTGCGCGCAGCAAGCAATGATGCGATGACCACTGAAATGGCAGCCGCAAGAAAGGCGGTTTCCGTTGCCATGGCTCCGAGAAGCACGACCGAAACGAGCGCCAGAGTGGTAGTGAAGCCGATGCTGGGGTCGGACTGTTGCGTCACTGATACGATCCGGGCGATCGCAACGACAGCGACAGCAGCCATCAGGAGCGGTACACCGCCCGTCATCATGGCAATTGCACCAATCAGCGACGCCAGAGCGAAACTGCGAACACCTGCCGCCGCACCCTCGCTTCTCAAATGAACGCTGCGTTCACGTTCGATCCCGATCAAAAGCCCGATCCCAAGCGCTTCGACCAGGGTAAAAAATGTTTCGGGATCAGTTTCCATCAAGCGGCTCTCGCAGTAGTTTTCTGTGCAGCAAAATCGTATTTCAGATTGTCTCTAAACCTATAGCTTTCCGGAAAGAGCGACAATCCTGCACAAGGATGGAAGTCACACTGACAGCATGCGATATTCTTGTTTGGACGACCGAACTGTAAGGGCTCTGATGATGTGACCGCCCCCCCGACGGCATCATTGTGCCA
>JAUNVT010000288.1 GCA_030540655.1 Rhodobacterales bacterium
CTTTTCCGGGCGAGCGCAATAAAGTTCTTGCAGTGTTTCCAGCACTGCTGCAGCTTCGCGGCCCCTGACGCTATAAAAGATCGTCTGGCCGGCGCGGCGTCCCTCGACCAGCCCAGCTTCCTTCAGCCGTTTCAACTGCTGGGACATGGTGGACTGGGACAACCCGCAAGCAACGGCAAGATCCCCGACAGATCTTTCCCCGTCCAGCAGACGGCAGAGAATCTGCAGCCGTGCCTCGGAGGACAGCATTGTCATCAGAGCAGCCGCCCCGGCGATGTCGCCTTTGAGAAAATCATCCGGATTTTTCATATTAGACTCATTGAATATAATGAGTGCTGAATATATAGAGGATGGCAATCTGGTACAAGGCGCGTCCGACACCATTGGGCAGTGCATCACGGAGTGGGAACATGGAAACCGAATTTACCCCTTGGCTGTCGCTTGGGGGCGGCATGATGATCGGGGCTTCGGCGGTGCTGCTGATGGCCACCAACGGGCGTATCGCCGGCATCAGCGGGTTGACCTCGCGGCTTTTATCGCGTGGCACGGATGGCGAAGCGCGCGGCGTTTCTGCGCTTTTCGTTCTCGGGTTGCTGCTGGCAGCCCCGATCTGGTTGCTGGTCTCGGGCGGATGGCCGCAACAATGGATGCCGCCGAGCCCGGTTGTGATGGCTGTAGCCGGATTGCTCGTCGGCTTTGGTGCCATCTATGGCAACGGCTGCACTTCGGGCCACGGTGTCTGCGGCATCAGCCGAAGGTCCACCCGGTCAGTCGTGGCCACTCTCACCTTCATGGCAACGGCCTTTGCGACCGTCTTCGTCATGCGCCACCTGATCGGAGCTTGAGATGAAACAGATCTTCGCGCTTCTGTCCGGCCTGATCTTCGGCTTGGGGCTCATCATATCCGGCATGGCTAATCCCGCAAAGGTACTTAACTTTCTTGATGTCTTCGGGGCATGGGACCCGAGCCTTGCCTTTGTCATGGGCGGCGCCATCGCGGTGACGGCACCCGGGTTTGCTCTCCTGTTCCGCAAGCGGAAGACGCCCTATTTCGACAAGACGTTTCGCGTCCCCACCCGCAACGATCTTGAACCCAACCTGCTTGCCGGGGCTGCGATCTTTGGCATTGGCTGGGGATTGGGCGGCTTCTGTCCCGGTCCTGCGTTAACCTCAGTGCCGATGGCGGCCGCTGGCACCCTCATCTTCGTGCCCTTCATGCTGGCCGGCATGTGGGCCGCACGCCACACCCCTGACATGACATCAACATCATCACCAAGAGAAGGAACTGCTCAATGAGCGAACCCTTGAAAACCCCTGTCATGCGCCATTCTCCTTCCACTGGTAAGGGAAGTCCGGATGTATGGGGCATCTACGAACCCGACACCGGGTCGATCCAGTATATCTGCGCCGACCCCGCGACGAGGCAGGCGGCGCTGATCGACGTGGTTTGGAACTTCGACCACAAGAACTATCGATTATCGACAGAGAGCATGGATCAGGTGCTCGACATCGTGAGGGATGAAGGGCTGAGCGTGGTGTGGGTGCTCGACACCCACCCCCACGCGGATCACGTCATGGCCTCGGCGCATCTGAAGGAGCGCACCGGCGCGCCCAACGCCATCGGAGCTCTCGTGCCGGAGATCGCCAGGATCTGGGCAGAGCTCTACAACCTGCCCGATGCCTTTGACCCCGTCCGCGATTTCGACCACCTGTTTCAGGAGGGCGAGATCTTCAGGATCGGCGAGCTGGAAGCGAAGGTGATGCTGTCGCCCGGGCACACGCTGGGGTCAATTACCTATGTCTGCGGCGATGCGGCCTTTGTGCATGACACGTTGATGCAGCCGGACGCAGGCACTTCGCGCTCGGACTTTCCGGGCGGCAAGACGACAGAGCTTTGGGATTCGATCCAGAGCATCCTCGCCCTGCCTGGCAATACGCGCCTTTACACCGGCCATGACTACGGCACGCAAGAGCGCAAGGAGCCGATGTGGGAGGCGACAGTGGACGAGCACAAAGCCAACAACATCCACGTCAAGGATGGCATCAAGCGCGAGGATTATATCGAGCGTCGGCAGAAGCGCGACGCGACGCTGGCCCTGCCCAACCGCATTCTCGCTGCCTTGCAGATCAACCTGCGCGGCGGGCGCCTGCCCCCTGCCGAGAATGACGGCAATCACTATCTGAAGCTGCCGGTGAACCGCTTCGAGTGAGCGAGACTGGATGGCCCTTCAGAGCCGCCACTCTCCCCATGACAGATAGCCGACATGGCCTTGCCTTCGTTCGCGCGATATCTGCCGATGCTCGGCTGGGTCGCCGTCATGATCGCGACACCGGAGACATGGCCGCGGCGGCGATCGTCACGATCATGCTGATCCCTCAG
>JAUNVT010000063.1:0-3407 GCA_030540655.1 Rhodobacterales bacterium
CGCACAGCCGCCGTGCCGCCTCGGTATGCGTGTTGCCTTGTTCGACAAGTGCAACTGCGCGGACACGCAACTCGAAAGGATGCGGTTTACCCATTTTCGACCCCATATCTGCCTCAGCAGAAGGGAATCACAGAAAGAAAACCTTGGGAATCCCGAATCCGATCAGGGCCGATACGCTCTAGCGCGGTACGCCCGCTCGCCAGTAAATCTGGCGCGGAAGTTTCGACCGGTGCGGCGGCCGGGGGCAGCGCGGCGGCATGAAAAAGCCCCCACAGCCTGAGCGATGGGGGTTTATGCGCGTTCGCTATCTGTTGCAATCAAATCTGGATCAGGATTCCTGATCGAGCTTTTCGATCTCTTTCTGCAGATCAGCCTTGGTCACTTCCTTCTCAGTTACCTTCGCCTGCTCGGCGATATAGTCAATGACCTTGTCCTCGAAGATAGGCGCCCGCATCTGCTGCTGCATCTGCTGGTTCTGCTGAATGAATTCAAAGAACTGACGCTCCTGACCGGGATACTGGCGGGCCTGCTGCATGATTGCCTGCGTCATCTCCTGATCGGTCACCTGCACTTCGGCGCGCTGGCCCAGCTCTGCCAGAAGCAGGCCCAGACGCACGCGGCGCTCGGCCAGTTTCTTGTGCTCGTCGGTGGTTTCGATCTCGGGATGGTCGTGGCCCTTAACATCGGGGTTGTCGTCATGCCACAGCTGATGCGCGATCTGTCCCGCTTCCTGCTCGACCATGGAGGGAGGCAGCTCAAAGCTGACCATCTTGTCCAGCTCGTCCAGCATCGCACGCTTCATCACCGCACGGGCCGCGCCGGCAAATTCGGCCTCCAGCCGCTCGCGGATCTGGCCCTTCAGGCCGTCCAGATCTTCGGCGCCGAACTTCTTGGCAAGCTCATCGTCGATTACCGCATCCTTCGGGGCCTTCACAGCCTTGATCGTGCAGGAGAACACAGCTTCCTTGCCGGCCAGATGCGTGGCCTGATAATCTTCGGGGAAGTTGACGGTGATGTCCTTTTCTTCCTCGGCCTCCACGCCCACCAGTTGCTCCTCGAAACCGGGAATGAAGCTGCCAGAGCCCAGAACCAGCGGATGATCCTCGGCCGTGCCGCCCTCGAACGCCTCGCCATCGACCTTGCCAACGAAGTCCATCGTCACCTGATCGCCGTCCTCGGCCTTGCTGCCGCTCTCACGGTCCTCGAAATCCTGCGCGTTCGAGGCCAGAGTGGCCAGCGCTTCGTCCACTTCGGCATCGCCGGGGACAACCTTCAGACGCTCCAGCGTAATCGTGCTCAGGTCGATATCCGGAATTTCGGGCAGCGCCTCATAGGACATCTCGACCTCGACGTCGTCGCCCTCTTTCCAGTTCTCGTTGGTCATCTTGACATCAGGCTCGCCTGCGGGACGCAGACCGTTTTCGTCGAAATGCGCCTTCATGGCGGCATCCACGGCCTCTTGCATGGCCTCGCCTGTGACGCGCTGGCCAAAGTTCTTCTTCAACAGCGCCAGCGGCACCTTGCCCTTGCGAAAGCCCTTCATTTCGACTTCGGGCTGCGCGTCTTTCAGCTTTTCGATAACCTTGGCGTCCAGCTCCTGAGCAGTCAGAAGCATCTTGTAGGCGCGCTTGAGGCCTTCGTTCTGGGTCTCGGTGACCTGCATTGTTCGTCCTTATCCATTGCAATCGGGCCGCGGAGGCGTCCGCAGCGGTCAAAATCATGCGCTTTCTAGGGGGGCAGCGGGTGCGGCGCAAGCGGTGTTTTACCGCATCAGCCGCGCGCGCCCCGCATCTATAGCCACCAGCGCCAGCCCCGCAACCAGCCCCCAGAAGGCGGCGCCGATCCCCAAGAGGCTCAGCCCCGAGGCGGTGACGACAAAGGTAACGGCCGCAGGCGCAGCATGCGCGCCGCCTGCCAGCGCCCCGCCCAGCGCCCCGATAAACGGCCCCAGCAGCGCAACCCCCGCCACAACGGCGATCAGCGCCGGAGGGAAACTTGCGAACAGCAGCACCAGCGGCATCGCGACCAGCGCGATCGTCCCATAGCCCAGCGCATAGACCGGCCCGCACAGCCAGCGCTTTTCCGGATCGGGATGCGCATCGGGGCCGGTGCAGATCGACGCGGTGATCGCGGCAAGGTTCGTGCTATGTGCCCCCCAAGGCGCGCTCAGCAGCGATGCGATACCCGTCACCATCAGGATCGACCGCCCCGGCACCGGATAGCCGGACGCCCGCAACACCGCAAAGCCCGGCAGATTCTGCGAGGCCATTGTCACAAGATAGAGCGGCACCGCCACGCCAAGAAGGGCGCCCGCCGTAAATTCAGGCCGCACCAGAGCCATGGGCGGCAGCCCGCCCCGCCAGACGGGATCGGCGAGACCCAGAAGAATCGCCAGAGGAATCCCCGCAGCAAGCACAGCCAAAACTGCCCAGATGGGCGAGAACGCCCGCATGATAAAGAAGAGTGCCAGGAGCGGCAGCACCAGCGCCTCCGCTCCCGGGATCACCAGCGCCGCCTGCGCGACAAAGCTGAACAGCACCCCCGCCAGCATTGCCGAGGCGACCTCGCCCGGAATACGCGCCACTGCACGTTCCAGCGCGGGGATCAGCCCGGTGGCGATCAGCATCAGCGCAGCAAGGATGAACGCGCCGGCCGCCACCTCCATCGAGGCGGCCGTAACGCCCGCCAGCACGGCCGCGCCCGGCGTGGACCAAGCGGTGACGACGGGCAGGCGGTGCCGGATGCTCAGATAGCCTGTCGTCAGCATCATCGACAGGCACAGCACCGTGATCCACGTTGCCTTCTGTCCCTCAGTCGCGCCCAGCGCATCGGCCGCCGACAGCACGATGGCAACCGATCCGCCGAATCCGACAAGAACCGCAACAATGGCGGATATGATAACCGAAACGCGCATGAGATCGGAATCCTGTCTGCCGCACCAGCCCCCCGCTTAGCGCAGGCTGGCGCGGAACGTCAGACGCGGCACAAGAATTTTCGGAGATAGTTCTGCGTCGATGTAGAGAGAATGGTGCGGACGGTGGGACTCGAACCCACACGGGGACAGGCCCCAACAGATTTTAAGTCTGGTATGTCTACCATTCCATCACGCCCGCATTCGAACGGACAATACCGCCGTCCGCGCCGGTGTAAAGCGCTCCCGCGCGTCTTATTGCGCCCCGAGCGCAGACAAGAGACCGGCTGAATGCCGTCAGAGATGCAGCGCAAAAACCGCCTCCCCCTGCGGATGCAGCGCGCGGTGAACCGCTCATGCAGTGGACGGCGTGTCCCGGATATATCATGGCCCGTGGAGTGCGGCGGCGGCGTCCTCCGGAAGCTGATTATCTCCCGCAACCTACAGCGTATCTTCGGCCGCATTTTCCTTTACGGCCTGCATCGCGACATAGGTA
>JAUNVT010000063.1:3507-17869 GCA_030540655.1 Rhodobacterales bacterium
CTACAGCGTATCTTCGGCCGCATTTTCCTTTACGGCCTGCATCGCGACATAGGTACTGGTACCCGCCACATGCGGCAGGGTGCTGATCCTGTCGGCCAGCATCTGGCGGTAGTCATTCATGTTGCGGTTGCGGATTTTCATCAGGTAATCGAAATTTCCGGCAATCAGATGCACCTGTTCGATCTCCGGGATCCTGCGCACCGCGGCGTTGAATTCGGCCAGCGCGGCCTCGCGCGTGTCGCTAAGCCGCACCTCCACAAAGCTGACGTGATCAAGGCCGAGCCGGATCGGATCGATCATCGCGCGGTAGCCAGATATCACGCCCGTCGCCTCCAGCCGCCGCAGTCGCGCTTGCGTCGGCGATTTGGACAAGCCGATCTGACGGGCCAGATTTGTAACGCTGATGCGCCCATCCGCAGCCATGATCCGCAGAATCGCATGGTCGAATCTATCCAGGTCATCTGAACTCATGATAGCCCTCATTTACACGCATTTGACCTGCCATATTCCGCTTAACGGGATAATTACCTTAACAGCGCGTGCTAGACTGGTTCAATCACGAATCCTTTTGGTTCGGGTCCGGCACAACCGCAGCAAAGGACGCCTCACATGCCCTATGACACCCAATCGCGCCGCGCCATCGACCTGCAAACCTACGCGGATGAGGCCACCACCATCGCGCGCCTGCGGACCGAGGCGAACCTGCCGGTTGAGGACCGCAAACGTATCTGTGCTCGGGGCGCAGACCTGGTGCGAGACATCCGCGCGC
Source organism: Rhodobacterales bacterium (assembly GCA_030540655.1). Taxonomy (GTDB): domain Bacteria; phylum Pseudomonadota; class Alphaproteobacteria; order Rhodobacterales; family Rhodobacteraceae; genus Roseovarius. Next base: position 4,277 of record JAUNVT010000063.1, read on the forward strand.
AGTCGGACCCGGGGATGATGGAGGTGTTTCTGGCCGAATATGGCCTGTCCACCGATGAAGGCATCGCGCTCATGTGCCTGGCTGAAGCGCTGCTGCGCGTGCCGGACGCCGAAACAATCGACGCGCTGATCGAGGACAAGATCGCCCCCAGCGACTGGGGCAAGCATATGGGCCACTCCACCTCGCCCCTGGTCAACGCCTCGACCTGGGCGCTGATGCTGACCGGCAAGGTCCTGAAGGAAGATCGCAAGGGCCCCGTGGGCCATCTGCGCAGCGCCGTGAAACGGCTGGGCGAGCCGGTGATCCGGACCGCTGTGGCCCGCGCGATGAAGGAAATGGGCCGCCAGTTCGTGCTGGGCGAAACCATTCAGGGCGCGATGGATCGCGCCTCCGGCATGGAGAAAAAGGGCTACACCTATTCCTATGACATGCTGGGCGAGGCCGCGCGGACCGACAGGGATGCAACGCGCTATCACCTCAGCTATTCCCGCGCGATCAGTACCATTGCGCAGGCCTGCGTTCACGACGAGATTGCAAAAAACCCCGGCATCTCGGTCAAGCTGTCGGCACTGCATCCACGATATGAGGTGGCCCAACGGGAACAGGTGATGGATGTGCTGGTGCCGCGTCTGCGCAGCCTCGCCCTTCTGGCCAAGTCGGCGGGCATGGGTCTGAACATCGACGCCGAGGAGGCCGCGCGCCTTTCGCTGTCATTGGATGTAATCGAAACCGTGCTGAGCGAGCCGGCCTTGGCCGGCTGGGACGGCTTTGGCGTGGTGGTGCAGGCTTACGGACAGCGCGCGGGCCATGTGATAGACTTCCTTTACGATCTGGCGCAGCGGCTGGACCGGCGCATCATGGTGCGTCTGGTCAAGGGTGCCTATTGGGACACCGAAATCAAACGCGCCCAGGTGGACGGCATCGACGGCTTTCCGGTCTTCACCTCAAAGCCCGCGACCGATGTCAGCTATATCGCCAACGCGCGCAAGCTTCTGTCGATGACAGACCGGATCTATCCTCAGTTCGCCACCCATAACGCCCATACCGTCGCCGCCGTGCTGGACATGGCCACGGACAAGAACGCGTTCGAGTTTCAGCGCCTGCATGGCATGGGCGAGGCGCTCCACAACATCGTCATGGCCAAGGAGGGCACGCGGTGCCGCATCTATGCGCCCGTGGGCGCGCATCGTGACCTCTTGGCCTATCTGGTGCGCCGCCTTCTGGAAAATGGCGCCAATTCCAGTTTCGTCAACCAGATCGTGAATGAGGATGTCGCGCCTGAAACTGTCGCCGCCGACCCGTTCGATCTGGTTCAGCGCGGCGGGCCGGACCTGCCCACCGGCGCGCAACTGTTCCTGCCCGAGCGGATGAACTCCAAGGGGTTCGATCTGAAACACCAGCCCACGCTCAATGCGATTGAGAGTGCGCGTGCGCCTTTTGCCACGGATAAATGGCAGGCCGCGCCCCTTCTGGCGGCCGAGGCAAGGCCCGAGGATCCGGTGGAGGTCATCAACCCCGCCGATCCTGCGGGCAGCCCCGGCACCGTCGCCCATGCCAGCCCCGCCGATATTGAAACCGCGCTGGCCCATGCCGCCCCGTGGAGCGCCTCAGCCGCTGAACGCGGCGCCATGCTGCGCAAGATCTCGGACCTCTACGAGGAAAGCCATGGCGAGATTTTTGCCATACTCGCCCGCGAGGCTGGCAAATCGCAACTGGATGCGGTGGCCGAACTGCGTGAGGCGGTTGATTTCCTGCGCTATTACGGCGCCAACGCTCCGGACGGCGAAGCTGTCGGCACATTTACCTGCATCAGCCCGTGGAACTTTCCGCTCGCCATCTTCACCGGGCAGATCGCGGCGGCGCTGGCCGCTGGCAATGCCGTGCTGTCCAAACCGGCCCAGCAGACCCCGCTGATCGCGCATTTCGCGGCGCGCCTCATGCATCAGGCGGGCGTGCCCCGAACCGCGCTGCAACTTTTGCCCGGCGGCGGCGATGTCGGCGCGGCGCTGACGTCGGATCCGCGCGTCGGCGGCGTGGCCTTTACCGGATCCACCGCGACAGCGATGAAGATTCGCAAGGCGATGGCCGAAAACCTGGCCCCCGGCGCACCGTTGATCGCCGAAACCGGCGGGCTGAACGCGATGATCGTGGACAGCACGGCGCTCCCTGAACAGGCGGTGCAGGCCATTGTGGAATCGGCCTTCCAATCTGCGGGGCAGCGATGCTCGGCGCTGCGGTGCCTCTATGTGCAGGAGGATATTGCCGAGGAATTCACACGGATGCTGGTGGGGGCGATGGATGCGGTGGTGATCGGCCGCCCTTGGGATCTCAGCACGGATTGCGGCCCCGTGATCGACGAGGCGGCCCGCCAAAGCATTGCCGAACATATCCAGGCCGCCCGCGCCGAGGGCCGCTTGATCCACGAGCTGAAAACCCCCCATGTGGGAACCTATATCGCCCCCACCCTGATCCGGGTGAACAGCATCGGCGACATGAAGCGCGAGATCTTTGGCCCCGTGCTCCATATCGCCAGCTTCGGCGCAACCGATCTGGACAAGGTGATCGACCAGATCAACGCCACCGGATACGGGCTGACCTTCGGGCTGATGACGCGGATTGACGACCGCGTGCAGCATGTGACCGAGCGGGTGGAGGCCGGTAATATATATGTCAACCGCAACCAGATCGGCGCTATCGTGGGCAGCCAGCCCTTTGGCGGGGAGGGGCTTTCGGGAACCGGACCGAAGGCGGGCGGACCGCATTACCTGGGCCGCTTCCTTGCCCATCCTGCGCCTTTGTCCAAGCAGGACTGGGATGCACCCATGATGGCGCGCGACGTTCAGGCGGCCCTGGACAAGGCGCAGACCACGCAGGCGCAGCCCCGCGAGGATCAGCTGATGCCGGGGCCGACCGGCGAATCCAATCGCCTGACCAGCCATGCGCGCCTGCCCCTTCTGTGTATGGGGCCGGGGCGCGAGGCGGCAGGAACGCAGGCCCGCGCCGTGGCCGCGCTGGGCGGGATCGCGGTCGAGGCGTCCGGCACTGTGCCGCCTGACGTGCTGACAATTCTGAAAGGGTTCAGCGGCGCGCTTTACTGGGGCGATGCGGGCACAGCCCGCGCCTATACGCAGACCCTTGCCCAGCGCAGGGGCCCGATCCTGCCGCTGATCACGGGGATGCCCGATACCGGACATGTGCTGATCGAACGCCACGTCTGCGTCGATACCACTGCGGCGGGCGGCAATGCCGCATTGCTGGGCGGAACCTCCTGACGCTTGACCGGGCGGGGACATGGGGCCAGTCTCGCCCCATGTTCCCCATCCGCGATCATAACCCTTCGGGGCGTACGCCTTACGTGACCTACGCGCTGATCGCGACGAATATCGCGATATTTCTCGGCTATTGGCCTATGCTCAGTGATGCGCGGGCGCTCAGCACGTTTTTCCTCGACTGGGCGATGATCCCGGCCAAGCTGACCTATACCGGCGATTATGTCTCCCTGATCAGTTCGATGTTCCTGCACGGCGGGTGGATGCATCTGGCCGGTAACATGCTGTTTCTCTATGTCTTTGGCGACAACCTCGAGGATGAGATGGGTGCCCTGCCCTATCTTGTATTCTATCTGGCTTGCGGGATTGCCGCCGCCCTCGCGCAATGGGCGTCCGAGCCCTATTCGATGGTGCCGACGGTTGGAGCGTCCGGGGCGATTGCCGGGGTGATGGGCGGCTACCTGCTGCTTTTCCCCAAGGCAAAGGTGGATATCCTGATCATCATCATCGTGTTTGTGCGTATTCTGCCTATCCCTGCATGGCTGATGCTGGGATTGTGGTTCGGATTTCAGATATTTGGCGGTCTGTTCACGTCCACGGCGGGCGGCGGCGTGGCTCATTGGGCACATGCAGGCGGTTTCATAGCTGGTGTGGTGTTCACCCTGCCGCTTTTCCTGCGCCGCGGCGGCATGCAATTCTGGCTGCGCACTGGCGGCAAGCCCCCGCACCCGCGCTATGACTATGCTGCCACCCGCATTCCTACTGTCAGGCGAAAGTAGGCGCAGGCGTTACCGGTCGCGGATTATGCGGGCAAACTTGTCGAAAATAGCCGAGTTTGCGCAAAGGATCGCGCCATCGTCCAGGATGCTGCGCCCCTCTGCCAGCGGCTCGACCAGCGCGCCCGCCTCGCGCGCGATGAGCAGGCCAGCGGCCAGATCCCAAGGCTTCAGCCGCCGCTCCCAGAACCCGTCATACCGCCCCGCCGCCACATAGGCCAGATCGAGCGATGCCGCACCAAATCGGCGCACACCGGAGCACACCGGCAAAAGCCGCGCCAGATCCTGCAATGTATGGGGCAGATCACTGCGCCCGCCAAAGGGCAGACCGGTAGCGAACATGCTCTCGATCAGCTTGTCGCGGCCCGATACGCGCAGGCGCGATTCGTTCATCCATGCGCCCTCGCCTTTTTCAGCGAAGAACAGCTCGTCCTTCGAAGCGTCATAGACCACACCGGCCACGATCTGGCCCTTGTGCTCCAGCGCGATGGAAACCGCCCAATGCGCAAGGCCGTGCAGGTAATTCGTGGTGCCGTCCAGCGGGTCCACGATCCAGCGGCGCGTGGGGTCGGCGCCCGGCTCCTCGCCGCCCTCCTCGGCCAGCCAGCCATAGGTGGGCCGCGCGTTCATCAGCTCGGACTTGATGATCTGCTCGGCCTGGATATCGGCGCGGCTGACGAAATCGCCCGCGCCCTTCATCGACACCTGAAGGTTCTCGACCTCCCGAAAGTCCTTGGCCAGCGCCCGTCCCGCCTTGCGGGCCGCCTTCATCATCACGTTCAGATTTGCGCTGAGTGCCATGGGTGTCTCGTCCTTGGATATATCAAGCCGCGCGTATAGGCTCCCCGCGCCTTGCCCGCAAGGGGCGCGGGCGGCGACGGTGCCCGGCGATGCCGTGCCAAAAGACCAAAGCGAACCCCTGCGCAGATGATCGCGTTATGCGAATGGCAGCCAGACCGGGTTGCCGAGCAAAAGCCGAGGTGAATTCTCATGAAACGTTTCTGCACTTCCACTATTTTCGTGGCCGCGCTTGTCAGCCCTGTCCTCGCGGACGATGACGACGAACTGGGTGCCTATCTCTACAAGGCCGATTGCGACAGTCTGTCTTCGGCAGCAATCGTTCATGATCTGGGTGATCTGGATTCCGAGGACGACGCATCCCGGGAATGGCAGAGGCTGGACATGGGCGACGCGCCTGCCCCTCACCGTTTCTGGGTTGAGGATGAGAGTGTCAAGGATCTGAAATCCGCCGATTTCGAGCGAGCCGGATATGCCGTCGCGATCCATGCCCAGGACAGCAAGGATGCGGATATCATCGCCTGTGGAGACCTGATCGGAACGGTCCCGTTCACCGCAGATCTGGCCGAAGTCAACAATTCGGGCTTCGCAGGACGCGTCGCCGTGGAGAAGCACAAAAAGGGTGTTCGGTTTACCACTGGCGCGTTTCAGCCGATGCGGTGAAATAAGCAAAGCTCTCATCGGCGCTGCCACCGTGCAGCCCCCGTTCAAGCCGTTTCGCGCCTTTGCATCCTCATCGGGATTTCCCGCGCCAGCTTCAGCAGATGCGCCATATAGGGCTTGGCTGCATCGTCATCCCGGACGGCAGCGTAGAGGCGTTTGGTCAGCCCTTTGTCCGTGATGGGGCGCACCACGTAATTGCTACTGGTGCGCAATTCGCGCACCACCCAATCGGGCAATACGGCAACGCCTCGGTTCGACGCCACCAGCAGCAGGATCACTGCCGTCAGTTCCACCTGACGAATGGCGGCGGGTTCCACCTTGGCAGGCGTCAAAAGCTCCGTGAACACATCCAGCCGCGCGCGGTCTACCGGATAGGTGATCAGGGTCTGGCCGCGAAAATCCTCGGCCTCGACGAAGCTTTTTCGGGCAAGCGGGTGCTGGGCAGAGGCAAGGAATATCGGTTCATAATCGAACAGCGGCTTGAAACCGATGCCGCGCAGCGTCTCGGGGTCCGAGGAAACAACCAGATCCACCTCCTCCTTTTGCAAGGCGGGCAACGCGTCAAAGGCAAGGCCGGGGCGGATATCAACATCGACCTCTGGCCAGTTATGGCGAAACGCCTCCAGCACCGGAAAAAGCCACTCAAAGCAGGCGTGGCATTCAATGGCGATATGCAGCCGCCCGGAACTGCCGTCGCGCACGCCTGAGAACTCGGCCTCCAGCGCCTCGATTTCGGGCAAGACCTTGTTGGCGACACGCAGGAGCCGCATTCCCGCCGCCGAAAGCGTCATGGGTTTCGAGCGCCGCACGAAGAGCTCGACCCCGGCCTGATCCTCCAGCCCCTTGATCTGATGGCTCAGCGCGCTTTGCGTCATGTTCAACTGGTTCGCAGCCTTGGCCAGACCGCCAGCGGCATGGATGGCCCGGATCGTGCGCAGATGACGGAACTCGATATGCATTATCACCAGACCTCATGTAGATCGTGAAAGTCATGAATTTGTCTAATCTATCGCAGATTGCGACAAAGGCTCAAGCCCCCAAGAGGGTAGTGACCATGGCCATTCCAGATATCTCCTTCGAGTTCTTCCCGCCCAAGAACCTTGAGGCATCGTTTCGTTTGGGGGAAACGGTTCATGCACTTGCCCCGCTGCAACCCCGGTTCGTGTCGGTCACCTATGGCGCAGGGCGGCACAAACACGCACCCTGACCCGCGAGGCTGTTGGTGCCTCGCACGGGTCCGCCGGGCTGAACGCGGCGCACCTGACGTGCGTGAATGCGCCCTTTGCCCAAACGCGTGCCATTGCGAATGAATTTGTCGCCGCAGGCGTGCGCGAAATCGTGGCGTTGCGCGGCGACGCGCTCAAGGGCACCGGCGGGTTCAAACCACACCCCGAAGGGTTCAATGACAGCTGCGAGCTGATCGCGGCGCTGAAAGAGCATGGCGATTTTGCCATCCGTGTCGGCGCCTATCCAGAGCCGCACCCCGAGGCCGCCAATGACAACACCGATGTCGAATGGCTGAAGCGCAAATTTGATGCCGGCGCGGACGAGGCAATCACGCAGTTCTTTTTCAGCGCAGACACATTCCTTTGGTTCCGCGACTGCGGTGCTGCGGCAGGCATCGACAAACCGATCACCCCCGGCATCTTTCCCATCGATAACTGGGATGGCGCGCGCCGATGCGCGGCCTCCTGCGGCGCATCGGTTCCAAACTGGCTGAACACCGCGTTCCGGGCGGCCGAACGTGATGGCGCAGCGATTTGCTGGCCATTGCGGTTGCGACGGACCTGTGCAGCAAACTGATGAAAGAAGGCGTGGAAGACCTGCAGTTCTATACGCTGAACCGGCCCGAACTGACGCGCGGCATCTGCCTCGCGCTGGGAGTAAAGCCTGGACTCGAACTGCGCAACATCGCCTGACGCGCGACCCTTGAATCATCTGGCACGGCTCAACTGAGACGGCGCGCCACATTCGACATGCGCCGTCCCATGTATCTGCTCCGAGGGATCCTGTCCGGGACGGCGCGGCGCGCGCGCGAGAAATATCTTGCTCCAACCGCGCCAGGTACTGACCGAGGGCGCGCAGGGGTCCATATCAAAACGTTCGCGCCACCCTGCGGGCAGCGGCAAGCCCGCAGCCTCGGCGTGATCCAGCATCCACACCAACGGGATGTTGGCGAGCGGCCGCGCCGCATCGAACCCGTCAAGCTGCCCTCCGATCGCGCCATGGCTGCCACGAAACCACATTTGCTGAACCTCGGCCGTGGTGGCTTTGGTCGTGCGCCAAAGCACAGGGGCATAGGCAACGCGCGTTTCGTCCAGCGCAAGCGCATGATATCCGCGTTTCACGGATGCGCCCAAACGGGCCGAATGAAATGCATGCGCCCCTTCCGTCCAGCGCCACAAGAGCGGCAGGCGCAGGCCCAGCGCCTTGACCGTATCCCAGACGCCGATCATCTCGATCGGCACGGTATCGTGGCAGTAGGCGCGATGAAAATCGCGCGCTGCAGGCCGGTCCGGGCCGGTCTGGTAGTGACGCCAGGCCAGCCGCACGTTCCGTTCGGTCGCATGTTCAGCCTGCACAAGTCCCACCAGATCGATGGCCCCCGCAAGTGATCGTACAGCATACGCGCCGCGCGAATAGCCCATGAGATAGATCCGGTCCCCGGGGCGATAGCGGCTGCACAGATATCCATAGGCGCGCCGGATCTGGCGATTGAGGCCCCGCCCCATCATCATGCCGACCGTGCCGCGCCAGTCCAGCCATTGCAGCCCGGCCTCGTAATGCAGGGAAAGCCGCGCACCGCGCACTTCGCTCAGCAACCTGTAGGTCAGCCCGGCATTGTTTTCAGCGCCTTCCACCAGCGACGACATCGTGCCGTCGAGGATGATCACATGCGTGACGGGTCCGCGGCGGTCGATCCCGCCCGAATGGCCGCGTCGCAGATCGCGCCGGAACCCCGGAAGCGCCAGCGCATAAATCCGCTTGACCCAGTTGCGCAGACCCATGTTCCCGCTTCGCCCTTTCCCGTCCGCTTGGCCCCTGCGGATCGCACATGGCGGGTGCGCGTGCAATTGCTTATCGCCACACCGGTAAATCCATCCCACGCGCGCTTCGAGACACACCGCCGGGGCAGGCTGCGGGCTTTCCCTCGGTCATCGAATTGGCTAAGCCATTCCTCACAACAAGGAGCGATCCCATGGCTATGGAAAAGACATTCGATGCGGCCGAGGCCGAGCAGCGGCTTTACGAGGCGTGGGAGGCATCCGGCGCGTTCAAGGCGGGTGCCAATGCGGCCAGGGGCGCTCCGACATTCAGCATCATGATCCCGCCGCCGAACGTGACCGGCAGCCTGCATATGGGCCACGCGTTCAACAACACGCTTCAGGATATTCTGGTGCGCTGGCACCGGATGCGCGGGTTCGACACCCTGTGGCAGCCCGGCACCGATCATGCCGGCATCGCGACCCAGATGGTGACCGAACGTGACATGGCCGCAAATGACGAACCTACTCGCGTGGAGATGGGGCGCGAGGCGTTCATCGCCCGCGTGTGGGAGCAGAAGGTCAAATCGCGCGGCACCATCATCGGGCAGCTCAAGCGGCTGGGTGCCTCGGCCGACTGGTCGCGCGAGGCATTCACCATGGGTGGTGCGGCGGGCGATCCCGACAAGGGCAGCGGCCCGAATTTCCACGATGCGGTGATCAAGGTCTTTGTCGACATGTATGACAAGGGGCTGATCTATCGCGGCAAGCGTCTCGTCAACTGGGACCCGCATTTCGAGACGGCAATTTCCGATCTGGAGGTCGAGAACATCGAAGTCGCCGGGCATATGTGGCACTTCAAATACCCGCTCGCGGGTGGCGCGACCTATGACTATGTCGAGAAGGATGAGGAGGGCAACGTCACCCTGCGCGAGACGCGCGATTACATCGCCATTGCCACGACGCGGCCCGAAACGATGCTGGGCGATGGCGCGGTGGCGGTGCATCCCTCGGACGAACGTTATGCCGCAATTGTAGGCCGTCTGTGCGAAATTCCGGTAGGCCCGAGGGCGCATCGGCGCCTGATCCCGATCATTACGGATGAATACCCCGATCCCGCCTTTGGCTCGGGCGCGGTCAAGATCACCGGCGCGCATGATTTCAACGATTACGCTGTGGCAAAGCGCAACGACATCCCCTGCTATCGGCTGATGGATACGCGCGCGCAGATGCGCGATGACGGCGTGCCATATGCGGAGGCTGCGGCCATCGCCATGTCCGTTGCGCGTGGCGAAAGGGAGTTGGATGAGGCAGAGGCAGACCGCCTCAATCTGGTCCCTGACGATCTGCGCGGGCTGGACAGGCTGGAGGCGCGCAAGCTGATTATCGAGCAGATCACCGATGACGGGCTGGCCGTGATGGTTCCCGGCAACCCCGAGGAGTCCGAGGGCGAGGTCTGCATGGATCCCGGTATGGTCCCGCTGATCGAGGCCAAACCGATCATGCAGCCCTTCGGCGACCGCTCGAAGGTGGTGATCGAGCCGATGCTGACCGATCAGTGGTTTGTCGATACCGCGCAGATCGTGCGGCCCGCGATTGACGCCGTGCGCTCGGGCGAGGTGACGATCACGCCTGAAGCAGACCGCAAGGTTTATTTCCACTGGCTGGAGAATATCGAGCCGTGGTGCATTTCACGCCAGCTTTGGTGGGGGCACCAGATCCCGGTCTGGTATGGTCTGGATCTGGAGCCCGGCACGTTCAAGGATGACGAGGGCGATGGCGCGCTGGACATGGTGGAGATGCAGCGCCTGTTATGGGATCAATCGCTGACACCGGGCACCGACCGCTACCACGCGGCGCCCGATTTCGAGGGGCTGAAGGACAAGTTCGACGATGTTCTGGCCAGCCTTCCGACCCCGCTCAACCACGCCCGGCTGGTCGAGGTGGCCGATCGCGGCGCCGCGATGCACGTTCTGGCCGAAAGCCTGGCCGATTATGTCAGCATCCAGGATCCGACGCATCTGCTCTATCCGGTGTGGCGCGATCCGGACGTTCTGGACACGTGGTTCTCCTCCGGCCTTTGGCCCATCGGCACGCTGGGCTGGCCCGAGCATACGCGGGAGATGCAGAAATACTTCCCCACTTCGGTGCTGATTACCGGCTTCGACATCATATTCTTCTGGGTCGCCCGGATGATGATGATGCAATACGCCGTGGCCGGACAAAAGCCGTTCAGCCATGTCTATGTTCACGCGTTGGTGCGCGACGAAAAGGGCAAGAAGATGTCCAAATCCCTGGGCAATGTTCTGGACCCGCTGGAACTGATCGAGGAATACGGCACCGACGCTGTGCGTTTCACCCTGACGGCGATGGCCGCGATGGGCCGCGATCTGAAGCTCAGTACCGCCCGCGTCGCAGGCTATCGCAATTTCGGCACCAAACTGTGGAACGCCGCCCGTTTTGCCGAGATGAACGGCGCGACGCCCGCCGCGCTCGGGGCCGCCTATTCCGCCGGTACCCCCCCTACCCCGCATGAAACCGTGAATAAATGGATTATCGGCGAGACGGCAAAGGTCCGGGTTGAGGTGGATGCCGCGCTGGAGAATTACCGCTTCAACGATGCGGCGAACGCTCTTTATGTCTTTGTCTGGGGAAAGGTTTGTGACTGGTATGTGGAATTTTCCAAACCCCTGCTGATGGATGGCACGGATGCGGTGAAGGCCGAAAGCCGCGCGACCATGGCATGGGTGATCGACCAATGCCTGATCCTGCTGCACCCCATCATGCCCTTCGTCACCGAAGAGTTGTGGGGCAACCTTGGCGAACGGCAAAAGATGTTGATCCATGCCGACTGGCCGCAATACGGGCTGGAACTGGTTGATCCCGTTGCGGACCGCGAAATGAACTGGGTCATCGCCCTGATCGAAGCCGTGCGCAGCGCCCGCGCGCAAATGCACGTGCCTGCGGGCCTGAAGGTGCCGATGCTTGTGTCGTCGCTGGACAATGCCGGCCGGACCGCGTGGGACCACAACGATGTCATGATCAAGCGGCTTGCCCGGATCGAAAGCCTCGGCGATGTCGATGCCTTCCCCAAAGGCTGCGTCACCCTCGCCGTTGAGGGAGGCAGCTTTGGCCTGCCGCTGGCGGATATCATTGACGTCGAAGAGGAAAAGACGCGGCTCGACAAGACGCTGGCCAAGCTGGAGAAGGAAATCGCCGGTCTGAAAGGGCGGGTGAACAACCCAAAGTTTGCAGCCTCCGCGCCTGCGGATGTGGTCGAAGAGGCCCGGGATAATCTGGCACAGCGCGAGGATGAGGCCAGCACCCTGCACGCAGCCCGCGCCCGGCTGGCTGAACTGGGCTAGTCTGAGGAAGTGCCGTGTCAGGGGGTCACTTTATAACCCGCTGACACGGCGATCTTTCGGTTTCGCGTCAATACCTTGTGTCTTCATCGATCCGGGGCAAGAACCATGTCAGCAACCCCGCAAGCGGCAGAAAGGAACAGATCCGATAAACGGTTTCGACGCCGTAGCTATCGGCCAGAACACCCAAAAATGCAGCGGAGATACCGGCGAGACCAAAATTCAGGCCGTAAAACAGCCCGCCGATCAGCCCGATGCGGTTGGGCAGCAGATCCATCGCATAGATCAGGATCGAGGCAAAAGCGCTGGCCATGACGAGATTGATCAGGACAGTCAGCATACCCGTCCAGAACAGATCCGCATAAGGCAGTATCAGGGTCAGCGGAAGAGGCCCCAGCACCGAAATCCAGATGATCCGGTAGCGGCCGATCCGGTCGCCGACAATGCCTCCGATCAGAACGCCCACCGCCGCTGCCAGCATGAAAAGGAACAGCATCATCTGTGATGCCGGGATGGACAGCCCGAACCGCTCTATCAGATAAAAGGTATAAAAAGACCGGAAGCTTTCCCCATAGGTGTTCTTGGTAAACATCAGGAAGGTCAACACGACAAGGCCAAGACCAATGGTCATTGGCGCGTGACTGACGGTATCAACGCCCTCCTTGCGCCGTGCGCGCATCCTGGCAAATTCGGCGCTCAGCTGTCGTTGCTTGCTGCCGATCCATGTCAGCAGCATCATGGCCAAAAGGGCCGTCAGGGCAAACCATGCCAGGCTTGGCTGCCCCCAGGGCACGATGATCATCGCAGCAAAGACTGGCCCCAGCGCCCCGCCGGCCTGACCGCCGACCTGAAACATGCCTTGAGCAAGGCCTTGCCGGCCGCCCGCGGCATAACGCGCCATACGCGTCGCCTCAGGATGAAAAATTGACGAGCCAATGCCGATCAATGCGACCGATACGAGGATAATCGGGTAACTGTGGGCGAACGCGAGGCTCACGAGGCCCGACAGCGTGAACATCATCCCCATCACCGGCGAATACGGTGCGGGATGTCTGTCGGTCACCATACCTATTACCGGTTGCAACATCGCTCCGGCAATCTGGAATGTAAGGGTGATCATGCCGATCTGAACGAAATCCAGCGCATAGACCTGCTTGAGGATCGGGTAGGCCGCAGGAATAAGCGATTGCATCATATCGTTCAGAAGATGCGTAACGCCAAGGACCGCCAGCACAGTTAAATGGGTCCCTGAGCGCATTCTAACCGTCATATCCGTAGTCTCTCGCTTTTTGCCAATCAGGATGCGTCCAATTGCGCACAACGTACCGGATGCCGCAAGCCAACAGATGTCAGCACGTGCCCAACCGACTCCATCAACGGACCAGAGTATATGACCGAGGTAAGGGACACCTGCTGCTTTAAAGCCCACAGACGAGCGGTTTGCGCGATATTCAATAATTTTCCGGGACAGACCTACAAGTTCAGTGGATTTACCTCGCCTCATATACTGTGAAAGAATGAGCCAAGATGGCTTGATAGCAAGCTGTGCGAACTCAACAGTCCGCCAGCATTTCGAAGGCGAGATGTTCCTGGATTCTCCGCAAAAACTGCCGATACGTTTTATAGAGGAGATCCAGAACTGTAAGGTAGAGGTGTTCGACGCGTTTGCTGCCAGAGCTTTCGCGCTGAGTTATGCCCAAATGTTGGTGACGGCTTGATCAGGCGGCGTTTTGAAGTTGCT
>JAUNVT010000064.1:0-14454 GCA_030540655.1 Rhodobacterales bacterium
ACAGCCTGGCACTCAGCACTGGGTGGCAAAAGCCCCTTGGCTTTCGAACGAAAGGCCGCATAAATGAGTTGAGAGACCGGAACGTAAGCGTGACAAGACCAATCTGCGCCCATCTTCATCCGTTCCACGGGGATGCGCCCGACATCGCCGTCAACCTTATCCCATCGCCCGAAGCGGATTTCATTGGTGCGGCGGGCTGTGTGAATGGCCAGCAGGAGCGCCAGACGGCTCTGAGGCTCACAGTCGGCATGAGACAAGGCATTGAGGAAGGCATCTCGGACGCGTCCAGCGCGGCGACGTGTTTGACCCGGGGCGCTGGGCGCAAGGCTCCTCGAAGATCCGCCGCCGGATCGCGTTTGCAAAGGCCGCAGGCAATCCCGTAGCGGAAGATGACCCTAAGCGTCTGGTGAATCCGCGACGCCACGTCAAGCGCGCCGCGGGGCCTCTACAGCATGAATGATCTTCAAGAGTTCAGGGGCTTCAATCTCGGCAATGTCGCGCTTCCCGATCGATGGGAACACGTCGCGGCGGAACCGGGATGCGATGCGTTCATAGTGCTTTTCGGACCACGCCCCGCGCTGGGTTTCCACCATTCGTTCGCAACCCGCTGAAACGAGTTATGGACGGCCAAGACATCGCCTTTTTCAGGAACGACGCCTTCGCTCAGATTGCGTTTCAGTTCGTCTCGCATGGCGCGAGCAGTGGCGAGGGTAACACGGGGATACTGACCCAGCGTCGCGGTCTGCCACTTGCCCTCGTGACGGTAGTCTACTCGCCAGGTTTTTGTGCCTGCGGGTGAGATGTAGAGATACAGCCCAGCGCCCTTGGATATCTTTCGGGGCTTGGACTCAGGCTTGGCATTCCGGCAGGCGACATCGGTGAGCGACATGGTATCCTCGTGACGGTAAGCCCCCTGCCGCCTCTACCGTCAGATTTACCCTCAACGGTTGGGATGCATGGAGACGCATTGAGAGGTATGGATGCCAAGGAAGTTGATTTCACTCAACTTTCTAAATCGGAGATGGGCTGCAAAGTAGTTGTGGTGCCCGGGGGCGGAATCGAACCACCGACACGAGGATTTTCAATCCACTGCTCTACCCCTGAGCTACCCGGGCACGGAGAACGCTGTTGCGTTGGGGTGGGGTTCTTCTAGGCGAGGGTAGAAGGGCTGTCCAGAGCTTTTGGGAAAATATTCAGTGCGGTTTCGCGCGTTCAGTCTTGGTCGCTTCAAGCGCGCTTTCGATATCTTCAGGGTCAGTCGAGGGAAAGGCGTACCCGCCCCCCAGCCATCGTGCCAGATCCAGATTTGCGCAGCGTTTGGAACAGAATGGCCGGTGCGCGGGATCAGTCGGCTTTTTACAGATCGGGCAGCTCATGCCGGAATCTCCAGCGGCGCACGGTCACGCTTGCGTTGGAGCTCGTAATGGCCCAGCGGAGTCCAGCCAACCAGAGCCGTTTCTGTCGTGTCGGCGCGAAATGCGGCGCGCAGCGCATCCTCGAACTGCCTCCGGTCCTTCTTGGCCATTGGCGCCAGATCAAGCACGATCTGCCCGCCCAGCCCCCTCAGCCGAAGTTGTCGCGGAAGCTCGCGCGCCGCTGCGATATTGGCCTTGTGCCCTGCGGCGGGGCTGGTATCGGCGCCGGTGTTGACGTCCACGGCAATCAGCGCGCGCGTTGGTTCAACATACATTGATGCGTCGCCGGTCAGAGACACATGTGCGCTTGCCAGAAGGGCCATCTGATCCAGCACACCTTCGGCGTCGAACCCACCGGGATCGGTGACGATATCCGCGGGCGCGATCCATTCGCGCCAAGCCTGTTGGTGCGGACTGTCCCCCTCTGCCAGCATTTCCGGCTCGCCCTGATCATCGGCCAGCACTGCGGCGGCCAGATCCACCATGGCGTGGATATCCTCGACGATGGCCTCCGCGCCCGCATCGACGCAAGACGACCGCAGGATCAGGCCAAATTCCCCCCCATCCGTGTCGTCCATTTCTGCGCGGGCAATCTGCATCAATGCATCGCGCCGCGCGTCGTCGCGGATGCTGCGACTGATGTTCAGGCCGGGCGCGCCGGGAGTCACTATGGCGTAGCGGGATTTGAACAGAAGTTTCTGCGTAACGGGCAGAGCCTTGCCCGGCTCGGCCAGCCCCGTCACCTGTACCAGCAACGCCTGCCCCGGCGACAGCCCGCGCACCTGACGCAAGAACGCAGGGCCGTCGGGCGTCCGCAGAAACATGCCTCCCTGCCCCTTTACCGGGCGATCAGCGATGGCGCGATAGATCGTGCCGGCGCGGGGGCTATCGCTGTCGATCAGAACGTCCTCAAGGCGCCCTCCAACCAGACGCGCCGCGGCCTCGCGCCCCTCAACGTGATCCAGAACGATGGTTTCGCGGCTCATGCCTGCGCCCTCCAGCCTGCTGCGGTCAGTAAAACAGCCGTCTCAGCCAAAGGCAGGCCAACAACGGCGGTGAACGAGCCCGATATCCACGGGATCAGCGCACCCGCGGGCCCTTGGATCGCATAGCCACCTGCCTTGCCCTGCCAGTCACCGGTGACGAGATAAGCATTCAATTCGGCCTCGGAAAGGCGTTTCATCCGGACCTTGGTCAATACGTCGCGCTGCCAGAGTGCATCCGCGCGCCGAACCGAGACCGCTGTAATCACGCTATGGCGGCGGCCGGACATCGCGAGCAGGAATTCCCGCGCTTGCGCCTCGTCCGCGGGCTTGCCCAGAATGCGGCGCCCCAGCGCGACAGTGGTATCCGCCGCCAGAACGACATCCTCATCACCTGCCGGCACTGCAAGCGCCTTCTGATGCGCCATGCGGATGCAGTAAGGGCGCGGCAATTCTGCCTTGAGCGGAGTTTCATCGATATCTGGCGGGCGGATATCATCGGGCACGACGCCGATCTGGGCCAGCAATTCCAGCCGCCGCGGACTGCCCGACCCAAGTATCAGTCTTGCGCGGCCATCAGAGGCGGCCGTCATGTCGGCCCCCACTTGTCACGCCCTGCGCATCGGCTTGGCGCAGCACGCCACGCCTTACTTGAAACGGTAATTGATCCGGCCCTTGGTCAGATCATAGGGGGTCATTTCAACCTGAACCTTGTCGCCTGCCAGAACACGGATGCGGTTCTTTCGCATCTTGCCTGCCGTATGTGCAATGATCTCGTGGCCGTTTTCCAGCTCGACCCTGAATGTCGCATTCGGCAGGAGTTCCTTGACGACACCGGGAAATTCGAGCGTATCTTCCTTGGCCATGGGGTCTCCTGTAGCAGCATTTTCCGCGCCATCGCGGAACAGCGCCTTAAATGGCCTCATTCACCACAATTTTCAAGGGCTAAAGCGTCGCATGCCGCGGCGCAGCATGATCTAGCGAAGAGGTACAACCGTTGCGAGTGAGTCGCGGCCCGTTTGATCGGCCCAATGGCTGCGATTCAAGACCCCGCCATCCGCCCGCACATGCGCCACGCGCGACAGATCGACCTCGCCAACAGTCCAGCCGGGTTGGTTCAGCGTTCCTTCCGCAATCACTCCCGTCGAAGGAAAGCCAACATCGGGGGGGCCAAAGATTCCGCCCATGCCGACGTTTTCATCTACCGCGGGCGACCAGGGCGCGTCCCCGACAATTGACGACATGACGCTGACACATTGTCCCTCCATTGCGCGGGCCATGGAGCCGATCCGTACGCGGCTATAGCCGGAAAGCGCATCGGTGCAGGATGGAACCAGCAGCACGTCGGCATCGCAGACGGCCCGGCCAAGCATCGGAAATTCACTGTCATAACAAATCAGGATCGCAAGCTTGCCCAGGGACGTGTCGAAGATCTGCAACTTGCCGCCGGGCACCACATCCCACGGGTCACGCTCGAACCTTGTCATGATCTGCTTATCTTGCACGCCGCGCGCGCCGCCGGGCGTGAACAGGCGTGCCCGGTTGACGGGGCGTGCGCCAAACGCCTCATCGAACACCGGCGCCGATGCGGCAAGGATGTGAACGCCGTGGCGTACCGCCAGATCGGCATGCAGATCGTCTACATCGCCAATAAGGTCTGACACCACATGAAGGCAACGCTCCAGATCGCCCGCCGCCTCCGGCCCGGCCAGCATCGACAGTTCCAGCGCGGCGTATTCGGGAAAGACCAGCAGTTCGGCCCCCTGCCCCGCTGCGCGCTGCACCCAGTCGGTCAGCTTGGTCTTGTAGGCCGTCCAATCGGGCAGCGGATCCAATGGGTATGCGGCGGTTGCTATTTTCATGGTCTCACCTTATCAGCGGCGCCGCCCACGTCCAGAGCCCGCCAGTCACATTCTCTCGCCCGGCTTTCAGGCCGCCTGACTGGTGAACTGAAGTCTGGCCAGCCGCGCATACAGCCCATCTTCGGCCACCAGACTGTCATGCGTGCCCGTCGCCACAATGCGGCCGTCCTCCATCACGACGATACGATCGGCCTTTTTGACAGTGGCAAGCCGGTGCGCAACGATGATGGTGGTACGGCCCTCGGCCAGCTTGTCGACCGCCAGTTGAACCGCGCGTTCGCTTTCGGCATCCAGCGCGCTTGTCGCCTCGTCCAGCAGCAGAACGGGTGCATCGCGCAGGATGGCACGGGCGATGGCAATGCGCTGTTTCTGCCCCCCGGACAGCATGACGCCGCGCTCGCCCACCTGGCTGTCATACCCTTCGGGCAGCGCCATGATGAACTCATGCGCCGCCGCAGTACGCGCCGCCGCCTCGACCTCGGCATCGCTGGCATCAAGCCTGCCAAACCGGATATTCTCGCGCGCGGAGGTGGCAAAGATCACCGGATCCTGCGGCACCAGCGCCATGACGCGGCGAAACGTGTCGCGCCGCATATCCGACAGCGCGACCCCGTCCAGCAGGACCCGCCCGGCGAGCGGATCGTAGAAGCGCTGCAGCATCTGAATCACGGTCGTCTTGCCAGCGCCCGACGGGCCAACCAGCGCCACGGTCTCGCCCGCGCGGATATGCAGATCGAACTCGTGCAGCGCGGGTACGTCCGGGCGCGCAGGATAAACGAAATCCACGTTTTCAAACCGGATGTCTCCGGTCACCGGGCTGGGGAGCGGCAGCGGCGCAGCCGGATCTTCAACCGGATCGCTGGCCCCCAGAAGCTCGACCAGACGTTCGGTGGCGCCTGCGGCGCGCTGCAACTCACCCCATATTTCCGACAGCGCACCAACGGCGCCCGCCACCATGACCGAATAGATCACAAACTGCACCAGCGCGCCCGCGCTCATATCTCCGCCGCGCACATCGCGCGCGCCGATCCACAAAACGCAGACAACCCCGGTGAATACCAGAAAGATCACGATGACCGTCATCACCGCCCGCACTCGGATGCGCTGGCGCGCGGATTGGTAGCTTGCCTCGGTGGCGGCCCCGAAATCCGCGCGCGTGGCTGTCTCGTGGGTGAAGGCCTGTACCGCCTGCACGCTCAGCAGCGCCTCGGATGCCTTGCCCGAGCTTTGCGCGATCCAGTCTTGATTATCGCGGCTGAGGCTGCGCAACCTGCGCCCCAAGGTGATGATCGGCACGATGATCAGCGGCACGATCAGCAGCACCAGCCCAGTCAGTTTGGGAGAGGTGGCCAGCATCAGAACCAGCCCGCCTGCAAAGATCAGCGCATTGCGCAGCGCGACGGATATGGAGGTGCTGATGACGCTCAGGATCAGGGTCGTGTCAGTGGTGATGCGGCTCAGAACCTCGCCCGTCATGATGCGCTCGAAAAAGACGGGCGACATGCCGATGACGCGGTCAAACACGGCGCGGCGGATATCGGCCACCACACGTTCACCAAGCTTCGTCACCAGCGCATAGCGCAGCCCGGTGCCCACCGCCAGAAGCGCGGTAATGACCAATGCCGCCATGAAGTAGCGATCCAGTATCGCACCCTGTTCGACGTTGAAGTTATCGATCACCCGGCGCACCGCGAGCGGCAGCGTCAGCGAAACGGCGGCTGTCAAAACCAGCGCGGCAGTGGCGGCAGCCATGAGTGCCTTGTAGGGCATGAGGAACGGCGCCAGCGCGGCCAGCGCGCCGATGCGTTTTGACGGATCACGATCCCGCATCTCCGCGGTTGTGGCTGCGTTGCGGGCCATTGCACGCTCCTGTGGTGGGGCTCAGATAGCCCGGGTTTTGACCCTGCCGGGTCCAGGCGTCAAGCGCCCTTTCGTCGCGGACATCTGCAGGCCTATTCCGCGGGCGCAGGCGCTTTGGTGCGTTCGGCCTCTATCTGGCGCCATTTCGCAACGTTGATGTTGTGCTGCTCGAGCGTGGTGGCAAAGGCGTGTCCTCCCGATCCGTCCGCCACGAAATAGACGAAATCGGTTTGCGCTGGATTCACTGCCGCCTCGATGCTGGCGCGCCCCGGGTTGGCGATGGGCGTGGGCGGAAGACCTTTGATCGTGTAGGTGTTCCACGGCGTCGCCGTGCGCAGCTCGCTTGCACGCAGACCACGGTCCAGCACCCCCTTGCCCTTGGTGATGCCATAGATCACGGTCGGGTCGGTTTGCAGGCGCATGTCATTCTTCAGCCGGTTGACAAAGACCGAAGCGACCTGCCGGCGC
Source organism: Rhodobacterales bacterium (assembly GCA_030540655.1). Lineage (GTDB taxonomy): Bacteria > Pseudomonadota > Alphaproteobacteria > Rhodobacterales > Rhodobacteraceae > Roseovarius. The sequence continues at coordinate 6,589 of JAUNVT010000064.1, forward strand.
TCGTCGGGCACGCCGGTTTCCTTTTCGATGATCGACGCCAGCACCAGCATTTCCTGCGCATCCGCCAGCGGCAGATCTTCGGCGCGGCTGGCCCACGCGGCGGCGACCAGCACTTCCTGTGCGGTCTGCATCTCGTCCAGCATGTTTTCGCGGGTGTCGCCCTTGCGCAGCTCGTAGCTGCCGGGCGCAAGCGTCCCCTCGGCCGGCACTTCCGGCACATCGCCTTCCAGCAGATCAAGGGTTTTCAGCGCCTCAACGACCTGCCAGGTCGTGGTTCCCTCCGCGACCGCAAGGCGATAGCGGGTATCGGGCTGCGCGGCAACTTCGGCAAAGACATCGGGCGGTGTTCCAGCAGCCGGAACAAACGCGGCCTTTTCCACATACCGTCCTTCCTTCAGATCCATCTCGCGCACCACCACGTCGCTCGCCTTTACGCCGACGCGGTAGACGACTTCGGTGCCGCAAGTGCTGGCGCCGCCGCGGGTGATCAGGTTGGTGATCTCGCCCATCGTGGCGCGCTCGGGGATCAGCCAGCTGCCGGCCTTCAGATCGCCCGATTTGCCCGCATAATCGGCGCCCATACGGAATACCATCGGGCTGGTGATCGCACCCTGCTCGGCCAACTGGTCCGATACGCCCCGCATTGAGGCGCCGCGTTCAACCCGTACGCAGACCGGACCCGCATGAGGCCCCTTTGCATTATAGGCGTTCTGGCCCCAAAGGATGATGCCACCCACCAGGAACACGGCAACAACCAGAAAACTGATCGCGCTTGAGGCGATGTTGCGCCACATCACCGCACCGCACCGAAGCAGACGCTCGCATTGGTGCCGCCAAAGCCAAAGCTGTTGGACAGCGCCACCTTGATGCGGCGCTCTACCTTCTTGTTCGGGGCCAGGTCCAGCACGGTTTCAATTGCCGGATTGTCAAGGTTGATCGTGGGCGGAGCCACCTGATCACGGATCGCCAGAATGGCAAAGATGCCTTCGATCGCGCCCGCCGCACCAAGCAGATGCCCGGTCGCCGATTTGGTCGAACTCATGGTTGCCCGGCTCGCCGATTCGCCCAAGAGACGTTCGACCGCCTTCAATTCGATCGTGTCCGCCATGGTGGAGGTGCCGTGCGCGTTGATATAATCCACTTCGCCGGGCTCCACGTTTGCGTTGCGCAGCGCCATTTGCATTGCGCGAAAAGCTCCATCGCCGTTTTCCGAGGGCGCCGTGATGTGATGCGCGTCGCCCGACATTCCATAGCCGAGCACTTCGGCGTAGATTTTGGCGCCGCGCGCCTTGGCGTGCTCGTATTCCTCCAGCACGACAACGCCCGCACCTTCGCCCATGACAAAGCCGTCGCTGTCCACATCATATGGACGGCTGGCCGCCTTTGGATTGTCGGGGCGCTTTGTGCTGAGCGCCTTGCAGGCATTGAAGCCGGCGATGCCGATCTCGCAGATCGATGCCTCCGCGCCGCCCGCAACCATGACATCGGCATCCCCGAACATGATCAGCCGCGACGCATCGCCAATGGCATGCGCGCCGGTAGAGCAGGCGGTAACGACCGAATGATTCGGCCCCCTGAAGCCGTAACGGATGCCCACCTGCCCGCTGATCAGGTTGATCAGCGCGCCCGGGATGAAAAACGGCGACACCCGGCGCACGCCCTTGTCGCGGATGACCAGCGTCGTCTCCTCGATCGAGCGCAAACCGCCGATGCCAGAGCCGATCATGACCCCGGTGCGTTCGCGCCCTGCGTCATCTGTCGGCATCCAGCCGCTGTCCTCGACCGCCTGCTGGGCTGCCGCCACGCCGTAAAGGATGAAATCATCGACCTTGCGGCGTTCCTTCGGCTGCATGTAATGATCGGCGTTGAATGTGCCCTCCGTTCCGTCACCGTCGGGCACCTGGCACGCATATTTGGTCAACACGTTAACCGGATCGAAGCGCGTGATCGGACCTGCGCCGGATTGCCCTTCCAGAAGGCGACTCCAGCTTTCCTCCACGCCGGAGGCCAGCGGTGTGACCAATCCCAGGCCCGTTACAACGACACGGCGCATACGCAGCCCCTTTTCCCAGTGTTTCGGCATTTGTCATAACCCGGCTTTATGGCAAGGGGCAAGACTTCGCCTTGGACGCCAGTACAGCACCGTATCCGGTTGCCTCTCAATAAAAAAACCCCCGCCTGCTGAGCGAGGGCTTTGTTATACAGCATGGGCCATATCGGGCCGATGGATGGCTCAGGACGCTTCCTTGATGAATTTGACCGCATCGCCGAAGGTTTGAATGTTTTCGGCTGCGTCATCGGGGATCTCAATGCCGAACTCTTCTTCAAAGGCCATGACCAGCTCGACCGTGTCCAGGCTGTCGGCGCCCAGATCGTCGATGAAAGAAGCGTTTTCTACGACCTTTTCCTCATCAACGCCCAGATGCTCAACAACGATCTTCTTCACGCGGTCTGCGATATCGCTCATGTCATAATCCTCATGTCTCGTTGGGCGCTTTTGCCCGATTGTGCCCCCGCCCTTCAGGTGGGTAGCGGCGTGAATGGTGCCTCATAGGGCCGTTGTGTCAAGACCCCGCAGCGCGGCGCCCCTTGGTCGCACATATGCTGCGCGCCTTTGGCAAATCTGCGCCGCCTATAGCATATGGCGCAGGCGACGCAAACGATTTCGCGGCGCCTTCTCGGCAGATTGCGCGGCTATCGGGAAACTCGCGCTGGACACCCGTGCTGCAACCCGCAGCCTAAAGCATCGCCATCCCGCCATTGACGTGCAGCGTGGCGCCGGTGACATAGGCGGCTTCGTAACTCGCCAGATAAAGCACGGCAGCGGCCACCTCATCGGCCTCGCCCATGCGGGCAGCGGGAATCTGCGCGTTGATCTTTTCCTTCTGGTCATCCGTCAGCTTGTCCGTCATCGGCGTGGCGATAAAACCGGGTGCGACGACGTTGGCGGTGATCCCGCGGCTCGCGACCTCATAGGCGATGGATTTGGTCAGACCCACCACTCCGGCCTTTGAGGCGGCGTAATTTGCCTGACCGGGATTGCCTATCGCACCCACGACGGAGGATATACTGATGATCCGGCCCCAGCGCGCCTTCATCATGGGGCGCATGACACCGCGACACAGGCGCATCGTGCCGGTCAGATTGACGTCGAGAACGCTTTGCCATTCATCGTCCGACATCCGCATGAAGATCTGGTCGCGCGTGATACCTGCGTTGTTGACGAGGATATCGACGCTGCCCATCGCCTCGATCGCCTGTTTCGGCAGCGCCTCGACCGCATCCTTGTCCGACAGGTTGCAGGGCAGCACATGCGCGCGATCGCCCAGATCTGCCGCCAGCGCCTCCAGGGGTTCGGTGCGCGTGCCGCTCAAGCCTACTGTCGCACCCGCGCCGTGGAGCGCGCGCGCGATGGCGCCGCCTATGCCACCCGATGCGCCGGTAATCAGCGCCGTCTTGCCCGTCAGATCAAACATGCCATATCCTTTTTTCCATCGCCTGGCGTTTCATTTCAGCCGTTGATGAGGGCCGCCGCTGCCGCAACATCCTCGGGCGTTGCAACATTGTGTACAGCCACGTCGCGCGCGATGCGGCGGACCATGCCTGACAGCGCTTTCCCGGCACCGATCTCCCATGTTTCGGTGACGCCTTGGGCGGCCATGTACTGCACGCTTTCGCGCCACCGGACCGACCCCGTGACCTGCGCAACCAGAAGTGCGCGGATTTCGTCCGGATCGCTCACCGCCTTGGCCAGCACGTTGGAAACCAAGGGCACCGCGGGGGCGTCCATCGGCACCTCCTCCAGCGCCGCGCGCATCACGTCGGCGGCGGGTTGCATCAGGGCGCAATGAAAAGGCGCGCTCACCGGCAGCAGCATGGCACGTTTGGCACCGCGTGCCTTGGCCAGGTCGACCGCGCGTTCTACCGCGTCCTTGTGGCCCGACACGACAACCTGCCCCGGATCATTGTCATTTGCAGCCTGACAAACTTCGGCCCCGGCCGCCTCGGCGGCGATATCCTGCACGGCAGCGAAATCCAGCCCCAGGAGCGCCGCCATTGCGCCCTGCCCGACCGGAACCGCCTCCTGCATCGCGCGCCCGCGGATGCGCAGCAGGCGCGCGGTGTCGGCAATGCTCAGCGCGCCCGCGGCGGCCAGCGCCGAATATTCGCCGAGCGAATGACCCGCGACAAAGCTGGCGGCCTCCAGCGAAACGCCCTTGGCCTCCAGTGCGCGCAGGGCGGCAAGCGACGTGGCCATCAGTGCGGGCTGCGCGTTCTGCGTCAGCGTCAGCGTTTCCTGCGCCCCCTCCCAGATCAGCGCCGACAGACGTTCGCCCAGCGCATCGTCCACCTCATCGAATATGGCGCGCGCGGCGGGGTATGCTTCGGCGAGCGCGCGGCCCATGCCGATGGTCTGGGCGCCCTGGCCCGGAAAGATGAATGCCCGGCTCATGCCCGCTCTCCCTCGTCCTCTGGTCTTTACCCCGATACCGCGCAAGGCGGCGCGAGGCAATGCTGCGGGATTGTCCAGCGGCGCCAATCCGCTAGGGTCGCACCTGCACAGCGCAAAGGACTGATGATGCCAGCCGCAAATACATATGACAGCTACGGGTGGGTGGCGAAATGCTTCCACTGGGCGATCACCCTCATGATCCTGTCAATGTTTCCGCTGGGCTGGGCTGCCAGCACGCTCGCGCAGTGGATCGCGGCACCGGATATCACCACGACCGATGCCACCGCAGCCTGGGCCAAATTGCTATTTTCCATTCACAAAACTTTGGGTGTCACGATTTTCATTGTCGCGATTCTGCGCATTCTCTGGGCGCTGTCGCAGCCAAGGCCGGGTCTTTTGAATGGTGACAATTCCGCCGAGGCAACACTGGCCGCGACAGTGCATTGGCTGCTTTACGGATCGCTGGTGCTGGTGCCGCTCAGCGGCTGGGTGCATCATGCGGCGACCACCGGATATGCGCCGATCTGGTGGCCTTTGGGTCAGGGTCTGCCTTTCGTGCCAAAGGATGCGCGGGTAGCTGATATAAGCGGCGCGCTGCACTTCATCCTGCAATGGGTGCTGGCCGTGGCTATCCTGCTGCACATCGCGGGGGCGCTGAAACATCATCTGATTGACCGGGATGCCACCTTGCGCCGCATGCTGCCCGGCCGGATGCACGCCCGGCCGACCGCCCGCCAACCCGGCCATGCGCTGCCCTTTGTGGCGGCGCTGGCGGTCTGGGCGGCGGCGCTGGGCGCAGGCGCCTCGGCCGGATGGCTGACACCCGAAACCGCGGAGCGCGGCGCGGCATTGGGACAGGTGCAGAGCGATTGGGCGGTGCAGGATGGCGCTCTCAACATCGCAATCACACAAGGCGGATCGGAGGTCAAAGGTCGCTTTGACGACTGGACCGCCGCCATCACCTATAGCGAACAGCCTGACGCCAAGGGCAAGCACGGGACCGTCACGGTGACGGTTGCCATCGGATCGCTGGCCCTCGGCGGCGTCACGGAACAGGCGATGGGACCGGAATATTTCGCAACCGCTGAATGGCCCACCGCCACCTTCACCGCCGATCTGATGGGCGCGGAAGGCGGGCTGGTCGCGGAGGGCACGCTGCGCATCCGCGACCAGCAACTGCCGGTGCGGATGCCGGTTACGCTGAATGTCGAGGACGGCATCGCGACAGCTTCGGGATCGCTCAGGGTTGACCGGCGCGATTACGCCATAGGGATTGGCACAAAGGACGAAACCACGCTGGCCTTCGCTGTTGTCATCGACTGGAACCTGACCGCACGCCGCGCGGCGCCGGAATGAAAACGGCCTGCGCCATAACGGAGCGGGCCGCCATCATGATCGCGGATCGAAAGCTATTCGGCCTTGCCCGCCTCGATCGAAATCTTGACATCCAGTTCGTCACTGACGTTGGGCGCAAATTTACCCAGGTTGAAATCGGACCGCAGGATCCTGGTTTCGGCGTCAAAGCCCAGCCATTCCTTGCCCGCCATCGGGTGCGTGCCCTTCTGGTTCATCTCGGTCTCGAGCTGGACGGATTTGGTGACACCGTTGAGGGTAAGATCGCCGGTGATGATCGCATCATCATCTCCCGTGACCTCGATCGACGTGGATTTGAAGGTCACCATGTCGCCATCCTTGGCGCCGAAGAATTCCTCTCCCATGATATGCTCGAACCGTTTTTCCCACCCTGTGTAAAGCGCGTTCAGCGGGATCGATACATCGACAGTGGATGCGGCGGGATCCTCGGCGTCGAACATGATGTCGCCTTCCCAGCCGGCGAACATGTTGAATGTGGTCGAATAGCCAAGATGTTCATAGGTAAACATGACCTGGCTGTGGGCCGGGTCCAGCGTGTATTTTTCCGGGGCGGCGGCAACGCTTGTCGCGGCCAGCGCTGCCAGTGCGGCAAACAGGGCGGTTTTCATCAATGCAGTCTCCGTTTGTTTCAATCATTTCGCGCCAACCTATCCGAAAGCGGATCAGAGGCAATCGAACCTGCATCACAATGCTGCAAGATCGCACACCCTTGCATCCGGATGGCCAGGGCGCTAAGGCTCGCGCCTGTTCTGCAAATATGAAAAACCGCGCAGTCTCTCGTGGTGGGGCTGCAGGACAACCTGCCCTGCCTATGAAATGCGCCTTGACAGAAGTGGATATACACATGCCCCTTTACGAGCATGTCCTTATCGCGCGCCAGGATTTGTCCAGCGCGCAGGCCGAAGGGCTCATCGAACATTTTGGCACCGTGCTGGCCGATAACGGCGGCAAACTCGTGGATCACGAGTATTGGGGTGTCAAGACGATGGCCTACAAGATCAACAAGAACCGCAAGGGCCATTACGCCTTCCTGCGCACCGACGCCCCCTCCGGGGCCGTGCAGGAAATGGAGCGTCTGATGCGCCTGCATGACGATGTCATGCGCACGCTGACCATCAAGGTCGATGAACACAAGGAACTGCCTTCGGTTCAGATGCAAAAGCGCGACGAGCGGACCGAGCGCCGCGAGCGCCGTTGATCAACGCCTGAAGAAAAGGACATAAACCATGGCTACAAAACCATTTTTCCGTCGCCGCAAAGTCTGCCCCTTCTCGGGCGACAACGCACCTGCCATCGACTACAAGGACACACGCCTGCTGCAGCGCTATATCAGCGAGCGCGGCAAGATCGTCCCCAGCCGCATCACCGCCGTTTCGGCCAAGAAGCAGCGTGAACTGGCCCGCGCGATCAAGCGCGCCCGCTTCCTCGCCCTGCTGCCCTATGCCGTTAAGTAAGGAGCAATATCATGCAAGTCATCCTGCTTGAGCGCGTTGCAAAGCTGGGCCAGATGGGCGACGTCGTCGACGTCAAGGCCGGTTTCGCACGCAATTACCTGCTGCCCCAGCGCAAGGCGCTGTCGGCCTCGGAGAAAAACATCGCCGATTTCGAGACCCGCAAGGCGCATCTCGAAGCACATAACCTGGAAACCCGCAAGGACGCCGAAAAGATGGCCGAAAAGCTGCATGGCCAGCAGTTCGTCGTGATTCGTCAGGCGGCCGATTCAGGCGCTCTCTACGGGTCGGTCACGACGCGTGACGCGGCCGATGCAGCGGGCGAAAACGGCTTTGAGGTGGATCGCAAGCAAGTGACGCTTGGCCGCCCCATCAAGGAGCTGGGTCTGCACGAGGTTCACATCTCCCTGCACCCCGAGGTTGACGCAACCGTTGTCCTGAACATCGCGCGTTCGCCCGAGGAGGCCGAGCTTCAGGCATCGGGCAAATCGATTCAGGAACTGGCCGCCGAAGAAGAGGCCGCCGCCGACTTCGAGATTGCCGAGTTGTTTGACGATATCGGCTCCGCCGCATCTGACGATGATGAAC
>JAUNVT010000064.1:14554-17837 GCA_030540655.1 Rhodobacterales bacterium
GGCAGGTCCTGGCGCGGCATGACTTGCCCATGATCGTCCGCCCGTTTAAGCCACGGCCAGCCACTGTGACAGGGCAGTGCACAAGTGATCAGGAGAACCCCATGCGCAAACCCATTCTTGCCGTCATCGCGGCCACAATCCTCGGGGCAGTCTCGGGTTGCGATCTGGCGCAGGGTGGGCCGCGCGGCTTTTTCGAGGTCGCGAATGTGGAGCAGGGCGATATGTTGAAAATGCGCGCCGGCCCCGGCACCGGGTTTGATGTAATCGCGGCTTTCCCCAATGGCACCCCGCTGCGCATCTACGGCTGCGACCGCACCGGTGGCACCCGCTGGTGCCGCGCCTCGCTGAACCAATCGCGCAGCCCCACCGGGTATGTCTCATGGGCATACCTGCGCGAAATCTGATCGAAGTTGCACGGAATCTCACGGCACGGGGTTTGAAACCGCAGGAGCGCGCGCCTATACCAATTGGACAGGCTGAAACGCCCACCCGGACAAGGAGATCAGAATGTCAAACCCAACCGGCGCAATGCTGGTGATCGGAGACGAGATCCTCTCAGGGCGCACCCGCGACAGCAACACCAACCATCTGGCCTGCGCGCTGACCGCTGCGGGAATTGATCTGGCTGAGGTGCGCGTCGTGCGCGATGATGCAGAGGCAATCATTGCCGCAGTCCGGGCGCTCAGCGCGGCCTGTACTTACGTCTTCACCTCTGGCGGCATCGGTCCGACGCATGACGACATCACAGCTGACGCAGTCGCGCGCGCTTTCGATGCCGCCATCGATATCCGTGAGGATGCGCGCGCCATTCTGGCCGCGCATTACGAGCGTGCGGGGACCGACCTGAACGCTGCACGGCTGCGCATGGCCCGTATCCCCGAAGGCGCTTCCCTGATCGAGAACCCGGTCAGCGCCGCGCCCGGCTTTATCATCGGCAACGTCCACGTGATGGCGGGTGTACCGAGCATATTCGAAGCGATGCTCGCCTCAATCCTGCCCTCCCTTACCGGGGGTGCGCCCGTGATCTCCCGTAATCTGGATATCCACCGCGCCGAGGGTGACATTGCCGGTCCGCTTGCCGATCTTGCCGCGCGTTATCCGCAGCTCAGCTTTGGATCCTACCCGTTCCAGCGCAGCGGCGTCCATGGTGCCAACGTGGTGGCGCGCGGGCAGGATGTCTCTGCCCTCGACGCGGCCATGGCCGAACTGGCGGAGCATTTTGGATGACATTACCGGATATGCAGGCGCTGCATGACGCAGCCGACGCGACATGGCCTGCGCATCTGCTTGACATCTTGCCCGGCGGTCCCGCTGCCGAAACGCAGGCAAAGCCCGCTCAACCTTCGGTCCGGCTGCGTGCAGAGCATGACGCGGCAGCCCCGGTGTCGTTATACGTGCTGCCGCTCGTCGATCTGCAAATGGACCAGCCTGCGCCCACTGCCAGCTTTCACATCTGGGAGCCGCTTGCGATTCAGATTGAAGTCTGGGCCGCAGGCGGTATCGGCCCCGACTATATCGCTCTGATGCGTCGCGCACCTGTCCCCAAAACGGCGCTGCTGGGCCGCCGGGAAGGGCACGCCGTGGCCACAGGATTCGCCGCCATTCATGACGGCATTGCGATGGTTCACGCGCTGGAGGTCATGCCCGCCCATCGCGGGCATGGCACCGCCCGCGCGCTGATGCTGGAGGCAGCGCGCTGGGCCGCACCTCTGGGCGCGCTTCACATTGCAACGGCATGCAGCGACGCGAACGGCGCGGCAAGGGCGCTCTGTGCCTCCGTTGGGCTGCGCACAACCGGAAGATATCACGCACCGCGCCCTTTTGGCGAAGCAGAAAATACATGATCTCCTGCCAAAGAATGGGATACGTGGGAGCATTATCTGCCCTCTGGTTCCTGCTCGTCCCGGAAGTGCCGCTTCAGGCGCAGGAACTGAGACTACCCGGTGATGCGACCCTCACACGTGAGGTGGTGGAAAAAGCTGCAAGCGCTGCTGTCCCTATCGGACCCTGGTCGGACGGAACATTGCCCACCCAAGATGCAGATGGGCGTATCTCCCGACAAGCTTGGCGTCTGGCAGGCGCTTCGGAGTCCACGCTTGCGTTGACCAACATCCTCGATGCGCAGCTTGAGGCAAAAGGCTACACGCCGCTTTACCGCTGCGCGGCGGCAGCCTGCGGAGGGTTTGATTTTCGTTTTGCGATCAACGTGCTGCCTCCCCCGGAAATGTTCGTGGACCTGTTCGACTATCACTTTATCGCGGCAGCCAAGCCGGTGGACGGAGCTGCCAGCGACGCGTACATCACCTTGCTGATCAGCCGCTCAGGCGCGGATACCTATGTGCAGATCACGCGCATTGCGCCGCAGGCGGCTCCCAGCCAGCATCCTGTCGCCGCAGCCCCTCCCGGTGCTTTACCCGCCCCCGGTGCGCCGATCGTTCAGGCGCTTGAGCAGCGCGGACGTGCCGTTCTGCGAGATCTTGATTTCGCCACTGGCGCCGATACGCTGGGTCCGGGGCCGTTCACCTCCCTGACGGCACTTGCCACATTTCTGAAGGCAGACAGCATCCGCCGAATTGCGCTGGTAGGACATACGGATACGGTGGGCGGTATGGCTGCCAATCTGGCACTGTCACGCCGCCGTGCGCATGCGGTCATGCAGCGCCTGATCGATTCCCATGGCGTGTCCCGTGCACAGCTTGAGGCAGACGGCATTGCCTATCTTGCACCCGCCGCACCGAACACTACCGATGCCGGGCGGGAGGCAAATCGCCGGGTCGAGGCTGTGCTGCTCAGTGGCGGCTGACCGCCCGCCGTCTCAGCCATGCGCAGCGGAGGCCAAAGGAATATGGCAACGTCCGCAGCCATAAGCCGCGCGCGAGGACCGATAGTTTTGAATTGTTGGGCCGCGCCCGCCGGCATAGTGCATACCTACCGCCGCCCACTTCTTACCCCTCAAGTGGCCAAGCCACCCTCTGCGGCGAAAGTCCAGTCGTCGCCCGCGAACTTCTCATTGACCCTGTCCGACAGCCTCCAGCGGAATTTCGACATCCCCATCACCGCGCACCCCTGCCATTCAATTCGCGGCAAAAGCCTTTCGTTCAGATGCGGGGTCATACCAAGCTGCACTAATCAGAGCTCATGAGCCATTGGCGGTGTCCGATGGACATGATGCGTCCAGGCCGGCTGATCAGCTTGTTCCAAGCATGACAGGAATGATCGACGATCTCTATCCCGGCCCGGTCAGCAGCGCGCTCTGCCGGGCGCATGCACGCAGGACATTCTT
>JAUNVT010000065.1 GCA_030540655.1 Rhodobacterales bacterium
GAGGTCGACAAGGAAACCTGCAAGTGGCGGCATCTGATCGAAAACCACTTCGGCAAGGTGAAGGACAACAGAAGGGATCGCCATGCGCTCCTGCAAGACAGACCAGAGCTTCACAGCCTTCGTCACCATTGCGGCAACAATCATCCAGATCAGATGAACGTCAGCAATCCGTAGAACTGTCATGGGGAGCAGGACATTACATCCTGCATATCATTGCCGCGAATCAGGCGCGTCGCAAAGATTAACTCGCCTTTGCTTGGTCTGCGCCAACAGATAACAGTATGAAGCCTGCTTATCTATTCAATCAAGCCTGCTGTTCGAAATTGAGGATCATAGCAGGCTTGTTGATTTTGCTGGCTATTAATCAATTTACCAAAGTATATTAATTTGGAGTTAATGCATGTTAGTGAAAGTATAGTAGGAATTTGTTCTGAATGCGATGTGGCGCAGAGCCAATAAAACTTAAGGTTGAAATCCTCAACAGCAATCAACCAGAAAGAGATCCGACGTTTCAATTGTCGATTTGAAGATTAAATATTTTAGAGCAACTTTAAGTTGCAATCTTACAACCCTAGAGCGGCAGGGTGAAAATAACCGGGTTGAAATATAGTAAGTATTCTAAACTAACTGCGGTTTAACGCGGTTCAGATAAGTGCGTGTATCAATGGTTGACGAAGAAAAGAATAAGACTGAAGTAACGGCGTCAGATTTTTTCGATTCGACTGCTACTATATCTTCGCTCTTCATGGATCAGGTTCGCAGGCGGCCAAACAAGCTGGTTGTCACCGAGGGTGTTCATCGGCTGACTTATTGTGAACTGGCGGCGAAGGCGGCGACGATTGCGGATACGCTGCACCGGGCAGGCGTGGTCCGGGGCGATCTGGTTTGCCTACTTGCGCCGCGGGGTATTGCAGCAGTGGCGGCGCAACTCGGTATTCTGGCGCTCGGCGCGGCCTTTGTTCCGCTTGATCCGGGAACCAGCCTGCAAGGTAATCGGGACGTGATCAAAGAGGCGAAGCCATCGGCAATTCTGAGTGTGCCCGAACAGGAGAGCGCCGCGCTGGCCTTGGCGCCGCGCAATTGCCCGGTGATCATGCTGGACGGTGTGACGGATGCGGGCGCGCCCGATTTTGCCGCGTTGCTCAACGATCCGGAGTGCCGGACCCAGCCGGATGATCTGGCCTATGTGATTTATACCTCGGGGTCGACCGGGCGCCCCAAGGGTGTGATGATCGCGCATCGCGGTGTCGTCCGGTTGGTCCGGGGGCAGTCTTATGCTGACCTTGGTCCTGATCAGGTGATGCTCGGCATGGCAGCCGTCGGCTTTGATGCCAATATCGGCGAGATTTACAGCGCGATCCTGAATGGCGGGACGCTGGCAATTCTGCCGGATAAAGCTCCATCGCTCGACCGGATTGCCGAGGTGATTGCGCGCGAAAATGTGACCATCGCCTATATCACTGCCGGTCTTTTTCATGTCATCGTCGATCAGCGGCCGGAATTGCTGGCGCCTTTGACGCAGGTTTTTCCCTGCGGCGATGTGCTGTCGGAGACCCATGTTCACGTCATGCGTCGTGCTCTGCCGCATCTGCGCATGATCAACGGCTACGGGCCGACCGAAAACACGGTCTTCACCTGCTGTTTCCCGATAGATGACACCTGGACGGGTGGCCGGATCCCGATCGGGCGCGGGTTGGCGCATGACCGGTTGTTCGTACTGGACGACGAATTACGGCCTTTGCCTGACGGGGAAATCGGGCAGCTTGCGGTGGGCGGCGCCGGCATCGCCATTGGCTATCTGGGGCGCGAAGACCTGACGGCTGATGCCTTTGTCACATTGAAAGACGGTGATTTCCGGGGCCGTGTCTATCTGACGGGCGATATGGTGACGCGTAGCGAAGACGGTTTGATCTGGTTTCACGGACGTCGTGATCGACAGATCAAGATCAACGGCCAGCGTGTCGAGTTGGACATGATTGAACATGCCCTGCGCTCTGATCAGGGGATCGAGGACGCGGCGGTAGTTGCCACGTCACGCCCTGATGGCAGCCGCCAGGTCGTGGCTTTTGTTACTCCGGCACTCAAAGAAAATGACGCAGAGGCATTTGCGAGTGAAGTTCAGGGACGTATGCGTGCGGCACTGCCTGCTGCTGCGGTTCCATCGAGGATAATGGTGCGGGATGCTCTGCCGCTGAACGGGTCGGGCAAGGTAGATCGCAAGCAACTGGCGCTGGACTGCGTTGAAGTGGCGGCCGCGCCGCGACCGGGCAGCGTGCCTGCACAATCATTGGTGCAGACAATCCGCGACATCTGGAGCGATGTTCTGGGGCGCGAGTTGCCACGGCAGGACAAGACGTTTTTCGAGTTCGGCGGCACGTCGCTTCAGTTGATTGTCGTGCACGAGCGGCTGCAACAGCGGCTCAACCAGAGTTTTGATATTGCCCGCTTGTTTGAGGCGCCATATGCCCGCGACCTTGCGAAACTGCTTGATCCGGCAGGGACGCCCAGCGCGCCCGAAGAGGATCAATTCGCCAATCAGCGCGCGCTCATGGCGCGGGCACGGGGCCGCCGCAGGAGGGCACTATGATCCACAATGACCAGCCAGAGGGCATGATTGCCATCGTCGGCCTCGCCGGGCGTTTTCCCGGTGTCGCCAATGTGTCCGAGTTCTGGGATGCGACCTGCGAGGGCCGCGATCTGATCCAGCCCCACGCGCCCGAGGTTCTGGCCGATAACTTCACCGATGCCGAGCGGGCACGCGGGAATTACGTGCCGGTGCGCCCCTCCATCGACGGCGCCGACATGTTCGATGCGCCGTTCTTTGGCATGAACTCGCGCGAAGCGGCGCAGACCGATCCGCAGTTTCGCGTGTTTCTCGAAAGCTGCTGGCAGGCGCTGGAGGATGCGGGGATCGATCCCTCGCGCGCGCCCGGCCCGGTAGGGGTGTTCGGCGGCGCGTCGATGCCGACCTATTTCCTGAACAGCATAATGACCGACCGCGCCGTGATCGAGGATTTCGTCTCGACCTACCAACTGGGCGACTACACGCAGTTCATGGGCGCGCTCGGCGATACTTTGGCCACACGCGTGGCGTTCCGGCTGGGTCTGACCGGCCCGGCGATGACCGTGGCGTCCGCCTGCTCGACCTCGCTGGTTGCTGTGGTGCAAGCGTGTCAGAGTCTCGATGCGTTTCAATGCGATGTGGCGCTGGCCGGAGGAGTGTCGATCACCTTTCCGCAGGAGCGCGGGTATTTCTATCAAGAAGGCGGTATGGTCTCGGAAGACGGGCATTGCCGGCCTTTCGATGCGACGGCCAGCGGGACGGTGTTCAGTCATGGCGCGGGCGTCGTTGCGCTCAGGCGGCTGGAAGATGCGCTGGCGGATGGCGACCGGATTTATGCGCTGATCCGCGGCAGCGGTCTGAATAACGACGGCAACGACAAGATATCATTCACTGCCCCCAGCGTGAACGGCCAGGCCATGGCCATAGTTCAGGCACAGGGTGCGGCGGATGTTTTACCCGAGAGTATCGGTTACGTCGAATGCCACGGCACCGGCACGCCGCTCGGCGATCCGGTGGAATTTGAAGGGCTGAAGCGCGCCTTTGGTGGCGTGGCTGCCGGGCGCGTGGCGCTGGGATCGACCAAGGCGAATATCGGCCATTGCGATGCGGCGGCGGGGGTGATCGGCCTGATCAAGACGGCGCTGATGCTGCACCACCGCATTCTGCCGCCCATGGCTAATTACACCGCGCCGAACCCGAGGATCGATCTGGACGCCAGTCCGTTCTACATCCCTCAACAGGCGCAGGAATGGATTGAAGACGGCGTGTTGCGCGCAGGCGTCAGCGCGCTTGGCGTGGGCGGCACGAACGCCCATGTCATCCTTGAAGAGGCGCCCGCGCGTGCCGCCGGCGCCTCTGATGGTATCTTCGTGTTGCCCCTCTCGGCGCGCAGCGAGACCGCGCTGGCGGCGCAAGCCACTGCGTTGGCTGACGCGCTGGAAGCGCCGGATGCGCCAGCGATTGCCGATGCGGCCTTTACCTTGCAGGAAGGGCGGCGCGTCTTTGATCACCGCGCGACCTTTGTTGCCGCCAGCAACGCCGAGGCCGTCGCAGCGCTGCGCGCTCCGGTGCGGGCGGTCAAGGCCGCCGAGGAGACACCGCCGGTCATGTTGATGTTCCCCGGTCAGGGCGCGCAATATCCCGGCATGGGGCAGGGACTCTATCGCGCCGAACCGGAATTTGCGCGGATAATCAATGAAGGCAGCGAGATCTTGGCTCCGCTATTGGGGCTGGATCTCGCAGATCTGATTTACGGCGCAGACGATGCCGAAGCCGCAGCGCGGCAGTTGCGCGATACCGCCATCACGCAGCCGGCGCTTTATCTGGTGGAATATGCCACCGCCCGGCTCTGGCAGGCGCGCGGCGTCGCGCCGGCTGCCATGATCGGCCATTCAGTCGGCGAATTCGCCGCAGCCGCGCTGTCAGGTGTCATGTCGTTCGAGACCGGGCTGCGTCTGATCGCCGCGCGGGGGCGGCTGATGCAGGATCAGCTGCCGGGGGCGATGCTGTCAGTGCGCGCCAGTGTCGATGTTGTGCAGGACATGATTCCTGAGGGCGTCGATCTGGCGGCGCGCAACGCGCCCAAGCTGACTGTTTATGCCGGGCCGGACGACGCTATTGATGGTTTCGCTGCGCAGTTGGAAAAGGCTGGAATCCCCTGCAAGCGCCTGCATACTTCGCATGCCTTCCATTCGGCGATGATGGATCCGGTCGCAGATGCGCTGAGGGCCGAGGCCGCGCGCTACAGCTTTGCCGCTCCGCAAATTCCTTATGTCTCCTGCGTCACCGGCACGTGGATCACAGAGGCCGAGGCAACCGACCCTGACTATTGGGCACGCCACTGCCGCGCCTGTGTGGATTTTGACAGCGCGGCACAAACCCTCTGCGCGGGAGAAACGCCGCCCGTGCTGCTCGAGGTCGGGCCGGGCCGCACGCTCAGCGCCTTTGCGGCGCAGGCCGTGGCGCGCGAAAGCCGCGTCGCAATCCTGCAATCGCTGCCCGATCACGGCGAAGCTGACCGCGATCTTTACACGATGGCGGCCGCCCGTGGCGGGCTTTGGAGCGCAGGCGCGGCGACCGACTGGGCCAGAGGTCGCGCGCCTGCTTCGCGCGTCTCCCTTCCCGGCTACCAGTTCGAGCGCGCGCGTCATTGGATCGAACCGCCCGTGCCCCTGACGCGCAGCGGGGCGACAGCACCTGCCGTGGTTGCCCCGCCTATGGCCCCCCCTACCAACGAGACGAGAACTCCCATGCAAACCCTCCCCAGAACCGAAACGCTCACCGCGAAACTGCTGGACATGCTGAGCGAACTTTCGGGCGACAGCTTCAGCACTGATGACGCCTCGTGCAGCTTTCTGGAACTGGGGTTCGACTCGCTGCTTCTGGGGCAGTTGACCCAGCGGGTGGCGCGCGACCTCGGCGTCAGCCTCGCCTTCCGCCAGCTTATGGGCGAGTTTCCAAGCGTCGCCGCGCTGGTTGCGCATCTTGATACTGTCCTTCCGCCCGAGCCAGAGGTTGCACCCGTACCCGCCCCATCTGCCGCCGCCGTGGCGGCTCCCGCTCAAGTGCCCGGAGACATAGGCGCCTTGATGCAGTCGCAGCAACAGACCATGCTGGCGTTGTTTGAACAG
This sequence comes from Rhodobacterales bacterium, assembly GCA_030540655.1. Lineage (GTDB taxonomy): Bacteria > Pseudomonadota > Alphaproteobacteria > Rhodobacterales > Rhodobacteraceae > Roseovarius. The sequence goes on from JAUNVT010000065.1 coordinate 5,695, forward strand.
CAGATGCGCAGCTTTGGCGCGGCCCCGCAGGCCGCTCCGCAGGTGGTGGCACAACAGTCCGCTGCACCCAGCCCCAAAGCGACGGGTCGCCCTCACGTTGCGATGGATGACAGCGGTCCGGATGCGCGCCACGATATGAACCGCCGGGCCGGCGCTCAAGTCGATTTCACCCCTGAACAGCGGGCCTTCATCGACCAGCTTTGCGCCGACTACAGCGCGAAATTTCCGATTTCCAAGGCACGGGCGCAGGACAGCCGGCGCGCACTGGCCGATCCACGCACCGCCTCGGGGTTTCGCCCGGAGTGGAAGGAACTGGTTTTCCCCGTTATCGCCGAGACATCGCGCGGCGCGCGGCTGCATGATCCGGATGGCAATGAATTTATCGATCTGGTCAATGGCTTTGGCCAGACCGCCTTTGGCCACGCGCCCGATTTCGTGACACGCGCCATTGCGGCGCAGATGGAAAAAGGCTTTGCCATCGGGCCGCAAACCCCGCTGGCGCACAGCGTTTCGCAGAAATTCCTCGCGATAACGGGGCACGAGCGTGTGACCTTCTGCAACACCGGATCAGAGGCGGTGATGGCCGCGATCCGCCTCGCCCGCACGGTGACGGGGCGCGATACGGTGGTGTGCTTCAAGGGCGATTACCATGGGCAGTTCGATGAGGTTCTGGTCAAGGGCCGTGCGTCGGGCGACCCGACAGCCCTGCCAGCCGTGGCCGGTGTGCCGCAGGCGTCCGTGTCGAACATGGTGGTGCTCAGCTATGGCAGCGACGCGGCGCTTGAATGGATCAGAGACAACATCGGTGAAATCGCCGCTGTCTTGGTTGAGCCTGTCCAGAGCCGCCAGCCCCAGCTCCGCCCGCGCGCGTTTTGCGAAGAAGTGCGGCGGATCACAGCCGATAACGGCGCTGCGCTGATCTTTGACGAGATCGTCACCGGCTTTCGGGTGGCGCGCGGCGGCATGCAGGAGATGTGGAATATCGACGCCGATATGGCGACCTACGGCAAGGTTGTCGGCGGAGGCATGCCGCTGGGTGTCCTGTCGGGATCGGCGCGCTTCATGGATGCGCTTGACGGGGGCTATTGGGCCTTCGGCGACGATAGCGTACCCGAAGTGGCACCGACCTTTTTCGCTGGAACATTTGTGCGGCATCCTCTGGTGCTGTCTGCGCTCGATGCGGTGCTGGATCATATCGAAGGCGAGGGCCGCGCGCTCTATGACAGGGTTGCGCCGCGCACCGATGCGCTGCTCGGTCAGATGAACGATGCGCTGCAGGATCGCGGCCTGCCGCGCGCTGTCACCGGGTTTTCCAGCTGGCTGATCGTGAATCTGTCTGCGCTCGACCCGCGCGCCGCGCTGATTTACCCGCTGATGCGGCTTGGCGGGGTGCATGTGCAGGATGGCTATCCGTGGTTCCTGACCACTGCCCATACGGAGGCGGATTTTACCCGCGTGGCCGAGGTGTTCGCCGATGCGGTGGATCAATTGCAAGCCGTCGGCATCCTGGAAGGCGATAGCGCGACGCACGGCCCCGTGCCGCTGACCGAGCCACAGAAAGAGGTGTGGATGGCGGCGCAACTGGGCGATGCGGCCTCGGGCGTCTTTACCGAAGGCATCAGCCTGCATATGAACGGCACGCTTGATCCTGCCGCGCTGGAGGGCGCGTTGAACGATGTGATCGCGCGCCACGACGCGCTGCGCCTCAGCTTTGCCGCCAGCGGCGAGGCAAGCATCGTTGCACCGCGCCTGAGCCTGTCGCTGCCGGTGATCGATATGGACGCAGAAGAGCTTGAGTCATTCATCGCCGAAGACGCGCGCACGCCTTTCGATCTGGTCGAAGGGCCGCTGATCCGCGCATCGCTGGTGCGGCTCGCGCCCGAGCATCATGTGCTGGTACTGAGCACGCATCATATCGTGTGCGACGGCTGGTCTACCTATCTGATCGTCGAAGATCTGGCCGCGCTTTACGATGCCCGTGTTCAGGGCAAAGAGGCCACTCTTCCCGCTGCCGCCAGCTTTGCCGCCTATGCGCATACGCAGGACAAGAAGCAACCCACGGACGCCAGCACCGCCTTTTGGGCACGCGAATTCCCCGCGGCACCGGAACTGCCGGAACTGCCGATGGATCGGCAGCGCAGCGGTATGCGCAGCTTTGCCGGGGCCAGCCACGTGCATCGCATCGAGGCGGACCTCGCCAAGAAGTTGAAACGCGCTGCCGGTGGCGCAGGTGTCACGCTCTTTGCCGCGCTGGGCGGTGCGCTCGCGGCACTGCTCGGCCGGCTGAGCGGCAGCGAGCAGGTCGTGCTGGCCGTGCCGACAGCGGGCCAGACCCTGCTCGCGGATGACCGCCTGGTGGGCCATTGCGTCAATCTGTTGCCTGTCAGCCTGAATTGTAATCTGGATACCAGTCTGCGCGATCATCTTGGCGCGGCTTCCAGGAAAGTACTGGATTGCTTTGAGCATGGCGATACGACTTATGGCGCGATCCTGCGCCAGATCGGGCTGCGCGGTGATATCGGTCGTCAGCCCCTCAGCGAAGTGCAGTTCAACCTCGACCAGCAGCCGGCCGATTTCGGCTTTGCGGGCCTCACCACGACGATGGAAAGCAACCCCCGCGCGCATACCAACTTTGACCTGATCTTCAACGTCACCGAAAGCCCTGAGGGGCTGCGTATTGATCTGACCTACGCCACCGATGTTCTGAGCGAGGATACTGTCACGCGCTGGTGCGCTCTCTATCATGAGATGCTTGCAGCCATCGTGTCGGATATGGAGGTGTCGGTTGGCGCCGCGCGCCTGATGCGGCCCGAGGCAGCGGCGGCGCTGGCCGCGCTTGGCAATGATACCGCGCGCGCTCTGCCGGATTACAGCCGCCTTGACGCGATGATCGCGGCGCAGATTGCCGCCTCGCCGGAGGCTATCGCGATCGAGGACGGCACAGATACCTACAGCTACGCAGATCTTGGCCGCGTCAGCGACCGATTGGCCGGAGAGATCCGGCGCCGTCTGCCGCAGCCGGGCGGACGGGTCGCTGTCCTTCTGGGACGGTCGTGCAATCTGGTCGTGGCATTGCTGGCGGTGATGAAGGCGGGCCATGCCTATGTGCCGCTCGATCCCACCCACCCGCAGGCGCGGCTGCGCGCGACGCTGGAGGTGGCAGAGGCCGATGGCCTGATCCATATGGGCGATGTGCCAAAGGTGGCCGAGGGGCTGGATATCGCGTGTATCGATGCCGCAGGCACCTATGATGCCGCTGATACTCCGCCGGTCGCAGTGCCGGGTGACAGCAGCGCCTATATCATCTTTACCTCCGGTTCGACCGGCACGCCCAAAGGGGTCGAGGTGCCGCATTCCGCACTGCTCAACTTCCTTGCATCGATGGCCGAAAAGCCCGGTTTCAGCGCCAAAGATGCTCTCTTGTCGGTCACGACTGTCTCTTTCGACATCGCGGCGCTGGAATTGTTCCTGCCGCTCGTTACCGGCGGCAAGATTGTCATCGCCGGTGAGGAAGACGTGCGCGAGGCCTTCCCGCTGGTGCGGAGGCTGGAGCAAGGCGATATTACGGTCATGCAAGCCACTCCGACGCTTTGGCAGATGTTGCTGGAGGCGGGGCTGACGCCCAGTCCGGCGCTGAAGATCCTCGTCGGGGGCGAGGCCTTGCCCCGCGATCTGGCGGACCGGCTGCGCAGCTTTGGCGGTGAGGTCTGGAACATGTACGGGCCGACCGAAACCACGATCTGGTCGTCCTGCGGCAGGGTCGACGAAGGGATAATTGATATCGGTGCGCCGATCGCCAATACGGCGCTGCACGTGCTGGATGCCAGCGATCATCTGGCCCCGTTCGGTTCTGTCGGAGAACTGAATATCGGCGGTGCCGGGCTGGCGGTGGGCTATCTGAATGCGCCTGATCTGACCGAAGCCGCTTTTCGTATGGTCGATCTGCCGGGGGCCGGGCCGACGCGTCTTTATCGCACGGGCGATCTGGCGATGCGACAGGCGGATGGTAAAATTCTCTTGCTCGGGCGGCGTGACGGGCAGATCAAGCTGCGCGGTTTCCGCATTGATCTGGGCGAAATCGAAACCGCCATGCGCGCCGTTCCGGGTGTGACCGCCGCTGCCGTCGATCTGCGCGAGGGGCCGGCAGGGCCGATGCTGGCAGGGTTTTACGTGGGCGACGCGGAGGCGGCGGGTATCGCCACCCTGCTGCGCAAGGTCTTGCCCTCTTACATGCTTCCAACGCGCTTCCAGCGCATTGACGCATTGCCCGAGACTGCCAATGGCAAGCTCAACCGGCGCGCGCTGCCACCGCTCGACGCGCCAGGGGGTGAGGCTGCGCGGCAGATCAGCGCGCCGGAAACTGAGTTGGAGGTGCGGCTGGCGGATATATGGCAGGACGTGCTGGGCATCAATGCCATCGGGCGCGATGAGGATCTTTTCGCACTCGGCGCCGATTCGCTCAGCATTTTCCGCATTGCGGCGCGCATGTTGGACAGCGATATCCCCATAGAAGCGCGCCATCTGATGGAACACCCGACCATCCAGGCCGCTGCCGCGTTTGCCGAGGCGCGCGTTGATGCGCCCCGCGCCCCATCGCTGAAGTCGTTTCGCAAAGGAGGGCGGCGCAAGGCCGTGGTGTCGGCATGAGCGGTATCAACCCCGAACAGGAGACAGGCCCTGATACGATGCCCAAGGGCAATCCCCCTGAGGACGAAAGCTTTCCCTGTTCCGCCACGCAGGAGCGGTGCTGGTTTCTTGACCGGATGAACCCTGGCAATCCGGCGCTGAATGTCGCGATTCGCTGGAACGTGACGGGACGCTTCAGCGCCAGGGCGTTCGATGCGGCATTTCGCGGTGTGATCGCGCGCCATGAAATCCTGCGCACGGCCTTTGCAGAGGAAAACGGCCTGCCCGTCCAGCGGGTGATGGACAGTGCCGAATTCCACCTGTCAGAGATCGACATTCGCACAACGCCCGAGGCGCAGCAGGCCGACCGGGTCGAAGCGATTGCCAGCGAGAACGCGCGTCTGCCCTTCGATCTGACGCGCCCGGGCGCGATCCGCGCTACGCTGATCCGACTTGGCAATGACCGCGCCATCATGGCGATCACCGTGCATCAGATCTGCTTTGACGGCTGGTCCATCGGCATACTGGGCCGCGAGATCGGCACGTTGGCCGCTGCATTCGAGGCCGGAACCACCGCCGAGCTACCGGAACTGCCGCTGCAATACGCCGATTACGCCATGTGGCAGCGCGAGTATTTCGATAGTGCCGCCTTTGCCGAGGATCTGGCGCCGTGGCGCAAACGGCTGGAGGGGGCGCCCTATTTCGAGCTGCCTCCCGATCTGCCCCGCCCGCTGGAGCGCAGTGCCGCTTGCGGGATGGTCAAGACCGACCTGTCACCCGCCTTTGGCGAACGTCTGTCCGAGGCGGCGCGCGCGCGGTCCATGTCGCCCTTTGCCTACGGCGCGGGGGTGCTGAGCGCGCTGTTGTCGCGCTCGACTGACGCGCCGGAAGTGACCATCGGCACACAGGTTGCAGGCCGCACCGAGGTGGATCTCGAGCCGTTGATCGGTGTCTTTATCAACAACGTCGTTCTGCGCTTCGCCACACCGCAGGATGCCACGATTTCCGCTCACCTGGAGCGCGCCAAACAGGTGGTGCAACAGGCGCTGATCGGTCAGCATGTGCCGTTCAACAAGCTGGTCGAGATGCTCAACCCGCCGCGCGATGCGTCGCGCACGCCGCTGATATCGGTCAATTTCATCCTGCAACACGTATTCATGGAAACTGCGCAATACGGAGAGTTCGAGCTGTCAAGCGCGCCGTCACATGCGCCCGGCGCAATCTACGATCTCAGTTTCATACTGATAGGGCGGAAAAGCGGCTGGCGAATGACGCTCGAATATAACTCCGACCTGTTCGAGCCTGACACCGCAGAAGAATTACTGACACTCTGGCAAGAGGCGTTCGCTTTTGCCTTTGAGCATCCCGATCGCACCTTGGCAGAAATGCCGGCGCAGGTACGTGCCCCCGGATACGGTGACGAGGATGCCCAGAATTTCGCGCAGATCGAGAAGGCTTTGAACGCGCATCCAATGGTTGGCGCTGCGGTGGCTGTGGCCTATTCCGGTGCTGACGGCGGGCGCCGCATCCATGCGTTTGCCGAGCCGGATCCGGATGCATCTCTGGTGCCGCTCGAAGCGCTGCCGGCTCTGCTGACCGATCATATCGCCGCCCAAGAGACCGGCACATTGCAGGTTGACGGGATCAGCATCCTGCGGGCCTTGCCGCGCGATGCATCGGGGCGGGTCATCAAGGCGCGGCTACCGCTTGCCTCTGCGGTCAGTGCGCTGCCACAGGTGGCCTCCACTGCCTCCAATATTACGGATATCGAGGCACGGCTGGCGCCGATCTGGGCCGACCTGCTGGGGCTGGACGTGGTGCCGCCATCCGCAAATTTCTTTGACCTTGGCGGCCATTCCTTGCTGACGGTGCGGATGCTGGCTGCAATCGAACGTGAGTTCGGTCAGCGGCTGAGCCTTGCCTCGATCTATCACAGCCCGACGATGCGCGCCTTGGCGCGGCGGTTGAGCGGCGAGTCTGCGGTCGCGCAGAGCATTATACCTGCGGGTAAGGGCGATTGGCGTGTTCTGGTCCTCAGCGAGGCCGGAGAAGGGCCGCCGCTGATCGCGATCAACAATGCGCAGACTATCTATGCGCTGGCCGGGCAACTCGAAACGCCGCGCCCGGCGCTGGCAGTGCGGATCCACGACAAGGCGCACGCCACGCCGCTGGTTGCGCGCAGCTTTACGCAGATCGCCGCGGAATACGTCGACGCCGTGCGCAGCGCGCAGCCGCACGGACCTTATACGCTGTTCGGGGTCTGCGTTCACGGCAACCTCGCGATCGAGGTCGCGCGGCAACTGATGGCAGAGGGCGATGAGGTCACCGCCGTCATCATGAAAGATGTGTGGGAACCGCGTTATGCGGTCCGCGTTGACAGCAGCCGCTGGCCCGCGACTCTCGATAAATTGCATAATTTACGTATCCGCCTGCGGTTCGTGCGGCGTGGCGACATTTCTCTGGCGGCATTTCTGGGAATGTTCCGCATCTTTCGCAACACCGGTGTTTTAAGCGCTGCCGTGCGGCTTGGTTTGATGGAGCGCGTGCGCTACACCGATCTGGACGCCGAGCAGGAAGAATTCATCCGCTATCTGACAGAGGCGCGCAACCATCATCTACCGGAACCCTTTGATGGGCGGGTGTTGCATTTCGTAACCGATGAGGCGCCGTCTGGCCGTGCCTTTGATCCAAAGATGGGCTGGGGCGATATCGTCACTGGCCAGCTTGATACCATCCATCTGCCGGAACTGAGCATCGCGAAGGGGCGCAATACCGGCATCGCGGATGCCGCCAGAATGATCGATGCGCTGCTTGCTCCACCGCCGAACGGGGATCACCAGAATGCGAAGTAGAGTACCACCAGCCAGACGACGGCACAGAGCACGATTGCGATCCGGCGGATATCGCGCCCGCTGGTACCGCCCCTTGTGCGGTCATCTCCAAACTCCGCATGTTTGGGACGCTTGTCGCCGCGGCGGCTTCCCCGAAGTGGGGAAGATTGCTGATACGTGTCCTGAGCGTTTCGCGTCATGGGACGTTACGCCTTTCTTACTGCTGCGCAAGCGGAGCAGACGACATGGACCGTCCGCTCAATTTTGGAGCGAACCTAACTAATATGACACAAAGATTAAAGCAAAGTTAACGATGTCACCTGTCAGCCATACTATACGGGTCTCGGGCAACCGTGGAACGCTAGTAGGAAGGGGGAAGTTCCTATGAAACAAAAACACGATACAACCGTCTTCATCGAGGCGACGCAGAGCCCGGTACCGAGCCGTCTGCTTTACGTCCCGCCCATTCACAGGAAACCCCCCACATCCGGAAGGGCAAAGTGGATCGATTCCGACGGGGCCAAGCGCGGGTTCGATATAATCGGTGCCACGCTTATCCTGCTATTCTTTCTGCCGGTCTTTATGCTGGTAGCTTTTCTTATCTTGCTGCTGCACGGGCGGCCGGTATTTTTCAGCCATACGCGGATCGGCCGGGGCGATGCGCCCTTTCCCTGCCTGAAATTTCGTACGATGCATTGTGATGCCGAGCGTCGGCTGGCCGCTTGTCTTGTTGCGGATCCTGCCCGACAGCTGGAATGGGCGGAGGGACAAAAATTACGTCACGACCCGCGTATTCTCGGCGTCGGGCGGTTGTTGCGCAAATCCAGCCTTGATGAATTGCCCCAGCTTATCAATGTTCTGCGCGGTGACATGAGCCTTGTTGGACCACGTCCGATCATATCTGAGGAAAAGTCAAAATATGGCGATGATTTCACAGCTTACGCCGTATTGCGTCCCGGTATCACCGGGCTATGGCAGGTCAGCGGGCGCAACCACACGACCTATGACGAGCGTGTGGCGCTGGACATGCACTATGCTGAAACGCGCACGATGGCAGGCGATCTGCGCATCCTGCTTCGCACCGTGGCAGTTGTGGTGACAGGGTATGGGGCATATTAGCCGGCGCGGGCAAAAGGGGCCGGATGTGCCTCAAGGCAGCCACAGCGCGCGCAAGGTTGCAGGCGATACCGTGATCACCGTTGCTGAACGGCTGGTCTCCCAAGCGGCGCAATTTGTGATCTTCATATTGGCCGCACGGACCTTGGGGCCAGCCGAATTTGGCATTTTCGCGCTCGCCTCAGCCTGCGCGATGCTGCTGCATCAGGCGGCCGAGGCTGGTTGGGCGCCCTTCATCCTGTCGCGCTCCGGCGATGAAACCGTGCCGTTGCAAGTGCTTTTTATCGCCATCATCAGTGGGATCGGCTTTGGCTTCTTGGGCGGCGGGGCGGCGCTGGTGGCGGGCCGCTTCGGACTGACTGCAGATCTTGTGGCATTGCTGTTGTATTTTGCGCTCTGGGTCGCACTGGCGACGGCGTGGTCGGCGCAAAAGGGCGTGATGGTCTGGATGGGTCGGCTGAAAGCCGCCGCCTGGTGCGAGATCGCGGGAGAAATGGTGGGCCTTGGCGTCGCCTGCGCCGCGCTCGTTGGGGGCGCGGGGGTGTTCGCGCTGGTTTATGGGCGAATCGCCTGCCAGACGGTGTCGCTGATCCTTGGCTTTGCCACGACCCGCCGCGCGCCGCGGACGGGAATGGCGCGTCCTGTGATGCACGAGCTATGGGTTTTCTCAAGCCTGATCTTTTCCAGCCGGATGCTGGTCAATCTGCGGCTGCATTTCGTGACGTTGATTATCGGCGCATTTCTGGGGCCTGCCGCAGTGGGTTTCTATCGCGCGGCCGAGCGGCTGGTAGGGGCGGTCTGGGAGTTGATCACCGTGCCGGGTCAATTGCTGGCTTGGACACAGTTGCGGCGGGCGCGCGATTCAGGGCCACCCGAGGAGCGGGGCATGCGGGTGAACCTGCAAGTCGCACGTCATCTTAAGATGGTGGTGGTTCTCGGGGCGCCCTTGATGCTGTGGCTTATCCTGCTGAGCGGGCAGATCGTGGGTGGCTTGCTTGGCGCCGAGTGGCAGCCAGTGGCGGCGCTGGTGGCCATCCTTGCAGCAGGACGGCTGCTGATGTTGATGGGTATCCTGACAGAGCCGCTGATGTCGCTGATGGGCGCGGTGCGGCGCCTGCCGGGTTATATGGCAGCGGTCTTTGGCGTGTCGGTTGCGCTGACCTTCGCCGCCGCGCCTTACGGAGTTCTTCCGCTGGCGTGGTCTCAGTTTGTGCTAGCGATCTTGGTGCTGGGCGCGACAATATGGCTGTTCACGCGTTATGCGGGAATCCGCTGGGCACCGGTTCTGAATGCGCTGCGCGGCGCGGTATTGCCGGTGGCCTGCGGCACGGCGAGCATTGCTGCGCTTGATCTGGCAGCGGCCGGGCATGGCGTGCCCGATCTGGTCGCGGCAGTGGCGTTCGGCCTGATTGGCGCGGCGGTGCAGTTCGGCGCCATATTAGTATTTGATCGCTCTTTCGGCATGGAACTGCTGGAAATCTTTCGTCCGACACCGCCCCCCAAAGGAGCAACATCATGACTGCCTCTTCACAGACAGCATCGTTAGCCAAAAGCCGCTGGCGCGCAAACGTGAAGGAGGCTCTCGATCTTGCCCGTACGCTTCCCCAAGCCGGAGTGGCGCGGATGCTGTCGCAAACCACGCGCTCCACCCGGTTTGCCGGAGCATATTCCTGCCGCGATGCGGCGGCGGCAGCGCTGGCACGATTCCCGACAAACGGTTACGACGATGAAAACATCGTGGATATATCGTTGGAGGTGATGCGCAGGAGGGCGATCTGGGATTACCCCGTTCTTCTCTGGCTGGATCGGCTTTTGCCTGACTGGCCCACGGTGTTGGACGCTGGCGGGCATCTGGGCACAAAATACTCTGCCTTTTCCGACGTGCTGGATCTCGGAGCGGCCAGTTGGACGGTCTATGATCTGCCCGGTATCGTGAGGGCCGCGCGGCGGCGTCAGGATGAGGGCAAAATTCCGGCTGGCATCATCTTTGAAGACAGGCTGGAGCACACACCCCCTTGCGATATTCTGCTGGCGTCGGGACTGCTACAATATCTCGACATGTCGCTCAGCGATCTTGTCGCGCGACTACAACAACGACCGCAGTTCATTCTGATCAACAAAGTCGCGCTGCGCAGTGGATGTGAGTTGCATACGATGGAGCGGATCGGCCGCGCACGAGTGCTCTACCGGATCCGCGAACGTCAGCTTTGGGAGGCAGAAATCAAGGCGCTGGGGTATGAAATACTGGATACTTGGGAAATCGCTGCGTTGGGCCATGTCATCTCCACACATCCGTGGTTGGGGCGGAGCGAAAGCCGTGGATATCTCCTTAAGCGGCTTGGATGAAAAAGAAAGGCAGAAGCAGAACAAATGCGACCCGAGTGGCAATCGGTGCATGCGCTACTTCTACCACTCTATGCGTCATTGTCTTGCGCGGGCCGAGCTGCGTCCTCTGTTTGCGAAGCAGGAGCGGGACGATGCGGTGAAGACGACGCTGCCCAAGCGTCCTCTGAACGCTGAGCCTGACGCGCATCTGTTCGGTAACACCGGCCGCAATGTCGGCAATCCTCGCAACGGCATGTCGCAAAAGATGATGCGGACGGGCCATCGGAAGGGACGCTGAACATCCCGCGGAACCCGGACGGAAGCATCATCCGAAGCTGATCACCAAGTCGCTGCGCCGGTTTCCCGCTTTCAGCGAAAAGGTAATCTCGATGTAGGCGAGCGGCACGAGCCTGGGCGGGAGGCGCAGGCATCCGGAGGAGCTCTGCGACATGACCTCTCTGAAGTGGCCCGGCAAATTTGGACAGGGTAAGATGTATCCAACAATGATGAATGGATATCGCAATGACGAAGAGGCGGAATTTTTCAAATTTAAGGCTGGTGCTTGAGGCTCTGCATTGTGACAAGACGCTGCAGGAGGTCGTGGCCATGCGCTAGCTGTACCCTGCGCAGGTAAGCACGTGGAAGCGGCAGGCGATTGAAGGCATGGCAGGGTGGACTCGGACAATGTCAGGAAGGTTGGGAACAAGGACGGCGAGATTAGGGACCTGCATGCCAGGATTGGCCAGCTTGCGGTGGAGAAGGGCTTTTAGTCACACGGGCCGAAGTCGAAACGATGAGCTCGTCTGTACGTCGCGACATGATCCGCAGGAAGACTACGAAGCTCGACCTGAGGCGCCAATGCAAGGTGCTGAAGATCAGCCGGTCATCGTTGTATGACACGTCCGTCGGTGTGAACGCTGAAACGCTGAAGCTGATGCCTGAGGGAGTGTCATGGCCTCTGTGCATCCGGTCTGGTCCATCTAGGTTTCAGATGCGGTCACGCATTGAAGCAATCTTCGAACAGGATGGCAAGTTGGTTGCGGGCGGCAAACCATGTCGCGGACATTGCGCCCTGCTTTCTCGACGTTTCGGATGGCCAGGCAGATCAGCCTGG
>JAUNVT010000289.1 GCA_030540655.1 Rhodobacterales bacterium
TCGCGCCATAAATGCGGTTGGGCCTGCGACGTGCCATCACAGATCCCCGAGCCGCTTCAGGACTGGTAGATGCGCGCCCTGTGCATCAAAATAGCGGGCCCAGAAGTCCTCAAGGATGCGCGGGTCGCGCACGCCCTCCCCCGGACGGGGAACCTGAAGGATGGTGACATCGGCCGCAGACAGGGTGGAGCCCAATCGCTGGAAGGCAGGCGAAGCGCGAAAACTGTCCCAATCGCCACCACGATAAAAGCTCATGACGTCGCTATGCTGAAGGAGGTCCGACACGATCACGATCCGCCGGGGTCCATCGAAGGTCACGAAACCAGGCGTATCGGCCACCAGTGCCTGCAAGCTTTCCATGATCGGGGACTGGTTGGCGCCTGACACGCTGGTCAGGCGAGAGATATCAGCCTGCAATGGCGCCAAAAACCGCTCGCGATAGCGCTGACCGATCAAGGTTGCGTTCTGCGTCAGCGCGCCGGCGGTATCGCGGTCTTGCGGTTTGCACAGTGGCGCGCTGGCGCCCCAGTCTGCAGGATCCTCGGTGACGACGCCCATGGTGAACTGCGTGCTGCGTGGCGCATCAGCAATTTCCTTGTCCAGAAGCGCGGTCAACAGTGCGTGTTGCGCCGGTGAAATCGGGTCTGTCAGATCCACAAGGATCGCGGTCATGCCAGCGGGACCGTGCTGCACTGGGCACAGCGTTACGTCGTCCACAGCATTGAGCTTCTGATCCTGGCCCGACCACCAGAATGCCCCGGCCACTCCAGCCACGAGCACGGCCGCGATGGCCGCCAATACCGGCGTTCCCATCCCGCCCCTGCGGCGGTGGGACCTGTGCCGGCGGCGTGAGCGGGCCACTATGCTGCCTCCTGCGTGAGATGGCGGCCACGCTGGACTTCCTCAAGTTGGTGGAACGCCTCGACGGCCTCGGTGAAGGTCTGGAAAATTTCACGGATTGCGGCATCGACTGTGGCACTGACCCGCTCGACCTCGGCCTCGGCGCCGTGTTTGCGGCTGATTTCGATCTGGGTCGGAGCAAATGGCGTAAATCCGAGGGTTTGCGAAAAGCTCGCTGGCTCTGGCAATGGGCGGGCAGCACGATTGGCGTCACGATAGATCGCCAGAAGATGCGCCAGCTTCATGTCACATTGCTCAAGGAACGCCTGCAGATGGGCATCGAGTGCCGTTCGGCCGAAGAGTGCATCGATCGCAGACGAAATACCGTCCCGAACCTGCTGGTCAGCATCCTTCAGCTTGTCGATGGCCTCACGACGCTTTTCCGATAGCTCGTCGATCGCATCTACCAGATCGGCCTCATAGGTCAGGCGTGCATCGTCGAGCGCCTTCTCGACTGCAGCATAGCCGGGAAACGGGTCATGTGCGTGCCAGCCCTTGAGGAAGGACAGAGCAGAAATCATGAAGCCGATCGCAAACAGCACCCAGCTTTCGAGGCTGGCGAGGCCCAGCGGATTGGCCTTCACGTTCACGACCGCCAGGGTCAGGGCATCGCGCCAGGCGACGCTGCCCTCCAGCAGGTCGCGGAAATGCGCGACGGCAAGGTTCAGCGCCACCGCCAGCGCAAACCACAACACAAGCGCGACAAGGCCACCCAGCTTCCGGATAGGGTGCGTGTGATTGAGACCGCAGGCAAAAAAGCCAAGCATGACACTGCCGACGACGTTCACCAAAGAAATGATGAGCGCCTGAAACAGCCCTCCGAGCAGTCCCTGCTCGTTCATGCCCGAAAACAGATAAGCATTCAGGAAACACTCAATGACAATGAAGATGACGGCGACGAGAATGAAACGAAACCAGCCCTCGAATTGGCGAGCAGGCCGGTCGAGATTGTATTTCCGGCGGAAACTGACGCGATAATCGTACGATTCCTTGAGCCTCTCGATCGAGGAGGTCATCTTGGCCTTGCGGATCTTCACTTCAGCCAAGAAATCGGCGCGGGTATCACCGGCAACGATATCGACCTCCTTGCGTGCCTGGCCGGCGCGGGCCAGACGCTCATTATAGATCGTGCGATTGCCCTCATATCGCTCGAGTCCATTACGCCGCAGTGATTCGATCCTTGCCCGAACAGCAGTTTCGACATGGTCGGCGGTTGTGGCGCCTTGTGCCGGCTGGCTCTGGCTGCCACGAGCGCGCCCGACACCTTCAAGATCCAACTCGTTCGCGATCTTCGCGTCATCGATCTCCGGAAATACCGAGAGCGAGGCGATCACATCATCGGGCCGAAATAATTTCTTCAGGCTCTCAAGCACGGAAATTCCTTGATTCGTGGATGCCTTGGCGAACAATGGGGTCTATTAGCATGTCGAGCCGCTCCTCAGAAGTGTCCAC
>JAUNVT010000066.1:0-1762 GCA_030540655.1 Rhodobacterales bacterium
AACTTCTTCAAGGCCGCTGGATACAGAACCGATTAAACGCGACACGCTCTAGAGGCTGGCGTCAAGCGCCGCGAGGATGGCGTTGCCCATCTGGGTGGTGCTGAACGGGGTGCCGCCATCGGGGCCCATCAGATCGGGGGTGCGTGCGCCATCTGCCAGCACCGTCTCGACCGCTCGCTCCAGCCGGTCTGCCTCGGCGCCCTGATCGAAGGAATAGCGCAGCGCCATGGCGAAGCTGAGGATGCAGGCAATCGGATTCGCCTTGCCCTGACCCGCAATATCGGGGGCGGAGCCGTGGACCGGCTCGTACATCGCCTTGGGACGGCCATTGACCATCGGCGCGCCGAGGCTGGCGGAAGGCAGCATGCCAAGGCTGCCGGTCAGCATCGCGGCGGCGTCGGACAGGATATCCCCGAAAAGATTGTCTGTGACGATCACATCGAATTGTTTAGGATTGCGGCAGAGCTGCATCGCGCCCGCATCGGCATACATGTGCGACAGTTCGACATCTGCATAGCTCTCGGCGTGAACCGCCGTGACAACCTCGCGCCACAGGATGCCCGATTCCATCACATTGGCCTTCTCCATGGAGCAGACCTTGTTTCCGCGCCTGCGCGCCAGTTCGAACGCAGCCCGCGCAACGCGGTCAATCTCGGTCGTTGTATAACGCTGGGTGTTGATGCCCACACGTTCACCATTCTCCTCGAAAATGCCGCGCGGCTCGCCGAAGTAGATACCCGAGGTCAATTCGCGCACGATCATGATGTCAAGGCCCGACACTACCTCCTTTTTCAGCGATGAAAAATCGGCCAGCGCGTCAAAACATTGCGCCGGGCGCAGGTTGGCGAAGAGATCCATTTCCTTGCGCAGGCGCAAAAGGCCGCGCTCGGGCTTGTCGCAAAATTCCAGATCATCGTATTTCGGACCGCCGACAGCCCCCAGCAGCACGGCATCGACCGCCTGTGCCTTTGCCATCGTGTCGTCGCTCAAGGGACTGCCATGCGCATCATAGGCGCTGCCGCCGACCAGATCGGTGGTGACGTCAAAAGGCATGTCCCTTCTGGCGCCATACCAGTCGATGATCCGGGTGACTTCGGCCATGACTTCGGGGCCGATCCCGTCGCCGGGCAGGATGAGAAGCGAAGGGTTGCTCATGCGGGCTGGTCCTTTCGGGATGATGCGCAGGTGGGCAACCGGGTAGCGCGATGGCAGGCGATGGTCAAGAATGTGGGCGCGCCATGACAAAGCCCCGGAGCGATCCCCGGGGCCTGATGCCGGTCATCTGCCGCGATCAGGTCGCGCTGGGCAGGATCACGATTTCGACGCGGCGGTTCTGCGCCTTGCCTTCGACGGTCAGGTTCGACGCAACGGGCTGATCCTCGCCCCGGCCGTAGACGTTGATGCGGTTCGGCGCGACACCGCCCTCGCGCAGCACGCTGGCCACGGCATTCGCGCGGCGCTCGGACAGGTTCTGGTTATAGGCGGCGCTGCCGGTATTGTCGGTATGGCCGACCACCTGCACTGTACTGGTGGGATAGTTTTGCAGGCTGCTGGCAACGGTATAGAGATCGCCGCGCAGCCCGCTGTTGACGCTTGCGCTGTCGACGGCAAACAGGATGTCCTGCGGCAGGGTCACGATCAGGCGGTCGCCGGTATTGTTGATCTGCACGCGCTCATTGTCCAGATCGCGGCGCAGTTCGGCCTCCTGCCGGTCCAGTGCGTTGCCGATGGCAGCCCCGCCCAGCGCGCCGATAGCGCCGCC
>JAUNVT010000066.1:1772-17555 GCA_030540655.1 Rhodobacterales bacterium
CAGCGTGCGGCCCGCCGCTTGCACGACGCCCCCGGCGCCGCCGATCAGCGCGCCCTTGCCCGATTTGTCGCTGACCGCGGCACCCGTGACTGCGCCGGCGATGCCGCCCATCATGGCGCCTTGCTGCGTTTTGTTCGTCGGGCCGAAACCACCCATGTTTTGCGTGCCGTCGCAGGCGGCGGTGAAGGTCAATGCGCCGCAGGCGGCGATCAGAAGATGTGTTTTTGCGCGGATCATGGGAAGTCTGCCTTGTGTTTGGGTGCCCGGCTCGCCCGGGCTTGGCAGCGATCATAGACCGCCGCGCGGTGATGCCCAACACGCAAAAGGGCGCAAACCGGCATCATTCCGCGCATTTCATGCCTCTGCGCGCGCGGATTCCCATGCCAGCATCCCGCGTTTGACCGGCAGCCCCCAATGATAGCCGCCCAGGTCCCCCGATTTGCGCAGCGCGCGGTGGCAGGGGATCAGAAGGCCGATCGGGTTGCGCCCGACGGCGGTGCCGACGGCACGCACGGCGCGCGGATGACCTATAGCCTTGGCGATCTGGCCGTAGGTGGTCACATGGCCGGGCGGAATGGACAGCAGCGCCTCCCACACCTTGATCTGGAAGGGCGCGCCCATCAGGTGCAGCGGCGTTTGCCCCTGTGGGCCGAAGGCGCCCTCCACCCATCCGCGCAATTGCCCGGGCGCGTGCACGAAATCGGCCTTTGGCCAGCGGGCGCGCAGATCGGCCATGACGCCCTTGTCGCCCTCTTCGGCGGCAAAGCCGATGCCGCAGATACCCTTGGCGGTGCCCATGACCAGGGCAGGCCCGAACGGGCTGTCGAACCAGCCCCAGTGCACGACCAGCCCGGCACCCTTCAGGGCAAAATCACCCGGGCTCATCGCCTCCCACCGCACGAACAGATCGTGCAGCCGCCCGGTGCCCGAAAGGCCGGCGGCGCAGGCGGCCTCGGCCATGGTGCAGCGTTCGCGCAGCACTTCCTTGGCGTGGCCCAGCGCCAGATATTGCTGGTAGCGTTTGGGCGACACACCGACCCAGGCCGAGAAGACCCTCTGAAAATGCGCGGCACTCATTCCCATCTGGGCGGCCAGCCAGTCCAGCGTCAGATCGCCGCCGCCCGCGTCGATCAGCGCGATCGCGCGGCGCATGACGCCGAAATGATAGCTTTGCTCGGGCAGGGTGGTCATGAGACAGGGCTCCTTGCTGTTGCTCTCAACTTAGGCGCGCGCCCTGCCTGCTGCGACCCGAATGTTGCGCATTGGCGCAATTGCGGCCATAGGGTACCCATGAGCAAGCAACTCGATTATCACACGATCCGCGCCATTTTCGAGCGGTTTCAGGAGGCCCGGCCGCATCCTGAGGGCGAACTGGAACATGTGAATGTGTATACGCTGGTCGTGGCTGTCGCGCTGAGTGCGCAGGCAACCGACGCGGGCGTGAACCGTGCAACCCGCGCGCTGTTCCAGATTGCGGACACTCCGCAGAAGATGCTGGATCTGGGGCTGGAGGGCCTGACGGAGCATATAAAATCCATCGGTCTTTACCGCCAGAAGGCAAAAAATGTCATCCGGATGAGCCAGATTCTGGTCGACGAGTATGACGGGCAGGTGCCCAATTCGCGCGCCGCGCTGCAATCTCTTCCGGGGGTAGGGCGCAAGACCGCCAACGTGGTGCTGAACATGTGGTGGAACATGCCCGCGCAGGCGGTCGATACGCATATCTTCCGCGTCGGCAACCGCACCGGGATCTGCCCCGGCAAGGATGTCGTGGCGGTCGAGCGCGCGCTGGAGGATCACGTTCCGGCCGATTTTCAGCACCATGCGCATCACTGGCTGATCCTGCATGGCCGCTATCACTGCAAGGCGCGCAAGCCCATGTGTCCTACATGCCTGATCCGCGACCTCTGCCCCTATGAGGACAAGACGACATGAAGAACTATCAGGCGGTTGGTATCGGAAATGCGGTTGTGGATGTGATCTGCCGCAGCGACGACGCGTCTCTCGCCCGGATGGGTATCGAAAAAGGCGTGATGCAGCTGATCGACGCCGGGCGCAGCGAGACGCTGTATGAGGCGATGGAGAACCGCGTGCAGGTGGCGGGCGGATCGGTTGCCAATACCATGGCCGGTCTTGGCGCGCTGGGGCTGAGCACGGGGTTCATCGGCCGTGTGCGCGACGATGATCTGGGCCGCGCCTATGCGGCCGATATGGCGCGGCTGGGCACCGATTTCGTCAACCCGCCGGTGGCCGGAGACGATCTGCCGACCTCGCGCTGCATGATTTTCGTCTCGCCCGATGGGGAGCGGTCGATGAACACTTACTTGGGCATCTCGACCGAGCTGGATGCCGCCGATGTACCCGATAACGTAGTATCGAACGCGGGGCTGCTGCTGCTGGAAGGATATCTCTTCGACAAACCCAAGGGCAAGGCCGCGCTGGCCGCCGCCGCCGAGGCGTGTCGCAATGCTGGCGGAATGGCCGGTATCTCGCTCAGCGATCCCTTCTGCGTGGATAGGCACCGCAGCGATTTTCGCAGCCTGGTGCGGGGGCTGGATTACGTGATCGGAAATGAACATGAATGGGCATCGCTGTATCAGACAGCCGATCTGGACAGCGCGCTGGCCCAGGCGGCGGCCAAGACGGGGCTGGTGGTCTGCACCCGGTCGGGCGACGGGGTGATCCTGATGCGCGGCGACAACCGCATCGATGTGCCGGTCACGCGTATTGCGCCGGTCGATACCACCGGGGCAGGCGATCAGTTTGCCGCCGGGTTCCTTTATGGGCTCTCCACGGGAAGATCGATGCAAGCGGCCGGGCGCATGGGCTGCATCGCCGCCGCCGAGGTCATTTCCCACTACGGCGCCCGCCCGGAGACGAATGTCAAGGCGCTCTTCGCCGCGGAAGGGCTGATCTGACGCCGTGCCGCGCCGCTCCTTGAACATCGGCGCGCGATCTGCGTTGATTGGCGCAACCCCTGTTTGAAGATCAAGGACAGCACGATGACCCATACCTATGATGACCAGAACATCTTTGCCAGGATACTGCGCGGCGAGATCCCGAATGACACCGTGCTGGAGACCGAGCATTGCCTTGCGTTTCGCGACATCTCGCCCCAGGCGCCGGTGCATGTGCTGGTGATCCCCAAGGGCGCCTATGTCAGCTATGAGCATTTCGCAGCCGAAGCGAGCGAAGCCGAGATTGTCGATTTCACCCGCGCCATTGGCGAGGTGTGCCGCCTGAGCGGGCTGAACGGGGCGGATGTCGAAGGCGGATTCCGGGTGATTTCGAACGCAGGCCCGCATGGATCACAGGAAGTGCCGCATCTGCATATGCATGTTCTGGGCGGGCGTCCTTTGGGCAGGCTCCTCGACCGGGGCTGAGCGCATTACCGCCGCGGGGCGGGCGCGTGCTACGCCCCGCGGCTTTTCGTGAGAAATTCAGGCAGAAATCACAGCCCCGCATCCGCGATGGCCTGCACCGCGCAGGCCTCGTCATTGGCGGAACCGCCCGCACCGGCAACCCCGATCGCGCCGATCGTCTCGCCGTCCAGCCTGACCGGAACACCTCCCCCCAGCAACAAAAGTTCGGATACGGTATTGAGGTTCTGCGATGCAGGATCGTTCTGTGCCTTCTCGCCCAGTTCGCCCGATTTCGATTTCGTCGAAAGCGCGGTGAAGGCCTTGCGCTGGGCGGCAACGGTGTTGTGAGGCCCCACATTGTCGCCGCGTTGAAGCGCAACCAGATTGCCGCCACGGTCCACCACCGCCACCACCGCAGTCTGATCGATCTCCGCGCAGGCCGCGATGGCACCGCTGGCGAGCGTGTTGGCGAGCGCCAGTGACAGAGTTTTTTGCGTCAGCACCGCGCCTTCCCCGGCAGCCATCGCGATGGAGGCAGCCAAGGCAATGCTTGCAGCGCAAAGGCCGGTTGCTACGTATTTCGTCATGTTTCACGTTCCCCTTATCATGCAGGATGCGCGGCCCGGTGTCAGGCAGGGTCGCCAGCCCCACTCAGTTGCCCAGATAGGTCGCGTAGCCAAAGGGGCTGATCAGGATCGGGATGTGATGATGCTCGCGCTCGGCATCCTGTATCTTGAAAGTGATGCTGATCTGCGGAAAGAATGGATCGTCGCCCAGCGCCTCGTAATCCGACACATCGAAATTCAGCCGGTAGAGCGCGGCTTCGGTATCGATGCCAAAGCTCTCGACGCGGCCATTCTCGCCCGTCGTGCCGCTGCCGATCTCGGTCCAGGCGCCGTCCTTTTGCATTTCCAGCGTCACGGGAATGCCGGCGCCACCGGTGCCGGTGGAGGTGTTCAGCACATGGGTCGAAATGTCGCCTGCCTGCGCGGCAGCAGCAAAACCAATCATTGCGGCGGCGAATGTCAGTAATTTGCGATACATCTGAAAATTCCTTTGGATGCAGGGGCCATGCAAGGCCATTCAATAATCCGGCTGTCGGACTCCGGACAAGTGCCGCCACTCGGCAGAGTGGCGGCTGCCGGTCGACCTAGGGCCGCGCCGGGGAATGCAAAGCTCCGCCGCCAAAATTATACGCGCATTCACGCTTCTGTCACACACTTCTGCCACACGGTGCGAGGGCCGCGGAACCGGCCGGGGCAGGGACGAGATTGGGTCTTTCCCTCGGACGGTAAATCCTTTATCCGGGCGGCTTCACGCGGGGCTACAGCCTTGGAGGAGCCCCGCCCTTATCTCATGGAGAATAACATGGCTGAAGAAATTCCTGATCTTCACGCCCAGGAACGCACGGGGACAGGCAAGGGCGCCGCTCGTGCCGCACGCCGCGCTGGCATGGTTCCGGGTATCGTTTTTGGCGGCGAGAGCGATCCCCTGCCGATCAACATTCCTTTCAACGTCCTGCTGAAGCGGCTGAAGAAGGGCCGGTTCAAATCGACCCTGTTCAACCTGAAGGTCGAAGGCCATGACGACGTGCGCGTCATCTGCCGCGACGTGCAGCGCGATGTGGTCAAGGATCTGCCGACCCATCTGGACCTGATGCGCCTGCGCCGCACGACCAAGATCAACCTGTTCATCCCGATTGATTTCCAGAATGAGGATGAATGCCCGGCCATCACCAAGGGCGGGGTCATGACCACCGTGCGCAACGAGGTCGAGCTGCTGGTGACTGCGGGCGACATTCCCGACGCGCTGGTCGTGGACATGAGCAAGCTGGTGAATATCGGCGACACTGTCACGATCTCCGATATCGAGCTGCCCCAGGGTGCCGAGCTGGTGATCAAGGATCGCGATTTCATGATCTGCAACGTGACGGCGCCGTCGGCGCTGAAATCAGATAGCGATGACGGTGAAGAAGGTGCGGATGACGTGCCGGCCACCGAGCAGGATACCGATGCCTGAGCGGCGGCGGGTGATCGCGAGCCTTTGTTGAACTACCGGGAAACGCGGCCGCAAGGGCCGCGTTTTTCATATACGGCCTGTGCCTTGTCGCTCGTTAGATTTCACGGGCATTGCGGCAGGACCCCTTTATATTACGCCAAGGAGGCATCTCATGCTGATCTTTGCAGGGCTGGGCAATCCCGGCGCGAAATACGCGGGCAACCGGCACAATATCGGCTTCATGGCGGTGGAGCGGATCGCGGCGGATCACGGGTTCGGCCCGTGGAAGGCGCGGTTTCAGGGCCAGGCAAGCGAGGGGCGGCTGGGCGGCGCGCAGGTGCTGCTGCTGCGGCCCGGCACCTTCATGAACCTCAGCGGCCAGTCCGTGGGCGAGGCAATGCGGTTCTACAAGCTGGAGCCGACGGATATCACCGTGTTTCACGACGAGATCGACCTCGCACCCGGCAAGCTGCGCGTCAAGGATGGCGGCGGACATGCGGGCCATAACGGGCTGCGGTCGATCCACCAGCATATCGGACCGCATTACAGCCGCGTGCGGTTGGGCGTCGGCCACCCCGGCCACAAGGATGCCGTGCCGGGCTATGTGCTGAGCGATTTCGCCAAGGCTGATCGGGACTGGCTGGACGATCTACTGCGCGGCATCAGCGACGGCGCGCCCCATTTGGCGGAGGGAGATGCCGGACGGTTTCAGAACGCAGTCGCGCTGCGCATGGCGCCCGCGCGCAGCGGTGGCAGCAAGCAGGCCCCGCCCAAGCCCGCCCAGGCGCGGCAGCCGGACCCGGCGCCCGAGCCGGAGCCGGATAGCCGCAGCGCCCTGCAACGGCTGGCTGACAGGTTCCGCTAGGCGCTTTTGTTCCGGGCATCCGCCCCCGGCACTTGCCCGCCGCTCCCCGCGTGCTAGGCTGGTGCAACTCAAGGCAGAACCGGTAATCTGAAGGACGGTGCAGATGCAAAAGGACGATCCTGTAAATGTTCTTGGTGGCCCTTTGGAGCCATGTTCGGAAGCCGATCCGGTAACAGGGTTCTTTCGCGACGGCCATTGCAACACCTGCGCCGAGGATCGCGGCAGCCATACCGTCTGCGCGCTGATGACGGCCGAGTTTCTGGCTTTTTCCAAATATGTCGGCAACGACCTGAGCACGCCCCGGCCCGAATTCCGCTTTGCAGGCCTCGCGCCCGGCGATCGCTGGTGCCTGTGCGCGGCAAGGTTTGCACAGGCGCATGACGAGGGCTGCGCGCCCAAAGTGCGGCTGGCAGCCACGCATCAGCGCGCGCTGGAATTCGTGCCGCTCGACGTGCTGCGCACGCATGCGGCAGATGACTGAAGCTGCAAATCCACGAAACTCTCTGAAAACCGCAATGTTCATGATGTAGATCATGAAAGATCTCACGACCTTGCCGTATCCCCCGGAATTGAACAACCAAAGGTACCGATATGACATTTCATCCCACCCGCCGCCGCTTCCTTCAGGGCGGTGCTGCCGCGATTGGAGTCTCCCCGCTGCTCAGCTCGACCGCACTGGCGTCGCTGGATCCGAACTCCTTTGGCGATCGCGTCTTTCACGCCAGCCATTTCGGCCCGTTCGAGGGGGTGGTGCGCGATGGCAAGCTGATCGGGGTCAACACCATTCCCGAACTGGACGCACAGCCGACCGAAATGCTGACCTACGGCGTGGCCGACCGCACCTATGACAAGAGCCGCATCGAATATCCGATGGTGCGCAAATCCTATCTGGAAAACTGGGAATCGGGCGACACCAAGCCCGAACTGCGCGGCAAGGAACCTTACGTGCGCGTCGACTGGGACACTGTCTTCAGCCTGACCGCCAAGGCGCTTCTGGACACCGCCAGCAACCATGGCAACGAGGCGATCTTCAGCTCGTCCTATGGTGGCTGGGCCAACGCCGGCAACTTCCGTCCCAACGTGATGCAGGGCCGCCTGCTGAACCTGATCGGTGGCTGCACCAACACCCAAGGCGACTGGTCGGCCGGCGCCAGCCAGATCTGTCTGCCCCGCGTCATCGGCGATATGGAGGTCTATTCCGGGCAGACCGCCTGGGAGGTGATCCGCGACAATACCGAGGTGTTCGTTCTGGTGGGCTGCGATCCGATCAAGAACAACCGCATCGAATATACCGTGGCCGACCACCAGATGTCGGGCCCCTGGGCGCAGATCCGCGACAATGGCACGAAGTTCATTTCGATCAACCCGCAGCGCACGCCCTCGGACGTTTATCTGAACGCCGAATGGGTCAATATCGTCCCCAATACCGACGTGGCGCTGTTCAGCGCCATGGCGTTCCACGTTCTGGACAAGGAGCTGGAGGACCGGGAGTATCTGGACAAATACACGGTCGGCGCGGACAAATGGATTGCCTATATCAAGGGCGAGGGGGACGATACCCCCAAGACGCCGGAATGGGCCGAGAAGATCACCGGCATTGCCGCAGGCAAGATCCGGGAACTGGCCGAGCTGATGGCCACCAAACGGACCGAAATTGCCGGTGCATGGTCGCTGCAACGCGCCCAGCACGGGGAAATGACCCATTGGGCCATCGTGAACTTTTCCGCGCTCTGCGGCCATATCGGCAAGCCGGGGCAGGGCGTCGGATTTTCCTGGCACTATGGGTCGGGCGGGATGCCGCAATCGTTCAAATCGACGCCCACGGGCCTCAGTCAGGGGCGCAACTGGGTCAAGGGCATCTGCCCTGCCAGCCGCATCACCGAGATGCTGGAAAACCCAGGCGGTGAATTCATCTATAACGGCAACACCGGCACCTATCCGGACGTGAAGATGATCTATAACGCTGGCAACAACTTCATGTCGCACCAGCAGGATACGAACCGTCTGATCCGCGCGCTGGAAAAGGTGGAGACGATCGTCAGCGTCGATGTGTGGTGGACCGCCGCGACCCGCTGGGCCGATATCGTCATGCCCGCCGCCTCGACGCTGGAGCGCGACGATATCAGCGTCGGCGGCACCTACTCCAACGACAAGATCTACGCGATGAAGCAGGTGATCGAACCCGTCGGCGAAAGCATGTCCGACTATCACATCTGCGAGGGTCTGGCCGACAAGATGGGCCTGTGGACGCAATTCACCGATTCGCTGGATCTGATCGACCATGTCGAGCAGGCCTACAACCGCTCGGCCGCGTCACAGCATACCCCGTTCGAGGAGTTCTGGGAAAAGGGCTATGCAAGGCAGGACGCCCCCGAGGAGTCCCGCCGCTGGGTGCGTCATGGCGATTTCTATATCGATCCCGAGGCCAGTCCGCTGCACACGAACTCGGGCAAGATCGAGATGTTCTGCGAGGAAATCGCGGGATTTGACATCGAGGATTGCCCCGGCATGCCGGTCTGGCTGGAGAAGCACGAATATCTGGGCAACGCCAAGGAAGGGCAGGTGCACGTGGTCAGCCCGCACCCGTGGTATCGCCTGCACAGCCAGATGGACCAGTCCGCCAAGCTGCGGGATCTCTACAAGATCCAAGGCCGCGAGCCGGTGCGCATCAACACTCAGGACGCTGAATCGCGCGGTATCGAGGACGGCGATCTGGTGGAACTCTATAACGACCGCGGCACGATCATCGTCGGCGCGGTTCTGTCCGACGACATCATGCCGGGCGTCGTATCGGTCTATGAGGGGTGCTGGCCGTCGCTGGACAGCAAGGGGCGCTGCAACTCGGGTCTGGTCAACTTCCTGACCTCGACGCAGCGGTCCTCGGGGCTGTCGCAGGCGACCACGGCCAACACCGTGCTGTGCAGCATGCGCAAATGCGAGGATCCCGACGGCCCCAACATGGCCTATGAAAAGCCCGAGATCATCGAGGATTACGAGTTTGCCGCGATCGATGACGAGGTTCTGGGGCTGGACCGCGTCGAGACCATCACGGAATCGCTTCTGGCCGATGCGACGGAGGGCGAGAAGATATTCTACGAACGCTGCACCGTCTGCCATGGGCCGCGCGAAGTGTCGCACTTTACCCAGAACCAGTGGAAGGGTATAACGCCGTCGATGTTCCCCCGCGCCGGTCTGGATGAGAACGAGGCGACCCTTGTTATGCAATTTCTTATGGATAATGCCTCGGACGCGAACTAAATTCTGCGTCAGACGTTAGGCCAAACGGCACCGCCGCGTCATATCGCGGCGGACATCACACATCGAGAAGGACAAGATATGACTTTCAAGACAATTATCGCCGCCTCGCTCCTGGCGCTTTCCCCCGCACTGGCCATGGCCGACGTGCATGAAGTCCATATGCTGAACAAGGGCGAAGCCGGCGCGATGGTGTTCGAGCCGCGTTTTGTTTCGGCCGCCGTGGGCGATACAGTCAAATTCATTCCCACTGACAAGGGCCACAATGCCGAAACCGTCAAAGGCATGGTTCCCGAAGGGCAGGAAGAGTTTGCTGGCAAGATCAACGAAGAGATCGATGTTGATCTGACGGCTCCGGGCGTGATCGGCGTCAAGTGCAAGCCGCATACCGGCATGGGCATGGTCATGGTGATTCAGGTCGACGATGCGCCGGTTCCGGATGATTTCCTAGACGCCAAGATGCCCAAACCGGCCAAGAAGGCATTCGAAGAGATCCTGGACGAGAATGATCTGAAGTAATCGTCCTGAGGCCGCGCTGCGCGTGGTCCCGAATGATGATTTCCTGCGCCGCGCCCCCTGCATCCGGGGCGCGGTTTTTTCTTGACCGCTGCAGGCCTGCCGGGGAATGGTGCGAGCGCTGACCAAACCTTTCGCAGACAGGGGCTTTTCCGAATGATTGCACGGTCCCGGCCTGTGCAAGAGGCTTTTCTTCCGGGCAGGCTCTGCTTAGGCTTTGGCACGGACAATGATCCGACAACTGGGAGACGATTCATGAAAAAACTGCTGATGGCGACCGCCGCGACCGCACTGATGGCCGGGGCTGCCCATGCCGAAGACGTCAAGCTGGGGATCCTGCTGGGGTTCACCGGGCCGCTGGAATCTCTGTCGCCGAACATGGCCAACGGCGCAAACCTGGCGGTGGACGAGATCAACGCGTCCGGCAAATTTCTGGAAGGGCAGAAGGTCGTCACGGTGAAGGGGGACACAGGCTGCACCGATTCCAACCTTGCCGTGCAATCAGCCGAGCGGCTGATCACCTCGGACGGGGTCAAGGGAATCATCGGCGGCATGTGCTCGGGCGAGACGGGGGCTGTGTTGCAGAATGCGGCGCTCCCCAATGGCGTCGTGATGATCTCCCCCTCGGCCACATCGCCGGGGCTGAGCACGGTTGAGGATAATGGCCTTTTCTTCCGCACGTCGCCCTCGGATGCGCGTCAGGGAGAGGTGATGGCTGATATCCTGAAGGAGCGTGGCTTTGATACCGTGGCCGTGACCTATACGAACAATGATTACGGCAAAGGGCTGGCAGACAGCTTTGCCGAAGCGTTCAAGGAGCAGGGCGGGACCGTCACGATGAATTCCGCGCATGAGGATGGCAAGGCGGATTATTCGGCCGAAGTGGGCGCGCTTGCCTCGGCGGGCGGCGATGTTCTGGTGGTGGTCGGTTATATCGATCAGGGCGGCGCGGGTATAATCAAGGCGGCGCTCGATTCCGGCGCGTTCGATACGTTCATGTTCCCGGACGGGATGGTGTCGGAAACGCTGGAGAAGAATTTCGGCAGCATGACAGAAGGATCCTTTGGCCAGCATCCGAACGCGCCCGGCGACGGTGCGGACAAATTCCGCGAGATGAGCGCCGAGGCGGGGTTCGATTCCACCAGCGCCTTTGCGGCCGAATCCTATGATGCCGCGGCGCTGATCTTGCTGGCGATGCAGGCAGCAGGGTCCACCGATCCATCCGTTTACAAGGAAAAGATCATGGATATCGCGAATGCGCCGGGCGAGGAGATCCTTCCGGGCGATCTTGGCCACGCGCTGGAGATCCTCAAGGATGGCGGCGATATCGACTATGTCGGCGCGGCTGCGATTGAACTGGTCGGCAATGGCGAAACCGCTGGAAGCTATCGCGAGATCGAGATCAAGGACGGCAGAATGGAGACAGTCGGATATCGCTGATCCTGCAAATCTCATGCGAAACAGGCGGTCCGCGGTTAAAATCCGGACCGCCTTGATGGCGTGAATTCGTGGGCAGAGGTAGCAGATCCGCCTGTTGCGTATCGTCCGTATTTTTCAGTAAGCGTTCTGAACCCTCACCAAAAGGCGCGCGGCAAAGGTGAATCATGATCACTGTTGAAAATCTTCACAAGCATTTCGGGGGCTTTCACGCCGTCGATGGCGCCAGCCTGTCCTTCGAGGAAGGCGTCATCACCGGGCTGATCGGGCCGAACGGCGCAGGCAAGACCACGCTGTTCAACGTGATTGCGGGGGTTTACCAGCCCACATCGGGCCGCGTCACCATGGGAGGCGAGGATATTACCGGCCTGCCGCCACACGAGCTGTTCCACAAGGGCGTTTTGCGGACCTTTCAGATTGCTCATGAATTTCATTCGATGACATGCCGGGAAAACCTGATGATGGTGCCGGGCGGGCAATCTGGCGAAAGGCTGTGGAACACCTGGTTTGGCCGCAAGCGGATCGCGGACGAAGAACGCGCGCTGCGCGCCAGGGCGGACGAGGTTCTGGAGTTCCTGACGATCCAGCATCTGGCCGAACAGCGGGCGGGGCAGATCTCCGGTGGCCAGAAAAAACTGCTGGAGCTCGGGCGCACGATGATGGTCGATGCGCGGATCGTCTTTCTGGACGAGGTGGGCGCCGGGGTGAACCGCACCTTGCTGAATGTCATCGGCGACGCGATCATCCGTTTGAACCGCGAACGCGGCTATACTTTCGTGGTGATCGAACATGACATGGATTTCATCGCGCGCCTCTGCGGACCGGTGATCTGCATGGCCGAAGGGCGCGTTCTGGCCACCGGTACGCTGGCCGACATCAAGGCGAACGAGCAGGTCATCGAAGCCTATCTGGGCACCGGCCTGAAGAACCGCGACAAGGTGAGCGTGTGATGCGCGGTCGCGGCGGTGCTCCGCGCTATATGGAGCACGAAGAACAATGAGCAGCGATCCATATGGCGACCGGGGCAACAAGGATGCGACGGTCGCGAAAAGACATGGAGAGGGCAGTATCGTTTCCCGTCAGAGCAGCGGCGCTGCATTTCCGGCGCCGGGCGGGCCGTTTCTGATCGGGCAGGGGATGACGGGCGGCTATGGCAAGGGCCCCGATATCCTGCATGACTGCACCATCGCCGTCGAGAGGGGTGAGATTGCGGTGATCGTCGGGCCGAACGGCGCGGGCAAATCCACCGCGATGAAGGCGGTATTCGGGATGCTGGACCTGCGCGCGGGCCATGTGATGCTGAACGGGGAAGATATTACCGCCCTGTCGCCGCAGGACCGCGTGGCCAAGGGCATGGGGTTCGTGCCGCAGACGAACAACATCTTCGCCTCCATGACGGTGGAGGAAAACCTGGAAATGGGCGCCTTCATCCGCACCGATGATTATTCCGCCACGATGGAGCAGATCTATGATCTGTTCCCGATCCTGCGCGACAAGCGCCGCCAGGCCGCGGGCGAGCTTTCGGGCGGGCAGCGCCAGCAGGTGGCCGTGGGCCGCGCGCTGATGACGCAGCCCAAGGTCCTGATGCTGGACGAGCCGACGGCCGGCGTCAGCCCCATCGTCATGGACGAACTCTTCGATCGCATCATCGACGTGGCGCGCACCGGCATTCCGATCCTGATGGTCGAGCAGAACGCCCGTCAGGCGCTGGAGATTGCCGACAAGGGCTATGTTCTGGTGCAGGGCGCCAACGCCTATTCCGGCAGCGGCAAGGATCTGCTCGAGGACGAGGACGTGCGCAAAAGCTTTCTGGGGGGATGACGATGCGATACCGGTCTGCCCACGCCCGCCAGCGCAGCAAAGGATCGATTTGATGGATTTTCTGAATGCGATTGTCGCGCTTGCCAATTTCGTGCTGATCCCCGGTATTGCCTATGGCAGCCAGCTGGCGCTGGGGGCGCTGGGCGTGACACTGATCTACGGCATCCTGAGGTTTTCCAATTTTGCCCATGGCGATACGATGGCCTTCGGCGCGATGGTGACGGTTCTGGTTACCTGGTGGTTTCAGTCGGTGGGAATCAGCTTCGGGCCGCTGCCGACCGCGCTTCTGGCTCTGCCCTTTGGCATCCTGGGCTGCGTCCTGCTGCTCCTTCTCACGGATCGTGCTGTTTATCATTTCTACCGAGAGAAGAAGGCCAAGCCGGTCATCCTGGTGATCGTGTCCATGGGGGTGATGTTCATTATGAATGGGCTTGTCCGGTTCATCATCGGCCCCGACGACCAGCAGTTTCTGGATGGGGAGCGGTTCCTGATCTCGGCCCGCGGCTTCAAGACCATGACGGGGTTAAACGAAGGGCTGGCGATCAAATCGACCCAAGCCATCACGGTGGTCACCGCCATTGTCGTGGTGGCGCTGCTTTTCTGGTTTTTGAACCGCACCCGCGCGGGCAAATCCATGCGCGCCTATTCCGATAACGAGGATCTGGCGCTCTTGTCGGGTGTGAACCCCGAGCGGGTGGTGATGCTGACATGGATCATCGTCGGCGCGCTGGCGACCATCGCCGGAGTGCTCTACGGGCTCGACAAATCCTTCAAGCCCTTCACATATTTCCAGCTTCTCCTGCCCATCTTTGCCAGTGCGATCGTGGGCGGTCTGGGCAGTCCCTTGGGCGCCATTGCCGGTGGCTTCGTGATCGCCTTCTCCGAAGTGACGATCACCTATGCCTGGAAAAAGGTGCTGGTATATCTGTTGCCGGACAGTCTTGCGCCACACGGTCTGGTGCAACTGCTCAGCACCGATTACAAATTCGCGGTCAGTTTTGCGATCCTGCTGATCGTGCTTCTGTTCCGGCCAACGGGATTGTTCAAGGGGCAGTCGGTATGAACACGGCGGTTAGAAATGTCGGCTTGTTTGCCATTGTTGCCGTGCTGATCCTGCTGACCGGTTTCCTGCAAAGCTGGAACGCTGCGCTCCTGATCCTGAACATGGGGCTGATTTCGGCCATCATGGCGCTGGGGGTCAACCTGCAATGGGGCTTTGCGGGGTTGTTCAATATCGGTGTCATGGGCTTTGTCGCGCTGGGGGGGCTGGCGGCTGTTCTGATCGCGATGCCGCCGACCCAAGGCGCCTTTGCCGCAGGCGGGGTCCGCGTGATCCTTGCGCTGGTGCTTGGGGCGGTAACGATCGCCGCTGCGGTGCTGGTCCACCGGGCGATGCAGAAGGGCTGGCTGCGCGCTGCCGCGTTGGTCGCGGTGCTGATCGCCGGGTTCATCGTCTACCGCGCTGTGCTGGATCCCGGCGTTTCAGCAATCGAAGCGATCAATCCGGCGACCACCGGCTATCTGGGCGGGCTTGGCCTGCCGGTGATCATTGCCTGGCCCATCGGGGGCCTTTTTGCGGCCGGGGCCGCATGGCTGATCGGCAAGACTGCGCTGGGGCTGCGCTCGGATTATCTGGCCATTGCGACGCTGGGCATTGCCGAGATCATCATAGCTGTCCTGAAGAACGAGGATTGGCTGTCGCGCGGCGTGAAGAACGTCATCGGCATTCCGCGCCCAGTCCCCTATGAGATCGATCTGCAGCGCGATACGGGATTTGTCGAACGGGCGGCGGGGCTGGGTCTGGACCCGGTTATGGCCTCCACGCTTTATGTCAAACTGCTCTATGCCGGTCTGTTTCTGGTGGTGCTGGTCGTGCTGCTATGGATGGCGCAAAAGGCGCTGGATAGTCCCTGGGGCCGTATGCTCCGTGCCATCCGCGATAATGGGGTATCGGCCGAGGCGATGGGCAAGAATGTAAAGAAGCGGCATTTGCAGGTGTTTATACTCGGCAGCGCCGTCTGCGGCATTGCAGGCGCGATGATGACCACGCTGGACGGGCAGTTGACGCCCAGCAGCTACCAGCCTTTGCGCTTTACGTTCCTGATCTGGGTGATGGTGATCGTCGGGGGGTCCGGCAACAATTTCGGTGCCGTGCTCGGGGGCTTTCTGATCTGGTTCCTTTGGGTGCAGGTCGAGCCGATGGGCCGACTTCTGATGGATGTCATCACCTCCGGCATGGCGGATGGGTCATGGCTGAAATCGCATCTTCTGGGCTCGGCGGCGCATATGCGGCTGTTCACCATGGGGCTGGTGCTGCTACTGGTCCTGCGGTTCAATCCGCGCGGATTGATTCCGGAAAAATGAACCCGTTCCCGCATATGCACCTGGCATGTTTGATCCCCGGCCCGGCTCGGCACGGCCGCCAAAATTCTTCAGCTGAAGGCGTGTTGCGGGTTTCGTTAATCCCGGACACGGATTTCATTAATTCCCGGACACGCGTTTCGGTAAATCCCGGACAGGGATTTCGGT
>JAUNVT010000067.1 GCA_030540655.1 Rhodobacterales bacterium
ACTCCGGCATCGCAACAGCTAAGCGCAACGCCGTCCAGCATGGTATTTTTTTCTTTGGAAGTCATGGATTGGCGCGCCGCATATCGGGAAATTAAAGCTTTCAGCGGCAGTGTCTGGCGGTTTCGCTCCGCTTCAGTTGAGTTTCAACCAGGAGACAGCGGTTTCTTGCTTCGTTATAATATCCGCGTGCGTACCACATTACCGCCTTGTCCTGATCCCCGTCCGAAACCATCCACGCACCGCGAAGATATTTCACTGCAAAATGCAGGTTGGTTTCCGCATCCAGCAAATCACTGTCGCGCCCTGAAAATCCCATTCCCCGGGCGGTAGCGGGCAAAATCTGCATCATGCCCATATAGGGGCCATTGCGGGCGCCCGGCCGATAATCGCTTTCACGCTGGATGACCTTATGCACCAACGGGCGGGGCACTTGATAATGATCGGCGTATTTATTCACGAGGCTGCGGATCTGCGGTGTCTCGCCGGGATGCAGCTGCATTGTCGAACTGGTCGAAAGCGTCGGTGAGGCCTTGTGCGGGGAACCGGCACAGGCGGCTGTCATGAGCAGCAAGGCGGCAATCAGGGCGCGTAAGATCATGTTCCGTGCGGACTCCAAAGGGCTCTCTGCCGGCCAAGGGCAGAATTCGGAGTCGAATGGCAAGTTTTGCGCGCTCCCTTTCGGCGAGATTCCGCCACTCAAGCCTCGCTTTGAGCGGGAGCTTGCGCAAGCGCCCCCGCGAATGACGCCGTGTTTGCAAGCTTTGCAAAGCCTCTTCCAGCACCGGCAAGTGCTGGCGGTCTCATGGAACAAGGTCGATACGCAAAAGGCTCCGGCAGCATGCCGAAGCCTTTGCAATTCAGTGCAATGAAAAAGTCAGCCGTTCAACCGTGCCATCCGCAGATAGGGCAGGACCGTTTTGAAATCGCCAAATTTCGCCTTTGCATCTTCGTCGCTCAGGGAATTGGGAATCACTACATCCTCGCCCACCTGCCAATCGGACGGGGTGGCAACAGAGTTGGCGGCTGCTGTTTGCAGCGCATCCAGCGCGCGCACGATTTCAGCAAAGTTGCGGCCGACATTCATCGGGTAGGTCATCGACAGCTTCAGCTTCTTGTCGGGGCCGATGATGAACACGGCCCGCACGGTGGCGCTGTCATTGGGCGTGCGCCCGTCAGGCAGGTAAGCTTCGGCAGGCAGCATGTCGAAAGCCTTGGAGATCTCCAGCCCCTCATCCGCGATGATGGGAAATCCGGCCTTGGCCTGGGCAACATGTTCTATGTCGCCCTTCCATTTCTTGTGTTCCTCGGCGCTGTCTACCGATATGCCGATCACCTTGGTGCCCCGCTTTTCCCATTCGTCAGACAGTTGGGCCACCGCGCCGAACTCCGTGGTGCAGACCGGAGTGAAATCCTTGGGGTGCGAGAACAGGATCGTCCAGCTGTCACCGATGAAATCGTGGAACCTGATTTCGCCATGGTCGGTGTCGGCGGTGAAATCGGGAACGGTATCATTGATGCGCAATGCCATTTCTGCGGTCCTTTTCAATTGGAAAATGTCTTCACGCCCTAGATAGGAGCACAGGGCGAAAATTGCACCCCCCGTCACCATGGTTGCCGCAGCCGCGCTTGCAGCACGGGGGGGCGGGGATTATGTCTGATCACGTATAGCGGCACGGGCTGCGCACCGCGCCCGACACCGCAAGAATGATAAGGGAGATACGATATGATCGAGAAACGTCAGTTCTATATCAACGGCAACTGGTCTGATCCGGCCAAGGAGCGCGATCACCCGGTCATAAACCCTTCGACCGAAGAGCCTTGCGCCATCATCAGCCTTGGCGGGCAGAAGGATACCGATGCCGCCGTCGCGGCCGCCAAAGCCGCCTTCCCCGGCTGGATGAATACCCCTGTCTCCGAGCGTATCGCGCTGGTTGAAAAGTTGGCAGAGGTTTACGAG
The DNA here is from genome assembly GCA_030540655.1 of Rhodobacterales bacterium. GTDB lineage: Bacteria > Pseudomonadota > Alphaproteobacteria > Rhodobacterales > Rhodobacteraceae > Roseovarius. Next base: position 1,958 of record JAUNVT010000067.1, read on the forward strand.
GCGCGCGCCGAGGATATGGCGCAGGCGATCAGTCTCGAAATGGGCGCGCCGATCGAAATGGCGCGCGAGCAGCAGACAGCGGCCGGCGCAGGCCATATCGCAGCATTTCTGGCAGCCGCGAAGCAGTTCGAATTCGAGCATCCGCATGACCCCGAAACGCCCGGCAGCTATATCCGCAACGAGCCTATCGGCGTCGCCGCGCTGATCACGCCGTGGAACTGGCCGATGAATCAGGTCACGCTCAAGGTAATCGCAGCCGCCGTCGCGGGCTGCACGATGGTGCTGAAGCCATCGGAGGAATCGCCGCTTTCCGCCATGGTCTTCGCCGAGATGATGGACGAGGCGGGATTTCCCCCCGGCGTGTTCAACCTGGTTAACGGCGACGGCCCCGGCGTGGGCACGCAGCTGACCGAGCATCCCGATGTTGACATGATCAGCTTCACCGGATCGTCGCGCGCAGGCAGGCTGATTTCCGTGGCGGCTGCCGAAACGCTGAAGCGCGTCAGTCTTGAACTGGGCGGCAAGGGCGCGAATGTGGTTTTTGCCGATGCCGACGCGGATGCGGTGGAACGCGGAGTGCGGCATTGCATGAACAACTCGGGCCAGTCCTGCAACGCGCCCACCCGTATGATCGTGCAGCGCGAGATCTATGACGATGCGGTGGAAACCGCCGTGCGGGTCGCGGATTCGATCAAGGTCGGGCCTGCCAGCGATGAGGGCGATCACATCGGTCCGGTGGTCAATCAGGTTCAGTTCGAGAAGATCCAGGACCTGATCCAGAAGGGCATCGACGAAGGCGCGCGTCTGGTCGCGGGCGGTGTCGGACGGCCCGACGGGCTGAACCGCGGCTTTTACGTCAAGCCGACGGTTTTTGCGGATGTGAACAACAACATGATCATCGCGCGCGAAGAGATCTTTGGTCCGGTGCTGTCGATCATTCCCTTTGATGACGAAGAAGAGGGTATCAGCATTGCCAACAACACCCCATATGGGCTGACAGATTACGTCCAGACGCAGGACCCGGCCCGCGCCGCCCGCGTTGCCCGTGCATTGCGTTCGGGTATGGTCGAGGTGAATGGCCAGAGCCGCGGCATGGGGGCACCCTTTGGCGGGATGAAGCAGTCCGGAAACGGGCGTGAAGGCGGCCCTTGGGGGATTGAGGATTTTGTTGAGGTCAAATCTGTCTCGGGCTACGACCCCGCCGCCTGATACCTGCATCCCGGCAATGCGCGCCTATGTGCTGCACCTGACGCGCGCCACCAAGCGGCGCGACAATGCCACGGCATTGCTGAAGAATTGCGGTTTGGCCGGGTTAGTCTGGCCTGCCATCGACGGGGCCGCGACGGATGGTGCAGAGTTGCGTTTCAATTACCGCCGTCACCTGTTTACCCCCGCCTACCCGCATGAGTTGCGGGTGGGCGAGCTGGGCTGTTTTGCCAGCCACCGGGCAATCTGGGCCGATATGCAGACAAGGCCCGAGGAGGCGGCACTGATCCTTGAGGATGATGCGGGCATTGACCCTGCCCTTTTGCCTGACGCGTTGGATCTTGCTGCACGCCATGTTCAGCGGCTGGGATATATCCAGTTGCAAACGCGCGGCCGTATCGGCCGGGCGGTGGTATTTGACCGCTGCGGCGCCTGCATCCTCAGCCTGCCTGTCGTGCCGGGGCTGCGCACTACGGCGCAGGTGGTGTCCAGATCCGCCGCTGCGCATCTGCTGGAGCACAGCGAAACCTTCGATCGTCCCGTAGATACCTGGCTCCAGTCACATTGGCATACGGGCATTCGCCCCGCCGTGATCTACCCCTCCGGCATTCTGGAAATGGAGGATAAACTGCACGGGTCCACCATACAGATCAAAAAGAAATCGCTGCGGGAAAAGGCGAACAGAGAAGTGTTGCGCGCGCTCTACCGCCTTGCCGTGCGCCGCGCCGCCGCCATCAGCGATGCACCTCACCCTGAATAGCAGCCGAACCCTATGCGCCGCCTTCAGGATCGGCTAAGGGATGCGCCATGACCCTGCCCCGCACCATCGCTACGGCCACCTTCCTTCCGGAGACGGTCCACAAGCGCGACATCTTTTCGGAAACCATCTCTGGCCAGCTGGACGGTATTCCGGATTTTCCCGTGGTGCTGCGCAAACTGGACACGGTGCCCCTTTATGCGCGTCCTTTGGCGTGGGCGCTGGCACGCAAGGAAATTCGCGGCCTGCGCGCGGTAGAAGGCATCGAAGGCTGCCCGGTTCTGGTGCGTGTCGACCGTACCGGGCTTTTGCGCAGCTGGACCCAAGGCACGCCGCTGCAACTGGCCAGGCCGACAGATCCCGGCTGGTATCGCGATGCAAAACGCCTGTTGCGCCAGATGCGCCGCGCGGGCGTGACGCATAACGATATCGCCAAGCCTCAGAACTGGCTGATGACCCCGGATGGCCGCGCCGCCGTGATCGATTTTCAACTTGCCACGGTGCATAAACGGCGCGGGCAGATCTACCGCGTCATGGCGCGCGAGGATCTGCGCCACCTGTTGAAACAGAAACGCAGCTACGCGCCCGATCTGCTGACTCCGGCTGAACTCCGGATGCTGAGGGAAAAATCGCTGCCCTCGCGCGTCTGGATGGCGACGGGCAAGCAGGCTTATAACTTCGTCACCCGCCGCCTGATGAACTGGTCCGATGGCGAGGGCACCGAGGACCGGATTGATCGCGATGGTCCAGCGCTGACCGCGGCCTTCATGACGCATCCGGGCGTCAGCGGTGTCGCGCTCAGCACCTATGCGCTGCCTGCCAAGGGTGTCGGCCTTTACGCCTTCGTCGAAACGGTGCTGGAGGCGGATGCGCTTGCCGCCCTTGCCCCCGCGCCGCGCCCTGAAATCATCCAAGCGGTCGCGCAGCTTCCCCGCCACGCGGATGGCACGCCGCGCATGGACGCGCTCCACCTTGTTGCCGCGAACCGTCTTGACGAGCTTGCCCTCTTGCAGCGCGGCGATCCCGGGCTGGCCGAAATGTTGAAGCCGATCATCGCGGCCCGCCTCAACCTGACCGACAGGGTGCTGCGCTAGAACGGTGCCTTGGTGCGAAATGTCATGCCCCGCCCGCTCTCGGGATGGTTGATGCGCAATTCCTCGGCGTGCAGCATCATCCGGGGCAGGCTTGCATCCGGCGCATAGAGCGGATCGCCCAAAATGGGATGCCCCAGCGCCAGCAAGTGGACGCGCAGCTGATGCGTGCGCCCGGTGCGGGGCCACAGCCGCACCCGGCTTTCGGCAGTGCCCGCCTTCAGCACATGGTAGTCGGTCAGCGACGGCTTGCCCGTCTCATGGCAGACCATCTGGCGCGGCCGGTTCGGCCAGTCCACGATCAGCGGCAGATCGATTGCACCTGTCTTGGGCTCCAGCCGTCCGGTGACGCGGGCCACATAGGTCTTGCGCGCGCGGCGGTCTTCGAATTCCCTGGACAGAAACCGCTGGGCGTGCGGGGTCAGCGCGAACACCATCACGCCGGATGTGTCCCTGTCCAGCCGGTGAACCAGCAGCGCGGTGGGAAAGGCCGCCCGCACCCGGGCCAGCAGGCAATCGGCAAGATGCGCGCCCTTGCCCGGCACCGACAGCAGCCCATCCGGTTTGTCCACCGCCACAAGTTCGTGATCGGCGTGGATCACGCAGAGCGGCGTGTCTGGCGGCATGTATTCAGATTGCATGCCCCGCCATATAGCTCCGCCCGCTCCGCGTCCAGAAGGCGCGCGTCCTGAAGCCGCTTGCTCAACCCTTTGTGCGCGCGCCGCTGGGGTCGTAGAGAGGCCGCAGGCTGGCTTCGGCGGCCACACGCGTGCCAGCGACGTCGATCTCGTAGCGTGATGCCAGAACATCCGCCGCGCTTTCCCCCCTGCAGGGCACATAGCCCATGCCGATCGCGCCGCCCAGGTGATGGCCATAGGCGCCCGAGGTCAGGTACCCCACGATCTGCCCGTCCCGCAGGACCGGTTCGTTGTGATAAAGCAGCGGTTCGGGATCGCTCAGGCGAAACTGCACGAGGCGCACGTCCAGCCCTTCATCGCGCTTGCGCAGCACCGCATCCCTGCCGATGAAATCGGGCTTGCCTGTCTTGACGGCAAAGCCCAGCCCCGCCTCGAGCACGTGATCCTCGCAGGTGATGTCATGGCCGAAATGGCGAAAGCCCTTTTCGATCCGGCACGAATCCATTGCATGCATGCCGCACAACACCAGCCCATGCGCCTGCCCGGCCTCATGCAGCACCTCGAACGCGTGGCCTGCCATATCGGCGCTGATGTAAATCTCCCAGCCGAGTTCCCCCACATAGCTGACGCGGTGCGCGCGGGCGAGACCCATGCCCAGTTCGATCTCCTGCGCGGTGCCAAAGGGATTGGCCGCGTTCGAGAAATCGGCAGGCGAGACCGCCTGCATGACGTCGCGCGCTTTGGGACCCATGACGGCCAGCACGCCCTCGCCCGCCGTCACATCGGTGATGACCACATTGAAATCGCCGCGCAGCCGCTCCATCCGGGTCTGGTCGGCCAGCCGCGTAGCGGCGGGGGTGACGACCAGGTAGGCGGTTTCGGACAGGCGGGTGACAGTCACATCCGCCTCGATCCCTCCGCGTCTGTTCAGAAACTGGGTGTAGACGATACGGCCCGCGGGAGTGCTGAAATCGCCGCCGCCGACATGGTTGAGAAACGCCTCGGCATCGCGCCCCTCGACGCGGATCTTGCCGAAGGAGGACATGTCATACAGTCCCACCCCCTCGCGAATGGCGCGATGCTCGGCGGCGGCATTATCGAACCAGTTCTGCCGTTTCCAGCTATAGCGGTATTCCCGCTCCTGCGCCGGGGCGGCGAACCAGTTGGCGCGCTCCCAGCCCGCCGCCTCTCCCATCACAGCGCCCTGCTCCAGAAGCTGCGCGTGGAACGGCGTGCGCCGGATGCCGCGCGCCGTGGCCTTCTGGCGATAGGGGAAATGGTCGGCGTAAAGCAGGCCCAGCGTTTCCTTTGACCGCTTGAACAGATAGGTCTTGTTACTTTGGAAAGGCTGCATCCGGGCAATATCCACATCGCCCAGATCAAAGGGTTTCTCGCCGCTATCCATCCACAGGCTGAGCGCATGCCCCGCCCCGCCGGCAGACTGGATCCCGATCGAGTTGAAGCCCGCCGCCACCCAGACGTTATCCATCTGCGGGCAGAGGCCCAGATGATAGGCGTCATCTGGTGTGAACGATTCAGGCCCGTTGAAGAATGTATGTATCCCCGCGGTCGCCAGCATTGGCAGCCGGTTGCAGGCGGCCTCAAGGATCGGCTCGAAGTGTTCGAAATCCTCGGGTAGCTGATCGAATTCGAAACTTTCGGGGATGCCCTCCATGCCCCAGGGCTTGGAGACCGGCTCGAACGCCCCGACCAGCATCTTGCCTGCGTCTTCCTTGTAATAGGTGCATTCGTCCGGCACGCGCAGGACGGGCATCTGGGACAGCTCGTCGATCGGCTCGGTCACGATGTAGAAGTGCTCGCAGGCATGAAGTGGAACTGGCGCGCCCGCCATGCGGCCCACGTCGTGCGCCCACATTCCCGCGCAGTTGACGATCATCTCGGTCTCGATATGCCCCTCAGCCGTGCCATCATCGCTGGTCCAGTCCACGCCGGTCACGCGGCGGCCCCGGCGGGCCATCCCCGTCACGCGCACCCGTTCCTGCATGCGCGCGCCGCGCATCCGGGCGCCCTTGGCCAGCGCCAGCGCGATATTCGTGGGGTCCGCCTGCCCGTCCGTCGGCAGCCAGACGCCGCCCGTCACGTCATCCGCGTTCAGATGCGGATAGCGCTCCCTGACCTCGCCTGGCGACAATTCCTCGACCGGCACGCCAAAGGCGCGCGCCATGGCGGCCGAGCGATAAAGTTCTTCCAGCCGCTCGGCCGTCAGCGCGGCGGAGATGGATCCGACCTGCCGGAACCCGGTGGCAACGCCGGTTTCCGCCTCCAGCCCCGCATAAAGCTCGGCCGAATACCGGGCCAGTTTCGTCATGTTGCTGGACGCGCGCAACTGGCCGATCAGCCCGGCCGCGTGCCATGTGGTGCCCGATGTCAGCGCCTTGCGCTCCAGCAGGATGACATCGCTCCAGCCCATTCTGGCCAGATGATAGGCAACGGAACAGCCAACGACGCCGCCGCCGATGATGACCACGCGGGCCGAGGTGGGAAGATCCATGAAACAGGCTCCGGGCTAAAGAGAAACTGCGGGTATCATGCGCGGATCCGCTCGTTCTGCGGATCCCACAGGGGTGCGTCGGGCTGGACCGTTGCGGCAAAACGCTCGCCATAGATCTCGACCTCGAGCGCGGTGCCGGGGACGGCCAGATCGGTGCGCACCATGCCAAGCGCGATGGACGCACCGACGCGATACCCCCAGGCGCCGCTGGTCGTCTCGCCCACCACCTCGCCCCCGTGCCAGAGGGAGGACATATAGGGCGCGTCCGCCTCGCCCGCCTCGACGATCAGGGTGACGAAACGTTTGGCGGGGCCGTCCTCGATCTGGGCCTTCAGCGCGGCCTTGCCGGGAAAATCCTGCGGCTTGTCCAGTTTCACGAACCGCTCCAGCCCGCCTTCCAGCATGGTGTAATCGGTGCTGAGGTCGCCCTTCCACGCACGATAGCCCTTCTCGATACGCAGGGAGTTCAGCGCATACATGCCGAAAGGCGTCGCGCCCGCGTCCAGAATGGCCCGGTAGATGTCGGGCATGTCCTCATTGGCGGCATGCACTTCCCAGCCCAGTTCCCCGGCAAAAGACACGCGCATCAGATGGGCCAGGTGCCCCGCGATGGTGCAATGCTGATGGCTCAGCCATGGCAGGCTCAGATCCGCATCGGTGAGCGGGCCAAGAATTTCGCGGGTCTGCGGGCCAGTGACGATCAGAGCCGAACGCTCGGTTGTGGTGTCTTCCACGGTCACACCATCCGGTACGCTGGAGCGGATCAGATCGCCGTCGTGCCATTGCGCCGTGGCGGCAGTGATCAGGATAAAGCTGTCCTCGGCCTGCCGGATGCAGGACAGTTCGGTCAGAATCCGGCCGCGCGCATCCGCCACGTAGACGAGATTCATCCGCCCCACACGCGGCAAGGCGCCGGTCACGAAGCCGCGCAGCCAGTCATCCGCCCCCGGCCCCCGCACCCAGAAGCGCGAGAAGCCGGGCAGATCCAGTACGCCGCAACCATCGCGCACCGCCTCACATTCGGCTTGAATACGCGGCTCCCACGGGCCTGCACGATTCCAGGTCTGGGTCGCGGCCTCGCTGGTATCATCGCCCGGCCGGGCGAACCAGTTCGCCCGCTCCCACCCGTTATAAGCGCCCATGACGCCGCCTTGGGCGCGAACAATATCATCGTTCGGCCCCAGCTTCCGGTCCCGCCCGGCAGGCCATTCATGCCACGGGAAATGCATGGCATATTCATAGCCATAGATCTCCTTTCCCTTGGCAATACAGTAGGCTTCATCAGTATAGTCGGTGTAGCGGCGCGGATCGACGGCCCACATGTCCCATTCGGTCGCCCCTTCGGTGATCCATTCGGCCAGCACCTTGCCCGCGCCGCCCGCCTGCGCGATGCCAAAGGTGAAAACGCAAGCCTCGAACGCGTTCGGCACGCCCGGCATCGGCCCCAGAAGCGGCAGACCATCGGGCGCATAGGGGATCGGGCCGTTGATCACCTTGTTGATGCCGACCTGCCCCAGCAAGGGCACGCGCGCCATTGCATCCTCGATATACCATTCCAGCCGCTCAAGATCGTCGGGGTAAAGCTGAAAGCTGAAATCCTCGGGGAAGGGATCTTCGGGCGTGATCCAGTGCGCCTTGCAGTTGCGCTCATAGGGGCCTAGATTCAGGCCTGTCTTTTCCTGCCGCAGATAATAGGAGCTGTCGACATCGCGCAGCAGCGGCAGCTTGCCATGCGCGGCGGTATATTCGGCAATTTCGGGTATTTCATCGGTGAGCAGGTATTGATGGCTCATCACCATCATCGGCACGGTGCGCCCGCCATAGGGTCTGAACCACTCGCCTACATTCTGGGCGTAGTAGCCTGCGGCGTTCACCACGATTTCGCAGCGGATATCGCCTTTGGGCGTATGCACCACCCATTCACCACCATCACGTGTTACTCCAGTGGCGGGGCAGAACCGTTCTATCCGCGCGCCCAGATCGCGCGCGCCCTTGGCCAATGCCTGAGTCAGTTGGCTGGGGTCGATATCGCCGTCGCTGGGATCGAACAGAACCCCCGTCAGATCATGCGTTTCAAGAAAGGGATAGCGCGCCCTCGCCTCATCGGGGGTAAACAGCTGCATATCCATGCCCTGATGGCGGCCCATGCCGATAGCGCGCTGGAATTCCTGAATACGCTCGGCACTGTGGCCAAGGCGCAGCGATCCAGTGACATGGTAATTCATCGGATAATCGACCGCCTCCGCCAGCCCGCGATAGAGCTCGGTCGAATAGCGCTGCATGTTCATGACGGCCCAGGATGTGGAGAAGGTCGGGCAATTTCCCGCGGCATGCCAGGTGCTGCCCGCCGTAAGTTCATTTTTTTCCAGCAGCACACAATCGGTCCAGCCTGCGCGCGCCAGATGATAGAGACCGGACGCGCCGACCGCGCCGCCGCCAATGATGACCACGCGGGCCGTGCCGGGAAATGTGCTCATCTGCGTTTCTCCTCCTGAAAATCAATAGACCGGCGGCGCGATCACCCAGATCGCGGCGGCCGGAATAGCGTACGGGTTGTGCCACTCGAACGGTTCACCCCGGATGCGGAAACTGTCGCCTGCCCCCACGGTGAAGCGTCGCGTGGCAATGGTCAGGTCCAGACGCCCCGAGAGCAGGAAACCCACCTCTTGCGTCGGGCGGACCTGCGGCGCGGCGGCGCGCGCCCCGGGGGCGAAGGTGGAATGCACCACCTCGAACGCATCGGTCAAATCGGGCGAGACCAGTTCCTCGGTCAATCCTGGCGTGCGTGCGCCGATAGGGCGCCGCGCATTCCGCCGCACGATATGGCCGACCTCGGCATCAGGCGCATCGGAATGCGCACAAAGCAGCGAGAGCGGTACATCCAGCGCCCCGGCAATTCCGCGCAGATCGGAAACCGGCGGCTGCGACAGATCGCGCTCGACCTGGCTGAGCCAACCCACGGACCGCCCCAGACGCTGGGCCAGAGCAGCCAGCGTAACCCCGCGCGCCTTGCGCAGCGCGCGCAGATCGGCGCCAAGCGTGCGTCCGGCAGCGGGCGAGAGGTGGGACATGGGAGCGCCTCGTGAAAATTCATCCGTTATTTTCACGCTGCGATGATCAGGCTAAAAAAGCAAAGGAAATTTCAACCCCCGAAGGTCTGGCGCAGCAGCCGCTCCAGACCGGCCGCATCGTCGCTGCCAAATGCGCCGGGCTGATTGCTGTCGATATCGAGCACGCCAATGAGAACGCCGTCCGCGCCGCGTACCGGCAGCACGATTTCCGACCGGGTGGAACTGGCGCAGGCGATATGACCCTCAAACGCGTTGACATCCTCAAGCAGCTGCACCTGCCCGGTGCGCGCCGCCGCGCCGCAAACTCCGCGCGAAAACGGAATCACGAGGCAGCCATGCCCGCCCTGATAGGGGCCGATCCGCAGGATTTCCGGCTGCGTCACGCGATAAAATCCCGTCCAGTCAAAGCGGTCATCAGCGTGGTGCAATTCGCAGGCCATGGTCGCCATCAATGCAATGACATCGCTCTCCCCCTTTGTGAGGGAGGCAAGGGTGCCTGATATCTGATCATAATCGATGCGCATGACGTTCCTTTTGCCTTCAGGTTTCAGCCTCTGATATTTTCACGACGAAAAACGGAACATGTCGAAAATCCATCGGCTTGGTAAAAACATGCCCCGCTGCCGCGGAGGCCGGTCACGATGGCAGTGTCAGTCGATCTTGGTCAATGCGTCTTCCTTGTGCGCCGCGATGTGATCGGTCTTGTCGCTTTCAATCTCATATTGCGGGTCGTCTTTCGATGCGCGCCGGGGGTGGCCCTTGTAATCGAAATCACTGGTGTGAATCCTGGTGATCTTGCCGGTTACGTGACCTGCCTCGGAATTCCATTTTACATGATCACCGACTTTGAATTTCGCCATATCTTCATCCTCCTCGCCCCCTCTTAACCAGCCGCAACAGAATGCGGTTCCACCCTTGGGCCAGGCTGATGCGCCGGCGCGGCAGAGGGTCGCGGTTGGCAATAATGGAATCCTGTGCTAACTGGTTCAGGTAATACTCATTCAAGGAATGCGTAACTGTGCGGCTCACCTCCTTTACCGATTATGGTCTGCGGATGCTGATGCGGATGGCAAGCGCGCCGGAGAGGGGTTTTTCGACCTCCGAGCTTGCCGCCGAGTTTGGCCTCTCGCGCCATCATCTTTCCAAAATCATGCAGCGGCTGTCGGGGGCCGGAATTATCGTGACGCGCCGCGGGAGCGGGGGCGGTGCCATGCTGGCGCGGCGCGCGGATAGCATCCTGCTTGGGCAAGTGGTGCGTGTTCTTGAGCAGGGTCAGACAGTGGCCGAGGATGTGGCCGAGGGCTTCGAGCCAGACAGCGCCTGCGCAGCGGGTGGCACACCTAGCTTGCAATCCCGGATGCGCGCCGCCGAGGCAGCATTCCTGGCAGATCTCGACCGCAGCACTCTGGCCGATGTCGCCCTTTCACCTCAGATCATTCTTGAAGGAGCCGCGTCATGACACCGGCCGGGACGCTTAGCACAAAAGAACGCCAGGTCGCGCTGGGCTTGTCGGTGGCACTGACGGTTCTGGGATTTGGCATGGCGGCCTTTGCCGGGAAGGGTGTCATGGCCGTACATGGCACCATGGCGGTGATATTGGGGCTTGTGCTGATCTTTCGTATCGGCGGCGTGCTCTACAGCAATGCCGCAGGGCCCGAGCGTCATGACCGCTATTTTGACGGACCCACGCGATTTGGCGTGATGATGACGCTGATCTGGGCAATTTTTGCGATGGCCGTGGGCGTCTGGGTCTCGGCGCTGCTTTACTGGCCCGAAGGAACGCCCGCCCTGCCCTGGACCAGTTTCGGGCGGCTGCGGCCGGTGCACACAACCGGCATCATCTTCGGATTTGGCGGCAACGCGCTGATCGCGACCTCATTCTACGTGCTGCAACGCACCGCGAGAACGCGGCTGGCCGACGCGATCAGCCCATGGTTCGTGCTGATCGGGTTCAACCTTTTCTGCCTCTGGGCAGTCAGCGGCTACCTGATGGGCAGCACGCAGTCCAAGGAATATGCCGAGGCGGAATGGTATGCCGATCTGTGGCTGGTCGTCGTCTGGGTGGTCTATTTCGTCCTCTACCTGCGCACGCTGGCGCGGCGGCACGAGCCACATATCTACGTGGCGAACTGGTATTACATGGCGTTCATTCTGGTTGTCGCGATGCTGCATATCGTCAACAATCTTGCCATTCCGGTTCATTGGAACGGCGCCGCGAGCTTTACCATCTGGGCCGGTGTTCAGGATGCGATGATCCAGTGGTGGTATGGACATAACGCGGTCGCGTTCTTCCTGACCTCGGGCTTTCTGGGAATGCTGTATTACTATCTGCCGGTTCGCTCGGGGCGGCCCATCTGGTCCTACCGGCTGTCGATCCTCAGCTTCTGGGGCATCGTGTTCTTCTATATCTGGGTCGGCTCGCACCATCTGCACTACACCGCCCTGCCCTATTGGGTGCAGACGCTGGGCATGACGTTTTCGGTGATGTTGCTGGTGCCTTCATGGGCCTCGGCGGGCAATGCGATCGCGACGCTGAACGGCGCGTGGCACAAGGTCCGCGATGACGCGACGCTGCGGTTCATGTTCGTCGCCGCCGTGTTCTACGGGCTGTCCACGTTCGAGGGGTCGTTCCTCGCGATACGGCCCGTCAACTCCCTCAGCCACTTTACCGACTGGACGGTGGGCCATGTGCATTCCGGCACGCTTGGCTGGGTCGCCATGATCATCTTCGGTGCGATCTATACCATGGTGCCGCAGCTTTCGGGGCGTGAAACGATGGCGTGGCCCCGGGCGATTGAATGGCATTTCTGGCTCGCCGTGGGTGGGACTCTGGTCTACGTCGTCTCCTTGTGGAATGCGGGCATCACCCAAGGGCTGATGTGGCGCGCCTATAACGAGAACGGCGCACTTTCCTACAGCTTTGTGGAATCCGTCCAGGCGATGGCGCCCTATTACCTGATGCGCACCATCGGCGGCGGGATGTTCCTTGCGGGGACAGCCTTCTGTGCGCTGAACTGCCTCGCGACCTTCCGCAGCGCGCCCTACATGGCCGAGCCGCGGGATGTTCCTCTCAGACCGACACCGACGCCGGCGGAATAGAAAATGCTCAGACTTCACTACAACCTTGAAAAACTGTCCATGGGGCTGGTGATCGGCATCATTGTGGTGGCCTCGATCGGTGGGATCGTGGAAATCGCGCCGCTTTTTACTATCGACAAGACGGTCGAGATCCCGGACGACATGCGGCCCCATACCCCGCTGGAGCTGGCCGGGCGCGAGATCTATATCCGGGAAGGATGTTACGCCTGCCACAGCCAGATGATCCGCAGCCTTGCCGATGAACGCGACCGCTATGGCCCCTATTCGCTGGCTGCCGAAAGCGCCTATGACCACCCGATGCTGTGGGGCTCGAAACGCACCGGTCCCGATCTGGCCCGCGTCGGCGAGAAATATTCCGACCACTGGCACATGGAACACCTGATAAACCCGCGCAGCGTCGTGCCTGCGTCCATCATGCCTGCCTACCCATGGCTGATGCGGCAACTCGACACGGAAATCCTCAGCGACCAGATGGCGACGCTGGCCAAACTGGGCGTCCCCTATGATACCGAGATGGTCGCGGCGGCGGTGGCGGATGCGGTGGGTCAAAGCCAGCCTGATTCGGACGGCGGTGACGCCGTGCAGGAGCGATATGGGGAGGGTGTCGCCGTGCGCTCCTTTGACGGCAATCCGGCGCAACTGACCGAAATGGACGCGGTCGTGGCCTATCTGCAATCGCTCGGGACATTGACCAACGCTGCCTATGAACTTTATCCGGAGGGGGCGGAATGAGCCATGATACGCTGGTCTACCTTGCGAAGACGCTGGGTCTGTTCTGGATGATGGGTTTTTTCATCATCGTCGCGATCCGTGCCTATAATCCAAAACGCCGGGCCGAGCAGGAAAGGATCGCGCGCTCGATTCTGCCGGATGCGGCGGAGGATGATGCAAAATGAGCGACGATCCGAGGCTCAACACCGGCGGCGAAGAAGTGATCGACCCGCATACCGGGCATCTGGAGATTGATCCGGTCACCGGATATGACACCACCGGCCATGACTGGAACGGCATCCGCGAATTGAACACGCCCTTTCCAAAACTGGCGCTTTGGGCAATGATCCTGACCTTCGTCTATTCGGTGATCACTTGGGTTCTGCTGCCGGCCTGGCCCTATGGCAGAGACTATACGCGCGGCCTGCTGGGCCTGGACCAGACGGAAATGGCGAGCGAGCGTTATCGCGCCATCAACACGGATCGCAACGTATGGATGGCGCAGTTCGACTCCGGAGATTTCGCAAAGCTGCAGGCGGATGACGCATTGATGATTCCCGCGATGGCGGCGGCGCATCGTCTGTTTCAGGATAACTGCGCTGCCTGTCATGGGACGGACGGGGGCGGCGGGCCGGGCTTTCCTGTCCTGCATGATGATAACTGGTTATGGGGCGGTGATCCCGAAACGATCGCCGAAACGCTGCATGTCGGCATCAATGCGGGGGGCGACGATACACGCTATGCCGAAATGCCCGCTTTTGACTATCTGGAGCGCTCCGAGCACAGCGCTTTGGCCGATTATGTGACGGCGCTGCCGAGCGGGGACGCAGATGCCACCAGCGCGGGCGGCGAGCTTTTTGCCGATAATTGCAGCGGTTGCCACGGCGAGGGCGGCGTTGGCGGGCTGGAAAACGGTGCGCCTTCGCTGGCCGATGAGTCGGTGATCTACGGACAGGATCGCGCCACCGTGCTTGAGACGCTCCGCGCCGGACGTCAGGGCGTGATGCCTGCGTGGTCCAAACGCCTGACCAATGCCGAGATCAATATGCTGGCCCTGTACGTGGCAAACCTGTCCGGGAAGGACGCAGGAGGCGGGAGTTGACCTTCTTTACCCAGCGCAAGGTTGCGATTGCAGGCGCGGTAATTGCCGCCGCAATCTTCATCGCGGCCAATGCGCATCTGATCACTGTCGCCGTTACCTCGCAACCCGATTGCACCCTCTCCGCGCGCGGCGCTGCGGCCAAGCCTTCTTGCTGAAAGGTCCGATATGCTTGAACCTCTCCCGACACTGCGCGCGCCGGACCGGCCCGTATCGGCTCTGGCCCGCTCCCTGCCCGCCAGCACGGCCCGGGAATGGCTTGCAGATGGATGGAATGATTTTCGTGCCAACCCGATGCCGAGCCTTGCCTATGGGATTGCTCTGACACTGCTGTCCTATGCCATTCTTGCTGTCCTCTACTGGGCGGGTCTTTTGTACCTTGCCCTGCCAATGATAGCCGGTTTCCTGATCATCGGGCCACTTCTGGCGATCGGACTTTACGAGAAAAGCCGCGCGCGCGAAGAGGGCGAGAAGATCGGCCTGTGGCGCATGTTGTTCGTCCGAGGCGCGCCGCTGGGCCAGTTGGCCTTTGCCGGGCTGATGCTGGGGATGCTGGTGCTGTTCTGGATCCGGATCGCCGATTTGCTTTACGCGCTTTTCTTCGGCCTCACGCCCTTTCCCGGGGCGGAGGAGGCGTTCGTGAATGTCCTGACCACGCCGCGGGGTTGGTCTCTGATCGTGGTCGGAACAGCCATAGGCGGCCTGTTCGCCGCCTTCGCCTTTGCACTGAGCATTTTTTCCATCCCCATGATTCTGGCCGAGCGGCGGGATGCGCTGACAGCACTTGGCCTCAGCTTTTCCATGACCACACACAACCTGGCGCCCGCCCTGACATGGGGGGCCATCGTCGCCGCTGGCCTCGCGATTTGCGCAGTGACGGGACTGATTGGACTTGCGGTGGTTTTCCCGGTGCTGGGCCACGGCACCTGGCACGCCTACAAGGCGATCAGACGGTTCGAGCCATGAGCCTCATGATTCTCATACCCATCTCGATCGGGATGGGCTTGATCGGCCTTGGAGCTTTTGCCTGGGCATTGCGGCACGATCAGTTCGAGGATCCCAAAGGCTGTGCAGAGCGGGTTCTCATTTCCGACACGCTTGCCGAAGAAGACGATTTCGTCAAAGAGGAAGGCGCAGCCTGATTCGCGTGGAGGCGACCTATATGCTGGAAAGCAGTGTCATCCACTTTGACGGAAAGCTGCCGATCCCGTTGAGAATAGTGCGTCCAAAGTGAAGATGAACCGGAACGCGGCGATACAAATCAGCCTGGATCTAGAGCGTGTCGCGTT
>JAUNVT010000290.1 GCA_030540655.1 Rhodobacterales bacterium
AGCCGGAACCTTTGAAGGGCGATCTGACCGGCTGGTGGTCACGGCGGATTTCTCAGGAAGATGGAATGGTCTACCGGGTCAGCGGCTCTGGCGACAGCCAGAGCCTAGAGGTTGCGCAGCTGCGGTTCCATTACTGAAAATTCAAAGGCTCAGCGCCCCATCTTTTGATATTCTTCCCACATATTTTCTATTAACTGTCCTTGTGTGATGCCAAGGCGCTCTGCCTCAGTGGCAATCGCTTCTCCCACTTCAGGGAAGACTTTCGGGTGCAGTTGATGGGTACGTGGGCTTGGCTTGCGACCAGGCTTCTTGCGTGGGGTTCGGTCTAGAAATCCCCTCGCCTCCCCCACCTCATCTACACGGCGAACTTCTTCGACACTTGTGTCTTTTGGGCGGGCTTTCAGCCCGGAAAGTCTATTTGAGCCGTTCATAAACAGCCTCCGTGAAGCCCTTGGCGTTTTCCAATGCCTTATCGACCTTGCCGCCGGTTACCATGTCGGGGTCATTCATCATCGCGGTGAGATCACCACCATAGGCGAAAAGCTCGGAAAATGCCGCGCGGGCGACCAGTGATGGCTCGATCACGTCGATCCCTGCCCGACGCAGTTGCACTTCAAGCTCTTTCTGGACACGGCTCTTAACAGCTGCGCTAGTTTTGGTCAGAACAACGGAATGGCGAATTGAGCGCCCAAGCGCATCTTCCTCTTCGCGGACCAAAGCCAAGGCCTCCGAGCCAATCTCAGCGTCAAGCGCCGTTGGCTGCATCGGGACGATGACCAAATCAGCTTGGGAGATGGCGCGGCTGACGAGCTGCGATGCCACGCCTTCAAGATCGACAATTACGATTTGGCCATCACCATCTGATGTCCGGATCGTCGGAACGATCTCGGAGCGTCCTATATCCCCACAAAGCGTCACGCCTTTCGGTAACCCGTGGGAGGCCCAACGGGTTAACGATTTGTTGGGGTCACAATCTAGGACCGTTACTTCAGCTCCCATTCGGGCAAATTCTGACGCAAGGATTACAGCGCATGTAGACTTTCCAACCCCTCCCTTGGGGCTCGCCATGACGATAACTGGCATTTCGCGGCCTACTACTATTTTTGTTACCGGATATATATCAGTTACCGAGAACAATTCCAACACCGAAATAAAATCGCGTACCGGTTTTAAATAGATAACCGATTTTATATCTAATTAGGGTCTTCCGCGTTTCTCAAACCACTTCCGGCAGAACCCGACGAACGCAGCATCCACATCCCTAGGAGGTTCAATAATCCAGTCTCT
This sequence comes from Rhodobacterales bacterium, assembly GCA_030540655.1. Lineage (GTDB taxonomy): Bacteria > Pseudomonadota > Alphaproteobacteria > Rhodobacterales > Rhodobacteraceae > Roseovarius. The sequence continues at coordinate 1,288 of JAUNVT010000290.1, forward strand.
CCACTCGCTTTCGAGATGCCGCACATCCCAGCCTGGCGCCGCCTGTCGCGCACGAACATAGGTTTCTGATTTCAATGCTGAGATATACCCTTCGATAAGAGGGGCAGGGGTCATCGTTCCGCGATTGGTGAAAATAATCATATCCGCTTCATCATCGAAGAAGACCTGATAATCTGGCAGGTGATCATGGACGGCCAATTGCTTGATCATCTGACGAAATCGCTTCTCGGGGCTTTGTGACCCAGACTTCATAAGCAGGTGCTTCAGACTGATCTTCCAGCTCTTCTGCTGGCCGCAGTGCTTGCGCGCGAGTTCATAAACGCGGCGTTCGATCGGCTTGCGCAAGCGAAAATAGTCACGGTGAAGAGTCAGGACCTCTTCGTTCCTGATCGCGTTAAACACCCAATCAGACAGCTTCACCTCACACCAGAGCAAGCGACCGTCGAGACCCTGCTTCCTGCGAATAGAAGACGTGTCAATCAGTCCGAACCCGTCAATTTGTTCCTCATCGCCCGAGACAATGTTTGTTCTGATCCGCGTTCCTTCCAAACGATCGAGTGCATCCATGAGCGAGATATATTCCCGGCCACTGGTGCCTCGGTTTGTGAAGATCAGAAGCTCATGGGAATTGATCCGGACACGGGGTGAAACCGGTTCTCCGCGCTTCAGTTTCGCCATGATCTGGCTAATACAGTAGATCAAGATGTCTTTATCATAGATGGTTGCCAACCCCTTGACGCTCGGGGTGATTTCCAGCCAGTGCTCGCCATTCCGATAGCGCTTTACAGAAGTCTCAGGCTTCTTAGATAGCGAATAAAACGGATGCTCCATGTGCTGCATCACATCCTTGAGAACAGCATCCGCAACATCGCAGATGAACAGATCATGCTGAGGGTGACGATCAGGCAAAAGGGGGGTCAATGGGTTCGTGTTTTCAGTTACCATACAGGCACATTCGTGTTTTTAGTTACCAGCGATTCAAGTAACATGCTGATTGAAATTAGGAAAATGACCTAAAAAAAAGCTTAACACTGTATTTAGCAT
>JAUNVT010000068.1:0-14231 GCA_030540655.1 Rhodobacterales bacterium
AGCCGGTCAGTTTCGATCTCAAGCCGATCCACCAGATGCCGGGTATGGACAGCTAAAAATGATTCGCCCCAATCGCGCAGGGGTCGACACGGACGGACGAACGGTCCGATCAGTGCCCTGCACTGAAGTCCTCTGTTATACTTGATCCGCGTCCTGAAGCACCTCAAGAAAGGCGGGGCCAAATCGTTCGGCACGTTTGTCGCCCAATATGCGGGCCATCTGCGCCGCGTCGCGGGGACGTGTTTCGGCGATGCGGGTGATCAGGTTGGCCGGGCAGCTAAGCGGTTTTTCATGTCCTTCGGCACCGCGCGCCAATTGCTGTTGTGCCTCGATCAGGCGGTCATAGATGCTGCCCGCCGCTTGTCCGGCCAGTTTGCGGCGGGCAGGGTGTATCTGCGCTGCGTCGCCATTGATGACCGACAGGAAAGCATTGCCATATTGCTCCAGCTTTTTCGCGCCGACCCCTCCAATTCGGGCCATCTGGTCCAGCGTTGCGGGGCGCATTTCGGCCATTTCGATCAGGGTCCGGTCGTTGAACACGATATAGGCGGGCACGTTCTGCGCTTCGGCAAAGGCGCGTCTTCTGGCCTTCAAAGCGGATAGCAGCGGCGCGTCCTCGTCTGACACCAGCGCCTTGACCGCCGGGCTGCGGTCGCCCGATTGCATCGTGTCGCGGCGCAAGGTTACTTGCCCTTCGCCCTTCAGGATCGGCACTGCGGGGTCGGTCATGCGCAGCGCTCCGTGGCGGTCCGGATCGGGGCGGACCAGATCGTGGCCCATCATCTGACGGAATACAGCCTGCCAACTGGATTTCGACATGTCCTTGCCCACGCCGAATGTGGGAAGCGCGTCATGTCCGCGCTGGCGGACCTTGTCAGTCGTCTTGCCGGTGAGGATGTCGATCAGATGGCCCGCACCGAACCATTCGCCGGTGCGCAGAATTGCTGACAGCGCCTTGCGCACCGCCTCGGTCCCGTCGAAGGTAACGGGGGGCGTGTCGCAAAGGTCGCAATTGCCGCAGGGGCCGGTCTGCTCGCCAAAATAGCCGAGAAGGTTGACGCGGCGGCATTCCAGCGCCTCGGCCAGACCAAGAAGAGCGTTAAGGCGCGCATGATCGGCCATGCGGCGCTCGGACGGGGCCAGCCCTTCGTCGATCTGCGAGCGGCGCAGGCGGATATCATCGGGGCCATAAAGCGTAAGCGTTTCGGCCGGGGCACCATCGCGTCCCGCGCGGCCGATTTCCTGATAGTAGGATTCGATGGATTTGGGCAGGTCCGCATGGGCGACCCAGCGGATATCGGGCTTGTCCACGCCCATTCCGAAGGCGACAGTGGCGACCACGATGAGGCCGTCTTCACTGTTGAACCGCTTTTCGACGTGGCGGCGTGCATCCGCCTCCATCCCGCCATTATAGGCGACGGCGTTATGCCCTCCCTCGCGCAGCGCCTGCGCAAGCGATTCGGTGCGCGCCCGCGTGCCGCAATAGACGATGCCGGACTGGCCCTTGCGCTTTTTGGCAAAATCCATGATCTGGCGGCGGGGCCCGTCCTTGGCCGCAAAGGCAAGATGGATGTTCGGCCTGTCGAACCCGTGCAGGAACCGCTCGGGCGCGGCACCATCGAACAGCTTTTCGATGATCTCGTCCTGCGTCTCGGCGTCGGCGGTCGCGGTGAAGGCGGCCAGCGGGACGCGCAAGGCGCGGCGCAGCGCGCCGATCCGCAGATAATCGGGGCGAAAATCATGGCCCCATTGCGACACGCAATGCGCCTCGTCCACCGCGATCAGCGACACATTGATCCGCCGCAGCATCCCCATGGCCGATCCGGCCGCCAACCGCTCGGGCGCGATATAAAGCAGCTTGAGCCGCCCTTCTTCCAAGGCCTGCCATACCTCGGCGGCTTCCTCCTCGGTATTGCCCGAGGTGAGCGCACCCGCCTCCACCCCCACGGCACGCAAGGCGCGTACCTGATCGCGCATCAGGGCGATCAGGGGAGATATGACGACGGTGACGCCGTCGCGCATCAGCGCGGGCAACTGAAAACACAAGGATTTGCCGCCGCCCGTGGGCATGATCGCCAGCACGTTGCGCCCGTCCGCCACGGCGGTCACGATCTCCTCCTGACCGGGACGGAAAGCGTCGAACCCAAAGATGTCCCTCAGAAGGGTGGCGGCGGCGGGCATAGGAGGCATCCTGCAAGGCTGGGCGGTGTGGCCCGTTCCGGAATATTTTCACACTCCGATTCGGCGGGCAAGGGCCGCATCGGGATCAGGCAAAGCCGAAGATGACCGGCAGCACGTAGGCGCGCAGCGAAATCACCACGATCAGGGCAACCAGCGGCGCCAGATCCAGGGGACGCGTATTGGGCAGGATATTCCGGATCGGCTGGTAGATCGGCTCCAGCAGGCGGTTCAGCCCCTCCCAGATTTGCGCGACCAGCGGCTGGCGCAGGTTCAGAACCTGAAAATTGATCAGCCAGCTCATGATGATATGCACGATCATCACGAAATAGATGACGCTGAGGATCAGTTGCAACGGTCCGTAAATTGCCAGCATGTCGAAATCACCCTTCCCGAAGACGCCTTGCAGGTAAGCGGCGCTGGCCCAAAGCGCAAGGGCAGGCCGGTGCAGGAACCGCTTGCCGCCGCCGCGACCGGGCTGCCATACCGGAGCCGGTGCGGATCCCACTGATCGGAGAACGGCATGAGTTTTGACAAGACCCGGCGGCGTGTCTGGGGCTGGTTCTTTTTCGATTGGGCGAGCCAGCCCTATAACACGCTGCTGATCACCTTCATCTTTGCCCCTTATGTCAAGGAGTTGATCGGCGATGGTGCGCGTGCGCAGGCTCTCTGGGCCGCAGGCATTGCCGGTGCCGGAATCGTCATTGCTCTCGGCGCGCCTGTGCTGGGAGCATTGGCCGATCGTTCGGGTGCGCGGATGCGGTGGATCTGGGTGTTTTCCGGCATGTATGTTGTCGGCGCCTCTGGGATCTGGTGGGCAGCGCCGGGGGCGGCAAACCTGACGCTGGTTCTGGGTTTTTTCGCGTTGGGCATGATCGGGATGGAGTTTGCCACCATCTTTACCAACTCGATGCTGCCCGATCTGGGGGATGCCGGGAAAATCGGGCGAATATCCGGTGCGGGCTGGGCTTTCGGCTATGTCGGAGGGTTGGTTGCGCTGCTGATCATGCTGCTGTTTTTTGCTGAAAGCGCGAGCACCGGCAAGACGCTTCTGGGGCTGAGCCCGGCTCTCGGCCTTGATCCGGCGGCGCGGGAGGGGACGCGGTTTGTCGGGCCGCTGACGGCGATCTGGTATGCCGTGTTCATGGTGCCCTTCTTCCTGTGGGTCAAGGAGTCCGCGCCACAGAAGCACGGTAAGCTGTCCGTACGGCTGGCGCTGAACCGCGTGGCGCATACTCTTCGGCATTTGCCGCAGACCCCATCGCTGCTGGCTTATCTGGCATCCTCGATGTTTTATCGTGATGCGCTGAACGGAATGTATTTCTTTGGCGGCATCTATGCGGCGGGCGTATTGGGCTGGGATGTCGTGCAGGTGGGTATCTTCGGTATTCTCGCGCTGGTTACAGGTGCGGTTTTCGCATGGGCGGGCGGGCATGCCGATGACCGGTTCGGGCCAAAGCCGGTGATCGCTGCCGCCATTCTGGCCTTGCTGGCGGTTGCCGTCGCCATCGTGTTCGTCTCGCGCGCGCGGGTGTTCTGGATGGATCTGGCACCCGGATCGCATTTGCCGGATGTGCTGTTTTATGTTTGCGGCGGCGTCATCGGCGCGGCGGGTGGTGCGCTGCAATCGGCCAGCCGGACGATGATGGTACGGCAGGCGCGGCAGGACCGGATGGCCGAATCCTTTGGTCTTTACGGGCTGGCGGGCAAGGCGACGGCCTTTATCGCGCCCGCGCTGATCGGGGCGGTGACGGCGGCGACGGGCAGCCAGCAGATTGGTGTCAGCCCCCTGATCGGGCTTTTCCTGCTCGGTCTGGTGCTGTTAGTCTGGGTGAAACCTCAGGGGGATCACGGTAAATGATATCTTATCTCAGGGCGCTTGCGCTTGCCGCCGCCACTTTGGCACTGCCCGCACTGGCACCCACACTGGCACAGGGGCAGGAGGCCAGGCAGTTTTTCGGTGCCGCGCGCACCGCATCGCGGCAGGCGCCCGCGCCCTTCGGCAGCTATGCCAAAGGGTGCATGTCGGGCGGCGTCCAACTGGCGCAAACAGGGCCGACATGGCAGGCGATGCGCCTGTCGCGGGGCCGCAACTGGGGCCAGCCGCAACTGGTGGATTTCGTGACCGGGCTTTCGGCCAAGGCGGCACGCATGGGCTGGAATGGGCTTTATATCGGGGATATGAGCCAGCCACGCGGCGGCCCGATGCTGAGCGGACACCGCTCGCATCAGATCGGGCTGGATGCCGATATCTGGCTGACGCCGCCGCCACGTCTGAACCTCACCATAAACGAGCGCGAGAACCTTTCGGCGACCTCCTTGCGCCGGGCCAACGGGGCCTATGTCAATTCGGGCTGGACGCGCGGCCAGCACGAGCTGCTGAAGGCGGCTGCCAGCGATCCGCGTGTGGCGCGGATCTTCATTTTCCCGGGCGCCAAGGTGCAGATGTGCAACGACGAGACAGGAAACCGCGATTGGCTGCGCAAGATCCGGCCGTGGTGGGGCCATCATTATCACTTTCACGTGCGCCTTGCCTGCCCCACCGGAGCTGGCGGATGCGTTGATCAGGACGCGCCGCCACCGGGCGATGGCTGCCGTGAGGCGCAGGAATGGGTGAACAACATCCTGAACCCGCCAAAGCCCCGACCGCGAGACCCGAATGCGCCAAAGCCAAAGCCGCAGCGCGAGCTGACATTGGCCGACCTGCCACAGCAATGTGTCGGCATTTTGCAATCCCGCTGAACCGCGCGAAAATTTGCTTTGACATATCAGAAATTTCTGGCAGGCTGTGGAAGAGTTCAACAAGTGAAAGGAGGTGGCCCAGTGTCTATAGAGGTATTGGAGCGAGGTGTCGGAACAGTCAGGGAGGACAATATCTGAGGCAGCCCTCGGATATGTGTAAATCCTGATTGGTGCGCCTAACCGGCCCGCCTCCGAAAAACTTCTAGAGGGCCGTCCCGACATGGGGCGGCCCTTTCGATTTGCCGAGCGGCGCGATAGGTTGGCCGGATGTTGCGCATTACAGACACCATAACCATCGAAGACTGGGAGCTGACCGAGCAATTCGTGCGCTCCAGCGGCCCCGGCGGGCAGAACGTGAACAAGGTTTCGAGCGCGGTCGAGCTGCGGTTCGAGGCGGAACGGTCTCCCAACCTGCCCGATCCCGTCAAAAGACGCCTGAAACGTCTGGCGGGGCGGCGCTGGACGCTGGAGGGCACGCTGATCATCCAATGCGACGAAACGCGGCATCAGGCGCACAACCGGGACATTGCCCGCGACCGTCTGGTTGCCCTGATCCGCAAGGCCACTGAAAGACCCAAGCCCCGCATTCCCACGCGCCCGACGCTTGGCTCCAAACGCCGCAGGCTGAAGGCCAAGAAGGTCCGCGGTGATATCAAGGCCTTGCGCGGCAAATTCGAAGGCGAAGATTGAGGCGCCAGGAAATACGCAAGGTTGGCGCGGTAGCGAAGGGCAGATGAGGGCTGGCTGATACTGGTAGCCCTCTTGATCTATCGTATATATCGCAGGTCAAACGACGCGAAGGAACCGACATGACGAACACTTTGTACCAAGGTGATCTGCCGGACGGGCTGGATCTGGGCCCAGTGGTAGCCATCGATTGCGAAACGATGGGCCTGCACCCGCATCGCGACCGGTTATGCCTGGTCCAGATGTCGGGCGGCGACGGAAATGCCCATCTGGTGCAGATCGCGCGCGGCCAGACAGAAGCGCCGAACCTTTGCGCCATGCTGACCGATCCCGACGTGCTGAAACTGTTCCATTTTGGCCGGTTCGACATCGCGGCGATGCAGAACGCCTTTGGCGCCGTCACCGCGCCGGTCTATTGCACCAAGATCGCCAGCAAGCTGATCCGCACCTATACCGACCGGCACGGGCTGAAATACCTGCTTCAGGAGCTTGTCGGGGTCGATATCAGCAAACAGCAGCAAAGCTCGGACTGGGGTGCGGCGGAGCTGAGCGCGGCGCAGCTGGATTATGCGGCGTCGGACGTTCTGTATCTGCACCGCCTTCGGGCCGAGTTGAACAACAGGCTGGTCCGCGAGGGGCGGATGGATCTTGCGCAGGCCTGCTTTGATTTTCTGCCGACCCGTGCCAGTCTGGATCTGGCGGGCTGGCCCGAACAGGACATATTCGCACATTGATTTTCCGGGGCGACAATTTTCACACGCGTCTGGTCAACTGGGCCAAGATCATCCTGCCGCTGGTCGCGCTGGGCCTGCTGTCGACCCTGTTCCTGTTGTCGCGCAAGGTGGATCTGAACAACCAGATGCCCGTTGCGGATGTCGATCTGGCCCAGCGCGCGCATGATCAGGGCGCAACAAACCCCAATTTTGCCGGGGTCACGCCAACGGGTGAGGAAATATTGTTTCAGGCGCAATCGGTTCGTCCCGACCTGCAAAATCCGGACCTCTATCTGGCGGACGAGGCGCAGGCCAGGCTGAGCCTGAACGGGGGAGGCGAGGTCGATATCACGTCCCGCAGCGGCATCGCCAATCAGGCCGAAATGATGGCCACGCTGGAAGGAGATGTTCTGTTCGAGACGACCACAGGCTATGTCATGCGCACCGACAGTATCGATACCGCGCTCACCACGCTTTACGCGGAAACGCCGGGCGCCGTAACCGGCACAGGCCCGCCCGGTGATCTGAGTGCGGGGCGCATGCTGCTGACTTCCGATCCCGATACGGGCATTGCACATTTGCGGTTCACGCAGGGAGTTAAACTGATATACATTCCTGCAAAGTCAAAGGACTGACTGCCGTGGCGCGTTTTTTTCCAGCGATCGTTCTCATCTGCGCTGCCTGTATTGGCGGCATGGTGCAGGCCCAGGGTATGCAGGTGGCTTTTGGGGCCACCGCGCAGGATAGTGACCTGCCCGTCGAGGTGACGGCCGAAAATCTTGACGTGGATCAGACCGACGGCACCGCCATCTTCACCGGAAATGTCGTAATCGGGCAGGGCCAGATGCGCCTGTCCGCACCGCGCGTTCTGGTGGTTTATCTGCAGGACCGTTCGGGCATCTCAAGCCTGTCGGCCACCGGCGGCGTGACGCTGGTAAGCGGCGAAGATGCCGCCGAGGCACGCGAGGCCGATTACGACGTGCAGACAGGCATGATCGATATGGCGGGTGATGTTCTGTTGGTGCAGGGCACCACCGTGCTGACGTCGGACAAGATGGCGGTCGATACAGTGGCAGGCACTGCCAGGATGAACGGGAATGTCAAAACCGTACTGCAATCCGAGGCGCCGCAGTGACACGGCCAAGACTTCAAATCGCCGAAGGCAGTGACGCCGACCTGTCGGGACTTGTCGTTCGGAACCTGCGCAAAAGCTATAAGAAGCGCGTTGTGATTCGCGATGTATCCCTGCGGCTGCGCCAAGGCGAGGTAGCGGCACTTCTGGGGCCGAACGGGTCGGGCAAGACGACAACGTTTTACGCGATCGCGGGGCTCATCTATCCCGAAGGCGGGTCTGTGTCGATCAATGGCCGCGATGTCACGAACCTGCCCATGTATCGCCGGGCCAAGATGGGGGTAGGCTACCTGCCGCAGGAAATGTCAATTTTTCGCGGATTGTCTGTCGAAGACAACATTCTGGCAATTCTCGACATTTCCATCAAGGATTCGCACAAACGCCGTGAGCGGCTGGAAGAGCTGCTGTCGGAATTCACGGTTGAACATCTGCGCCGCGCTCCTGCCATGGCCCTGTCGGGCGGCGAACGCAGGCGCGTCGAAATCGCGCGCAGCCTTGCCGCCGATCCAAAATACCTTCTGCTGGACGAGCCCTTTGCCGGGGTCGATCCTATCAGTGTTGCGGATATCCGGCATCTTGTTGCAGATCTGAAAAAACGCGGAATTGGGGTGCTGATCACGGATCATAATGTACGCGAGACGCTGGAGATCGTGGATCGCGCCTATATTCTGCATGATGGCAAGGTGCTGATGTCAGGCACCCCGACCGAGGTTGTGGAAAACGAAAACGTGCGCCGCGTCTACCTCGGCGAGAACTTCCGCATATCCTGACAAATATCGGCTGATTTCGTCCATGTGGCTGTGATCCTCATTGACAAAACGGCCGGAAAACGGCTCAATCAGGTATGGCATCTGGAAGCCCAACACGCGTGCTTTGAGACTATCCACGTTGAAAGTGTTAACTAAATGCCATTTCTCAGCAGCCCTTCCATATAGCCCGAGGGGCGATAGCCACATCGGGTCCGGACAGGCGCGCCTTTTGAAGGAGACACCATGCGCTATCAAATCTCTGGCAAACAGATCGATATTGGCGAAGCCCTGCAAACCCATGTGAAAACCCAGATGGGCGAAGCGCTGGCAAAATATGCCGAGCGTCCTGTGAATGCGAACGTGGTCTTTTCCAAAACCGCCAGCGAATATGCGTGCGAAGCGGTCATCCATCTGTCCACCGGACTATCGGCGCAGGCATCGGGCAAGGCTCATGAAATATATGCGGCGTTCGACGCCGCATGCGAGAAGATGGAGAAGCAGCTGCGCCGTTACAAGCGCCGCCTGAAGGATCATCACAAGGATCGTTCACAGCCTGTTGAACATTATGGGGCCTCCTCGTATATCCTCGCCTCAGACGCCGAAGGATCGGAATCGGAGCCCGAAAGTCTTCAGCCCATCATCGTCGCCGAAATGGAGGCGCAGATCCCGTCCCTCTCCGTCGGAGAGGCCGTGATGCAGATGGAGCTGGCCGGGGCCCCTGTTCTGGTGTTTCGAAACGAGGCAAAAAGCGGGTTGAATGTGGTCTACCGCCGTGATGACGGCAATATCGGGTGGATTGATCCGTAAAACAGGTCAGGTGATGCGGGGCTGATATCTCGCGGACCCGGCCGTCGGAGCAGTGAGTGGATATTCCCATGATCCTGAAGCCAGGGGCCGTTCGCGTGCTGGCCGCCGCATCCAGTAAAAAGCGTCTCATGCACGAGCTGGGCGATATCGCTCACGCCGTCTATGGTGTGGACGCGCAGGCCGCAATAGATGCGCTGTTGGAACGCGAGTCGCTGGGCCCAACGGGAGTCGGGCATGGTGTAGCGCTCCCGCACGCGCGTCTGGATGATATCGACCGCGTTGTAGGTGTGTTGGTGCTGCTGGAAAAACCTATCAGCTTCAATGCAGTGGACCGTCAGCCTGTCGATCTGGCCTTTGCGCTGTTCGCACCACGCGAATCCGGAGTTGAGCATCTGAAAGCACTTGCACTGGTGTCGCGCACGCTACGCGACGCTCAGCTTTGCGCGAAACTTCGGGCCAATCCCGATCCTGCAACGCTTTATACCATCCTGACCGAATCCCAATCGGTTCTGGTTTCCTGACGGCGTGCCGGGCGGGCAGATCATCAAATTTGGCTGCCGAGGGATCATTGAAACGCTGAGATAACTGATGTGGCTGTCCGTCAATACTAAACAGTTGCTTTTCATAATCCGCTGTTTGTTGAGCAGTGGGTGCGGGCCGTTCACCTCTTCGTCACGACACAATTTCACGGCACAGTATAGCACAATACGGCGGTTGCGCCTGCGGTGCTTTCGCAGCATTTACCGATCCCGTTCGGTCTTATCTTTCTGACGGGTCTGTTTTCGCAAGCAAGATGCCAAACGGAGCGTGATCTACCGATACGAATTTTCCGTCATGCTCCCGTTGGTCGCCGGGGCGCTGTCCACTCAGCATCTGGGCCATGTAAGCTTTACCCGCATCGTCCTGACATTGGCAGGCGCATTTGCTGCCGCTTTTATCGTGGTGCGACTTGATGCTATTACCAACCTGTATGGCGGCGATCAAACACATTCCGCATTCTCAAAAGAAGAAATATTCTCATGATACGCTTTATTCTGGCCCTTATCATTTTTATCATTGGGGCGTTTCTGACAATCGGCGGCCTCTGGCTTGCCTCACTCGAGGGTACCAAGGGGTATATCCTGCTGGGGGCGCTTCTGGTGATCTCTGCCTTGCTGCTCTTCGGAGGGCGCAAGGGTGGGCTGGTGATCTATGGCGTGGCGCTGCTTTATGCGCTTGGCTGGGGCGTTTATGAGGTTGGTCTTTACTGGTGGGGCCTTGCCCCGCGCGGCGGGGTGCTGGTGCTGCTGGGCCTGTTCCTTTTGCTGCCCCCGGTCGTACGGGCGTTGCCGCGGGGCACGGTGGGGTTCCGCAATTATGGGGTTGAAGGTGTTGCCCTTGCCGGAAGCATCGCCATCGCGACTATCGTTGCCATCGTGTCAATGGTGACACAGCCCTATGACATGCGCGGCCAGTTTGCCGACACGCGCATGGAGGCGCAGCCGGTTTCATCCACCGAGGCCGAGGACGGGGAATGGTCGTCCTATGGGCGCACTGCGGCGGGCCAGCGCTATTCGCCGCTTGCCCAGATCACGCGTGACAACGTGGCCGATCTTGAGGTCGCGTGGGAGTATCACGCGGGCGACATTCATGAGGATTTGCCCGGAACCGCGCTGGAATCGACCCCGCTGATCGTCGAAGATACGATGTATCTCTGCACCCCCAAAAGCGAAGTCATCGCCCTTGATCCTGTCACTGGCGAAGAACGCTGGCGTTTCGCTCCGGTGCTGGAGGGTTTGACGCCGATCCTGGCGCATTACACCACCTGCCGGGGGCTTGCCTATCATGACGCGACCGGGCTGGGCTGGGAGGTGTCCGGTGATGCGCCGCCGACCAAGGAGGAAGCGGCAGCACTCATCGCGGCCAGTTCGGCCAGTGTCACGATCAAGGCCGCAGGCGTGTCGCAGAACATCGTTGCCGGCACCGCAGACGAGGGTGACCCAAATCCGGAGGTCGACGACGACGCGCCGCTTGAGCCGTCGCCGATCCGCGCCGACTGTTTGCGTCGCATCTTTCTGCCGACCCGCGATGCCCGCATGATTGCCTTGAGCGCCGAGACCGGCACGATCTGCCCCGGTTTTGGCGGCGATGACGGCACCGTAAACCTGTGGGTGGGGATGCCAAATATCTCGCCGACCGCGTTCTACAGCACATCGCCGCCGGTGATAACGGACAAGGTGGTGGTCGTGGGCGGCAGCGTTGATGACAACATTTCAGACAGGCTTCCCTCGGGCGCGATCCGGGCGTTCGATATCCGCACGGGCCGGCTGGTGTGGAACTTCGATCCTGGCAACCCGGACGACACCAGCCCCATCACGGCGGGCAAAACCTTCACCCAGAACGTGCCGAACAACTGGAGCGTCGGCAGTTTCGATCCGGAGTTGAACCTCGTTTATCTGCCGATGGGCATCGGCTCACCCGATCAATACGGCGCTGACCGCACCGAGAATGACGAGCGGTTCGGTACCTCGGTGCTGGCGCTGGATGCGGCTACAGGCGCGGTGGAATGGGTGTACCAGACGGTGCATCACGACATCTGGGATTATGACGTGCCCGCGCAGCCCAGCCTTGTCGATCTGGAAATCAACGGCGCGACCGTCCCTGCGCTGGTGCAGGCGACCAAACAAGGCGAGATCTTCGTGATAAACCGCGCCACCGGCGAGCCGGTGCTGCCCGTGACCGAGGTCGCAGTGTCGCAAAACGCGGTGCCGGGCGAAAAGCCGTCACCGACGCAGCCGGTTTCGGCCATTTCCTTTGCGCCGCCGCCCGTTACCGGCGCGCAGATGTGGGGCCTGACGCCGATTGACCAGATGCTTTGCCGTATCGATTTCGCCAACCTCAACTACGAAGGGCGCTTTACCCCTGCCAGTCTGAACGGTACGCTGACCCATCCGGGCAGCTTTGGCGTGTTCAACTGGGGCGGCGTCGCGGTCGATCCGGCGCGTGGCATTGCTTTTGCCATGCCGGTTTATCTGGGTTTCATTTCGACACTTTATGAACGCCCCGATACCTTGGATCTGATTGTATCGCGCGAGGGCGCTCCGATGGGAAATGAGAATTTCGGCACGCCCTATGCCGCCGTGCTCAAGCCATTCATGTCGCGCATCGGGCTGCCCTGCCAGCAACCGCCCTGGGGCTATGTGGCCGGGATCGACCTCACCACAGGCGAGACCGTGTATCAGCATGTCAACGGCACTGTCCGCGACATGTCTCCTGTGCCCTTACCGCTTGAAACCGGCGTGCCCGGCATCGGGGGACCGATCGCAACCGGGGGTGGCGTCGCGTTTCTTTCGGGAACGGTGGATTATTATGTCCGTGGCTATGATCTTGCGACGGGGGATGAGCTTTGGAAAGCGCGCCTTCCTGCCGGAGGACAGGCGACGCCCGCGACTTACATGGGCCGCGACGGGCGCCAATACCTTGTCGTTGTCGCGGGGGGGCATGGCTATGTCGGGACCAAGCTGGGTGACGCGGTCATTGCTTATGCCTTGCCCGAGGAGTGACGTGTAAAGGAGAGGCAGCGCGGTGCTGATGAAGCCTTGGCAGGGCGAGATCATCGTGTTGCCATGTGCGTTCTGCCCAGCCCTCCTGGAAGTCTTTCGGCGGATGCATTGCAAAACACTGGCATCACGCCCCGCCTGCGCCAGCTTGCGCATGGCGAACTGATCCCACTGGCCATATCCGGCGCGCGGATTGCCTGACACTTCAACGCCGCTCCCGCGGAAGGGCGGGCATTGGCAATCAAAGGCATACGCGCAGCCGAGGTCCCGGCAGAGGGGAACGCCGCAGGCCTAAAGGTTTCCTCCCACGGCATTGAGGAGCGTCTGTAACAGCTCTCCGCGCTTTGAGTCGTTCCCTGCTACATCTGGTAGCCGGGGGTCGAGAGGGACAGAGCCCTTTCGGCCTCCGTCATGTCTTCGGAAATCCCGTCGAACAGCGGTGTAGTCAGGTAACGCTCGCCGGTGTCGGGCAGCATGCACAGGATAACAGATTCCGGTTCGGCGCGGGCGGCGACCTGAAGGGCTGCTGCAAAAGTGGCGCCGCCGGAAATGCCGGTAAAGATCCCCTCCTTCTGCGCCAGATCTTTGGAGCACGCGATGCCATCCGGGCCGCTGACGGGGATGAGGTCGTCATAGTAAGTATTGTCGATAGCCTCTTGCAAAATCAGCGGGATAAAGTCGGGCGTCCAGCCCTGAATGGCATGGGGGCCAAAATCGGGATGACTGGACGCGGCAGTGCCATCGGGTGCACGCTCTTGCGGATGGCCGCTGCCGACAAGAGGGGCTTCGGTCGGCTCGCTCAGGATGATCCGGGTTTCAGGTCGCTCACGTTTCAGCGCGCGGGCCACGCCGGTCACGGTGCCGCCTGTGCCATATCCCGAGACAAAATAATCCAGTCGTCCGCCTTTGAAATCCCCGATGATCTCGCGCGCCGTCGTTGTTTCGTGGATCTGCGCATTGGCTTCGGTTTCAAACTGATGCGCCAGAAACCAGCCGTTCTTTTCAGCCAGCTCGATTGCCTTGCGATACATGCCCATGGCCTTGTCGGCGCGCGGCGTCAGCACGACCCGAGCGCCCAGCATCCGCATCAGCTTGCGCCGCTCCATCGAAAAACTCTCGGCCATCGTGATGACAAGCGGATAGCCTTTTTGAGCGCAGACCATTGCCAGTCCGATACCGGTATTGCCGCTGGTCGCCTCGACCACGGTCTGGCCAGGCTTCAGCGCCCCACTGCGTTCGGCCGCCTCGATGACATTGACCGCAAGGCGGTCCTTGACGGACCCGCCGGGGTTGAACGCCTCGGCCTTGACATAAAGGCGCACATGATCGGGCGCGAGCGTGTTGATCCGGATGCAGGGGGTATCGCCGATGGTATCAAGAACATTGTCGAAAAGCCGACCCCGGCCATTTGTCGTTCTCGGACCTGTCATTCTGTGCCTGCCTTTCATGGTTTGCCTGATGTCGCGGCCGCGCATTTCAACACGGATATATCCAGATTGTCCGTGCCGGGCCGGACACGTCAAGTGATGCGCCTGTTTCATAGGGGCATCATCGAAGAATACGGCGATTTTGGATGTCTGGCGAATAAAATGCCGACAGAGGGCGTATTTTTTCCCCTGCATTTTGTGACATGGCCGGGAGACGGTGCAGACGGCTATTGATCAGGTGGACCGCGCGAGCGGGC